>JAZBPT010000027.1:0-3249 GCA_036351755.1 Wenzhouxiangella sp. | reverse complement strand
TAGCTCGATCTTCGGTTTCTCCGGGTGGCGCCGGTACAGGCACACGACCTGGCCGATCTGGTGGACCAGCTCCGCCCGGGTCGTTGCAACCAGCTCCTCGATCCAGGCGTCGCGCTGCTCGCGATCCCCGCGAAGCTTGATCTTGATGAGTTCGTGGTGCTCGAGGGCCTGTTCGACTTCGGCGAGGACATTCTCGCTCAGGCCCTTGTCGGCCACCATCACGACGGGATGCAGGTCGTGGCTGAGGCCGCGAAGATGCTTCTTCTGGCTGTTGGTCAGGGGCATGGATGGGGGCTGCTTGGTCTCGAGGGGCAATGGTAACTTGGTTTCAGGTTTCAAGTTTCAGGAAAACAATCGACTTCGTCGCCCCGGCCTTGAGCCGGGGCCTTCCATCGGTTGGCGCCTTCGGTCGGGAGGTCCCGGCTCTCCGCTTCGCTACGGCCGGGATGACGGGCGGGTGCCCGTCAATCCGGGACCTGTGCTCTAGTGGTGCCTTCGGCTGGTAGGTTCCGGATCAGGGTCCGGGACGACGCCGGGCGTCGGTTCGGTGCTCCCAAGCGGTTACCATTGCCAAACCAACAAACCAACAAACCAACAAACCAACCACCCATGGACTGGAAAAAGCGCCAACAATCGGACCCTTACGTCAAGCGCGCTCGCGAGGCGGGGTACCGGGCGCGGGCGGCGTTCAAGCTGCTCGAGCTCGACGAGAAGGACCGTCTCTTCCGGCCCGGGCAGTTCGTCGTCGACCTGGGCGCTGCGCCCGGAAGCTGGTGCCAGGTGGCCCTGGAGAAGGTGGGAGCCTCCGGGCGGGTCGTGGCGCTCGATATCCTGCCCATGGAGCCCATCGAAGGTGTGGTGTTCATCGAGGGGGATTTTCGTGAGGACGAGCCCCTGGCGGCGCTGGAAACCGCCATGGATGGGCGTCGCGCCGACCTTGTCCTGTCCGACATGGCCCCCAATATCTCGGGTATCGGACCGGCCGACCAGGCGCGCAGCATGCACCTGGCCGAACTGGCCGCGGCGTTCGCCGACGACTGGCTGGACGCCTCGGGCACCTTCGTGGTGAAGGTTTTCCAGGGAGAAGGCTTCGATGCCTACCTGGCCGAATTAAAGCAGAAATACGCAGCGGTCCGCGTTCGCAAGCCGCGGGCCTCCCGGGCCGAGAGCCGGGAGGTGTACATCGTGGCAAGCCGGCCGCGGCGTTGAACGCAGCATTGATCGCATTGTCGTAGAATCGAATCAAACGGACGGCGTCAACCGGAGAGCTTAATTTTGAGTGATTTTGCCAAAAACCTGGTGATGTGGATCATCATCGCCGTCGTGCTGATGAGTGTGTTCCAGCACTACTCCCAGCCCGACGCGCAGCCGCAGGAAATGAATTATTCGCTGTTCCTCGAAAGAGTGCAGAACGGCGAGGTGGACAGCGTCGTCATCCAGGAAGGCGCCGGCGGCAAGACGATCACGGGCCGGACGAGCAGTGGCCAGGAATTCCGGGTCATGGCGCCGCGTGACGACGGCCTGATCAAGGATCTGCTCGACAACGACGTGCAGATCGATGCAAAGCCACCGGAAGGTCGCTCAATCGTCGTCGACATCCTGATCAGCCTGCTGCCGGTGCTGGTCCTGGTCGGCCTGTGGGTCTATTTCATGCGCCAGATGCAGGGCGGTGCGGGCGGCCGCGGCGGCGCGATGAGTTTCGGCAAGTCGCGCGCCAAGCTGCAGGGCGAGGACCAGGTCAAGGTGACCTTCGGCGACGTCGCCGGCTGCGAAGAAGCCAAGGACGAAGTGACCGAACTGGTCGATTTCCTGCGCGATCCCGGCAAGTTCCAGCGCCTGGGCGGCCATATTCCCAAGGGCATCCTGATGGTCGGCCCGCCGGGTACCGGCAAGACCCTGCTCGCCCGCGCCATTGCGGGTGAGGCCAAGGTGCCGTTCTTCTCGATCTCTGGCTCGGATTTCGTCGAGATGTTTGTCGGCGTCGGTGCCTCGCGCGTTCGCGACATGTTCGAGACCGCCAAGAAGCACGCGCCCTGCATCATCTTCATCGACGAGCTCGATGCAGTCGGACGCCAGCGTGGCGCCGGTCTCGGCGGCGGTCACGACGAACGCGAGCAGACTCTCAATCAGCTCCTGGTCGAAATGGACGGTTTCGAAGGCAACGAGGGCATCATCATGATTGCCGCCACCAACCGTCCGGATGTGCTCGACAAGGCACTCCTGCGCCCGGGCCGCTTCGACCGGCAGGTGGTCGTGCCGCTGCCCGACCTCAAGGGCCGCGAGCAGATCATCAAGGTCCACATGCGCAAGGTGCCATTGGGTGACAGCGTCGATGCCCGCGTCATCGCGCGCGGCACGCCGGGTTTCTCGGGCGCCGACCTGGCCAACCTGGTCAACGAGGCGGCCCTATTCGCCGCCCGCGAGGACAGCAAGGCCGTCGAGCAGCGCCATTTCGAGCTGGCCAAGGACAAGATCATGATGGGCGCCGAGCGCAAGTCGATGGTCATGTCCGAGGAGGACAAGCGCCTGACGGCCTACCACGAGGCCGGCCACGCCATCGTCGGCCGGATCGTGCCCGAGCACGACCCCGTGTACAAGGTGACGATCATTCCGCGCGGCCGTGCCCTGGGCGTGACGATGTTCCTGCCCGAAGAGGACAAGTACAGCCAGAACAAGACGCAACTGGAGTCCTCGCTGGCCAGCCTGTTCGGCGGACGCGTGGCCGAGGAGCTGATTTACGGCAAGCAGAAGGTCACCACGGGCGCTTCAAACGACATCGAACGAGCCACCGACATCGCCCGGAACATGGTCTCCAAGTGGGGGCTGTCCGACGAGCTGGGGCCGCTGTCGTACGACGAGAACGAAGACGAGGTCTTCCTTGGCCGTTCGGTGACGCAGCACAAGAACGTGTCGGACGAGACGCACCGCAAGATCGACAAGGAAATTCGCCGGATCATCGACTCGGCCTACGACCGCGCGAAGCAGATCCTGACCGATCACGACAAGCAGCTCCACCTGATGGCCGACGCGCTGATGCGCTATGAAACCATCGATTCGAAGCAGATCGATCAGATCATGAACGGCGAGGAGCCCGATCCGCCCGAAGGCTGGCACGACAGCGAGCCCCCGAGCGGCGGTGACGGAGACGACAAGGGCGAACAGCCGTCGGGGCACCCAGCGCTCGGGTAACTTCTGGTTTTTTCGTTTTTTGGTTGTTTGGTTTTTTGGTTGCTCGAGGGCTTTAGGCTT
>JAZBPT010000026.1:0-8661 GCA_036351755.1 Wenzhouxiangella sp. | reverse complement strand
TGCGCAAGGCTCTCGAGCGTGCTGGCGAGTACTTCGAGTACGAGCAGCCCTGGCGAACGGATCCAACCGATTCAGACAGCGAGCTACTCACTTGCCGCCAGAGTTATACCGTTCTGATGACGGATGGGTATTACGACTCTGGTGAGCGAGTTGATGCCGACAATGCCGATGGCACAGCCGGTGAGACGATCACCGGCCCGGGCGGACAGAGCTTCAGGTATACGCCCAGCAACCCTTTCAGCGATGACAGAAGGGATACGCTCGCGGATGTCGCCATGTACTTCTGGAAGCGTGACCTGCGGGATGATATCGATAATGAAGTGCCTACAACGGACTCCAATCCCGCGTTCTGGCAGCATATGGTGACGTTCGGGGTCGGGCTGGGCGTCGAGGGGACGGTCAGCTCTGAAGATGCCTTTAGCGCCATTACGGATCCGGATGTCGACATTGACTGGCCCAGCCCCTATGACTCCCGGCCCGGAAAGATCGATGACCTGCTGCACGCCGGCGTAAACTCGCGGGGTGGCTTTTTCAATGCCTCTGATCCCCAGCAGTTTGCTAAGAGCCTGTCGCAGATCCTGAGTGAAGTCATCGCCCGCGCCAATGCAACGACTAGTGTTGCGGTGAGCTCGACCAGGCTGGATGCAGGGGCCTTTGTCTACCGTGCAATGTTCGACAGCGAGGATTGGAGTGGCGAGCTGATTGCCGACAATGTCCTTGAGGGCGATACTTTTTATGCTAGTGAAGAGATCGAGGATCAGGGGGATTCCGGACGCAACATCTACACCTTCATTCCTTCAAATTCCGAAGGTGTTGCCGATGGAGTCGGTGATGGTGATGGGGCGGAGTTTACGAGTAACCTGTCCGAAGAGATCGGGGGTCGATTTGACCTTGATGAGGGAGACGAGCTCTGGACCTTTGCCAATGTCGTGAATTATCTTCGCGGAGACGACGAGCTGGAAGGTGAGGGTGGTTTCAGGCCGCGGAACTCCCTTTTGGGCGATGTCGTGAATTCGCGTCCGGTTGCCTCCACCGCCGGTAACGACGGATGGGGCCGAGTCGACAATGCGTACCTGGGTTATGTAGCGGGAAAGAAGAATGATCCGCGAGACTGCCCCGAATCGGGCGATTGCCCATATGAACGCAAGGACACGGTCTTTGTTGGAGCCAATGACGGGATGCTGCACGCATTCGACGGGCGGACTCTGGAAGAATACTTCGCCTATGTTCCGGCGGCACTGCACCATAAGCTGAAGCATCTTGCAGATAAGGACTATACCCATCGGTACTATGTGGATGGGCAAGTCGCTGTCGGGGATGCCAATATCGAAGGATCTTGGGGTACTTATCTGGTCGGGACGTTGGGGGGCGGTGGCCGCGGCGTCTACGCCCTTGACGTAACGGATCCAGAGGACTTCACTGAAGACGATGTCCTCTGGGAGCTCACGGCCGAGGACGATCCGGATATCGGTTACACCTACGGTGAGCCTGTCATCACGCGGCTGCAGAACGGAACATGGGTAGCCATTTTCGGAAACGGTTACAACTCGCAGGATCGACAGGCCTACCTGTTCGTTGTAGATCTCCGCAATGGTGAGGTTTTGCAGAAGGTCGCTGTCGGCGATGCCGGCTCCAATGGACTGTCCGGTGTCGCGTCCTGGACGGATCCGGTGGAAAGAGCGCATGTCGCCCGCGTCTACGCCGGCGATCTCGAGGGCACGATGTGGCGGTTCGACTTCGAAGATGGAAGTGCTTCATCCGCCTTTGACGATGGGCTGTTCCATGCAGGTCGTCCGATCATGTCCCGGCCCAGCCTTGGCGCCAACCCCGGCGGCGGTCTTATGGTCTATTTCGGGACGGGCAAGCTGGTCGAAAAATCGGACAAGACCGACGTTTCCGACGAGCGGTTCTACGCCATTCGGGACCGTAACCAGGCCGTCGATTTCGCTCAGCTGGCCGCTGCTGGTTCAGGCGGAGGCGTTGGCGGCTGGTACGAAGATCTTGGCGTCGATGGCCGCACGGGCGAAAAGGCATTTGGTCCGCCCACCCTCGAGTTTGGGCGACTCTTTTATTCCACGTTCGAGCCAGTCAATGATGCCTGTTCGCCAGGTGGTAAGCAGTGGACGTACAGGCGCGAGCCTTTCGGTGGCGGCGGCGAGCCTCCGACGCTCATCGGTACAGGCGCTCCCATTTCCCCGCCGATCACGGTTCGCCCGCCCGGCCCGCCCGAGGGTGACGTGCCGTTCCCGGGGGATCCGGACCCGGACGATGGCGGCGATCATCCCGAATTCCCTGAACCGCCGGAGCCGACCGGAGGCGACCCGGAAAGCTGGTGTTCAGTGATTGAAATTCCACCGCTGGTCGAAGGCGGCCCTTGGGTGGAGTTGGGCACGGTTTGCGAAGGCCGTCAGGTCTGGCGTGAAGTTGACTGAGTGGCGGTTCCGCAAAGGAGTTGGATATGAACAAGATTGAACGCAATCATTGGAGAGTGATCGGAGCCGGGCTGTTGCTGCTCATTTCAGCGGCAGCTTCGGGACAGGTTCGCGAGGCGAGCGAACAGTACCTCACCCAGACGCTGGTAGTGGATTCCGTATCTTTTGACAGCAACATTGTGGTCCTGTCAGGAGAACGCTATGAGTTGCCGCCTCCTTCGAGTGCCCACCCTCAGGTTCGGAATGGTGAGGTTGAGGTTTCCGCAAGGGAATTCTATGAGGCGTGGATTGAACCGGGCACTCAGGTTATGGCCGTGTTTGCCGGCGAGCGCGCGAATGGGCGGGGCCGCAATCTGATTCGTCTGGAGCTTCCGAAATGAGAGTCGAAATGCGCGTCTCGTCGTCCGTCCGGGGCTTTACTCTGATCGAATTGATGATGGTTGTCGCGATCCTTGCAGTTATCGCTGCCATTGCCATTCCGTCCTATACCGATCAGGTCATGAGGAGTAATCGAGCGGAGGCCAAGGCAATTCTGATGAATACGGCCCAGGCACTGGAGCGCTGTTACACGCGTTACAGCGCATACGATGCCGACGATTGTCCCGTCAATTTCCCCCGTGAATCCGAGACTGGGAAATACAGCATGCCGGCCGACAGCCAAGCTATCGGCGCTACAACGTACACGCTCACCGCGGTTCCCCAAGGGTCGCAGGCCTCTCGTGATACCGAATGTGCCAACTTCACGCTGCAGCACAACGGCACCCGAGGGGTAAGCACGGAAGCCGATCCGGATGAGTGCTGGTAGGCTGCCCGCCCTGTTCCTTTCGGGCTCCTGAATGACAGCCCCGCTGAAAGTGGCGGGGCTTTTTTGTGTCTGCTATCGTTTGGTGTATTGATAGTTCATTCGGACTCTTAGTGGCATTCCTCAGTCGTCGGCGAGCAACACCACTCGTACCTGCAAGCCTGCCTGATTTGTGTACGGCATCGAGTCTGATGCTTCTGGTGCTGGTCGGCCTGGTCGTGGCACTTTTGTTTGCTCTCGCCGATGCCGGCAGTCTCGAGTCTTTCTGGCTGAGCTTCGGGCTGTCCGTATTGTTCGTGCAATGGGTGGTACTGCTGTCCGCCGCGCTCATCTGCGGAATCAGGCGCTTGCTTGCTGGCAGGCAATCCGCAGGCGCGGGGTGGGTTCTGTTCTTCGTGATTCCTGGTGTCAGCCTTCTGGCCAGTCTCGCCGTGCTCACATTTCTTCCCATGGGAGAGCCGGACGGAAGCCGATGGTTTGTCCTTCGCAATACACTGGTCAGCCTGCTGGCTTCCCTGGCGCTGGTTCGCTACCTGGTCCTCCACCAACGCTGGAAGCAGCAGGTGGCCGCCGAGGCCCGGGCCAGGCTCGACGCCCTGCAGGCCAGTATTCGACCGCATTTCCTGTTCAATTCGCTCAACACCATCGCCAGCCTGGTCCACGACAAGCCCCATGAGGCCGAGCAGGCGACGCTCGACCTGTCGGATCTGCTGCGGACGGGGCTTCGCTCCGGCGCCACCCAGTCCCTGGGCGAGGAGCTGGAGCTGGTGCGGGGGTACTTGCGTCTCGAGGCCCTGCGTCTGGGCGAGCGGCTGAAGGTCGAATGGGAACTGGCGGATGATCTTCCGCTGGAGCAGGAGCTGCCCGCTTTGCTGATCCAGCCACTGGTGGAGAATGCAGTCGTCCACGGCATCGCGCGTTTGCCCGAGGGCGGGCGACTGTCCATTCGCGGTGAGCGCGCCTCGCGAAGCCGCCTGCGCTTCGAAATCGTCAATCCGCTGCCGGACGACTCCGCCCGGCCGGCGGAGAGCAATCGCATGGCCCTGGACAATATCCGTCAGCGCCTGGCGCTGGCCTTCGAGGAAGGGGCGCGTTTGAAGACCCATCGAGAGGACGGCCGATTCCGCGTCGAGCTGATCCTGCCTGCGTAGGGCGGGGTTACATCCCCAACCTACGGGAAGGCGCAGCCTGGGGCCGCCTCAACGTACAATCAGCAGGTATTCTTCCGGCGTCCTTGCCGGTACGGGCGAATTCCGGAAGTCCGACACGTTGCGCGTGACGATGGCGCTGCAGTTCTCGGCCTCGGCGGCTGCAGCAACCACGGCATCTTCGAAGTCTGGCCAGTCGAGTGCGCGTGCCCGTACCAGTTCATTGGAGGTTACTGCTGCGACCTGAAAATGCGTCAGGAGCCAATCGACCGCACGGTTGGCTGATTGTCGATTGCCGTATTTAGCCACAAGGTAGTGAATTGTTGTAACGGCATGGGCTGGGATACATGCTGACTTGTTGTCGGCAAGTGCTCGATCGATCAAGGCTGACGAGGCCTGAAAGTAGGGCTGGCGCTGCTGGAGGACATCCAGCATTACGTTGAGGTCGATCAGGATCATGCCTGATGCTTTTGCATCCGATGGTCACGAAACTCCTTCTCGGCATCGATTTCCGGCGGCAGCAGCCCGGTAATGGCTTCGAGAGCAGTTGACGGCCGATAGTTTTCCAGCTCTCGCATCTGCCGCAGATAACGGTCAATGACTTCGGTGACCGTGATTCCGTGCTCGCGTGCGTATTTCTTCGCAAACACGGCGTCCTGCACGGGGATCCGGATGGTCAGTTTGGTGGTTTCGATAGTCATGGCTTACAGGCTAGTACGGCTCATTAGCCAAAATCATACGGCAATTGCTGACGAATTCAAAATGACATCTTCAATTTGTCAGGACCGACCTATGAAGCCGTTAGCGAGAATCGCCGGCTGGCGATGCGGCCGAGGTCGGCGACTCCATCCCGTTGGATTCTTCGTCAACTTCCTCTTCCTCGGCCTCCGGATACATCTCCAGCGCCGCTGGCGAAGTCGCGAACTGCGGCACCCAGTCGCCCTGTTCGTCGAGCGGCACCGGCGGGCGGACCCACATGCGCCAGCGCGCGAAGCCGGCCGGGACGAGGGCGGCGACGCCCATGAAGGCGAGCAGGGTCGCCGGCCCGAACCACTCCATCAGGAAGCCGGCGAACAGCGGGCCGGCGATGGCGCCGGAGCCGTAGAGCAGTTGCAGGCTCGAGGTGGCCTCGAGCATGTGCTCGGCCTCGATGTGGTCGTTGGTGTGCGAGGCCGACAGCGAGTACATGCTGAAACCCGTCGCCCCGTAGAGCAGGCCGGCGACCAGGATCAGGCGCGAATCCCAGGTGATCAGCCACAGGGCGCCGAGCGCCGCAACACCGGTTGCCAGGCAGACCCAGGCCAGCACCTTTCGGCGGTCCAGCCGGTCGGACAGCATCCCGATCGGCCACATCACAACGGCGCCGCCCAGGATGCTCAGGCTCATGAAGCCGGAAATGCCCGACGGGTTGAGGCCGATGCCGGCCGCCATCACCGGCGCGAGACCCCAGAATGCCCCGGTGCCGACACCGGCAAACAGCGCACCGACCACGCCGAGCGGCGAGGCTTCGTAGAGCTTGCGTAGTCCAAGCCGGTGCGCCTCGACGATGGGCGGCTCCTGAACGCGCGTGAGCGCGACCGGCACGAGCCCCACCGACATCAGCACCGAGGCCAGCGCGAACAGCTGCAGCGTGTTGATATCACCGGCGAGCAGGAGGACCTGGCCGATGCCCAGGCCGATGAGCGTGGTGGTCATGTAAGCCGAGAAGATGTGGCCGCGCTGCTCGTTGGTCGTTTGCTCGTTGAGCCAGCTCTCGATGACGATGTAGATGCCGACGATGCACACCCCTGCCGCCGCGCGCGCGGTGAACCAGACCAGCGGGTTGGGATACAGGCCATGCAGGAGCACCGTCACGGAGCAGATGGAAGCCAGCGCGGCAAATGTACGCACGTGGCCCGCGCTCCGGATCATTCGCGGCACGATGAATGTGCCTGCGACGAAGCCGCTGAAGTAGCCGGCCATGACCATGCCCAGCACCGTGCTCGAAAAACCCTCGATGCCGCCGCGCACGCCAAGCAGTGTGCCGATCAGGCCGTTGCCCGCCAGCATCAGTGCGATGCCGAACAGCAGGGTGGTGATTGAGACGATGCTGCGCATGCCCGAAGCTCCAGAAATCCGTGGCCGATTATGGCAGAGGAAGCGACTTGTGACAGGTTCCAGGGAGTCAGGTTCCCGAGCCCGGGTGAATCGGCTTAGAGGAAGAGCGCCTGCAGGTCATTGAGGAAGCGCTGACCTCGAGCCGTGCGTCGCAGCGACCGCCCGGCGCCGTTGTCTCCGGTGCGCGTCTCCGCGATCAGCAGTTCGAGTTCCCGCGCGCGATCGAGCGGGCCGGCGATGCTCTCGGCCGACAGCCCGGTACGCGCCTCGAACTCGGCGAGCGCGATGGGCTCGTCGAGCCGGAGCCGATTGAGGAAGTACTCGAAGGCGAGCTCGCGCTCCGGGATTGGATAATCCTCGGCAATGAAGCTCCGGTCCCCAGCGGCCTTGAGGTAAGGGCGGGGGTGGGCCTTGCGCCGGGTGCGAACGATGCAATCTTCCGCCGGAAGGGTGATTTTGCCGTGCGCGCCCGCGCCGATGCCCAAGTAGTCGCCGAAGCGCCAGTAGTTGAGGTTGTGCATGCTCTCCTGGCCCGGCTCGGCCCAGGCGGAGATCTCGTAGGGGCGCAAGCGCGCTGCCGCCAGGCGCTCGCCGCAGGCTTCCTGCATGGCGATGACGGCGTCCTCGTCTGGCAGCGTCGGGGGGTGCTTGGCGAAGACGGTATTGGGTTCGAGAGTCAACTGGTAGTGGGAGAGATGGCGCGGCCCGAAGGCGAGGGCGCGTTCGACGTCGGCAACCGCCTCGTCGATCGTCTGCCCGGGCAGGGCCCACATCAGGTCCAGGTTGAAGCGCTCGAATCCGGCGGCCTTGACCGCCTCGATGGCGGTGGCCGCCTCATGGGCAGAGTGAATGCGCCCCAGCTTCTTGAGCTGCGCGTCGTCGAAGGTCTGGATGCCCAGGCTGATGCGATTGACGCCGGCGGCCCGGTAGGCCTCGAAGCGATCGTGCTCGACCGTGCCGGGGTTGGCCTCCATGGTGACCTCCGCCCCCGGCGCGAGCTGGACCCGGGCGCGCACGCCGGCCAGCAGCCGGTCGATGGCGGCGGCCGAAAACAGGCTGGGCGTTCCGCCGCCCAGGAAGACGCTGACCACCGGGCGGCCCCAAACCCGCGGCAGGTCCACTTCCAGGTCGGCCAGTAGCGCATCCACATAGCGCTCTTCCGGCAGCTCGCCGGCGAGCGCATGCGAATTGAAGTCGCAGTAAGGGCACTTGGCGACGCACCAGGGGAGGTGGATGTAGAGCGATAGGGGTGGGGTACTGAGCATCGGGCGCTTGGTGGGGCGTTTGGTTCGGGTGGGAGTTGGACCGGAAGTATGGGCTTCAGGTTTCAGGTTTCAGGAAAACAAGCGACTTCGTCGCCCCGGCCTCGAGCCGGGGCCTTCCATCGGTTGGCGCCTTCGGTGGGCAGGTCCCGGCTCGGGGGCCGGGACGCGTGGCGAAGCCAATGGATCGTTGCCGAAAGCCCGAATGCCTCCCTCGCCGATAGCAACGGGCGAGACAACGAGCTCCTAGCCCCAGAATTGCCTGTGTTTTCCGGAACCCGGAACCCCGAACACCGAACCCGTCTTTTCCGGAACCCCTTAGCCAGCGCTACGCTTTCAACTGCTCGATCAACGCGGCGAGGGCCCGGCCGCGGTGGCTGACGCGGGCCTTTTCTTCCATCGGCAGTTCGGCGGCTGTTGCGCCCAGTTCGCGGTCGTGGAACAGGGGGTCGTAGCCGAAGCCGCCTTCGCCGCGCGGGGTTTCCAGGATGTGGCCGTGCCAGATGCCCTCGGCGATGATCGGCACCGGGTCGTCGGCGTGGCGCAGCAGCACCAGGCAGCAGTGGAAATGCGCGGTGCGCCGTTCCATCGGCAGGTCGGTGAGCTCCGCGAGAAGCTTGTCGTTGTTGTCGGCGTCGGAGGCCGACTCGCCCGCGAACCGGGCGGAGTAGATACCCGGGCGGCCGTCGAGGGCGTCGACCACCAGGCCGGAATCGTCGCCGAGTGCCGGCAGGCCGGAAACCCGGCATGCCTCGCGCGCCTTCAACAGGGCGTTCTCGACAAAGGTCAGGCCGGTTTCTTCAACCGGCGTGACGTCGAATTCGGCCTGGGAGACGACCTTGATGTGCAGCGGTTCGAGCATGTGGGCCAGCTCGCGGAGCTTGCCCTTGTTGCCGCTGGCCAGGACCAGCTTGCCGCCG
>JAZBPT010000025.1:0-2825 GCA_036351755.1 Wenzhouxiangella sp. | reverse complement strand
TCGACCGCACGATGCGCTCGGGGACCTCAGTCCCGTCGAGTATCTGGCGGCGAAACAAGGTGCCGAAACCTCTAATAATGCGTGGACCTAGTTACGGGATACTTACAAACCCTCGCTCATTCTGCCGTTAAACGCCGCCGAGAACCATTGATTGCGGCCTCAACGCGACGTTTCTGCATTGACAACACTGCTCGCCGAGTGTACCCTGGAGTGGTACAGAGACTCAGCTGGATCTGTGGAATGATCTTGAGCTTTCGAGACAGCTGGTTGCACGAATTCTTTGTCAACGATGTTCGATCAAAGAAAATCCCCGCCGATGTCGAAAGCCGCTTGTTCCGCAAGATCCAGATGATCGACGACGCAACAACCGACGCAGACTTGAGGGTGCCACCGAGCAACCATTTCGAAAAGTTGCGCGGCAAGCTGGCGAAATTCCATTCGATCCGCGTCAGCAAGCAATGGCGGCTCGTCTTCCAATGGGATGGCGGCCGGGGCGAAGCATCGGATCTCTATCTGGATAACCACAGCTATCGGTGAGGCAAGCCCATGTTGATGACCAAGCGTAAGCCGGCAAGCGTCGGCGAAATTCTGACCGAAGAATTCATGGAACCCCTGGCGCTCACGCAGGGTGCACTGGCCGAAGCCATGGGCGTACAGCGCAAGCACGTCAATGAGCTGTGCAACGACCGGCGCAAAGTGACCGCTGCGACGGCCCTCATTCTTGCCCGGGTGTTCGGCAATAGTCCGGACTTCTGGCTCAATGTGCAGAAGCGCAGTGATCTGTGGGAGGCGATGCACTCACCCCGCGAACGCGAGCGAGTCAAACGTGCCCGGCCGCTGACGCCTGCCGCCTAAGATCGCCACACATGTTTCCCTCCATTCTAATCGGAGGGATGTCCTGCATTCCCAGCTGGGCACTCCAAAACAAAGAACCGAGCCTGAAACCGGGCCGCTGAGGGCAGATCGAGGCGGCCATGCGGCGGAGCCGGTCCGACCCCTTCTGGTTCAGGCGCGTGAATCTTCGGTTTCCATTTTCTTCATGTTTTCTCTTCCTGCACGGCAGGCCAAAGGCGCGGCGTCCTATTGCTTCGGGGTAAAGCTGCCGCTCGCCTGGCGCGGCGGGAAGGCCTTGAAGGTCTCCATGTGCCGTCCGACGATCTCGATCAGCGGTGTAATCAGGTACATGTGCCGCACGAGCCAGTCGTCGTAATAGGATGATTCCAGTGGCGCGCTCTCGAACGGGTCGGCCCGCAGGTCGATGATCATCGGCGCCTTGCGCGGTTCCTGGCCAAGCAGCCAGGCATCCATGCCATGGTGCGGCTGGGTGGAGAAGTGCGCCTTGAGGGCGCCGACACGCACCGCACCGAGGCTGCCGTCGTCCACCCAGGCAAAGAACTCGCGCCGCGGTCCCTCCTCGGTCTGCCCGGTCAGGTGGGGCAGGAAGTCGTAGCCATCCAGGTGCACCTTGAAGCGCTTGCCGCCGATCTTCGCGCCCGCGAGCAGCTTTTCCTTGATCTCCGGCTCGCCTGCAGCGGCCATGAGCGTGGGGACGAAGTCCTCGAGGCTGATGATCGTGTTCGAGGTGCGGCCCCCGGGGATCCGCGCCGGCCAGCGCACCAGCAGCGGCACGCGGATACCGCCCTCCCAGGTCGTCGCCTTCTCCCCGCGAAACGGTGACGTACCGCCGTCGGGCCAGGAGAACTTCTCGGCGCCGTTGTCGCTCGTATAGACAACGATGGTGTCGTCGGCGATGCCCAGCCGGTCGAGCTGCGCCAGCAGCTGTCCGATCATGTCATCGTGCTCCACCATGCCGTCCGCATAGATCCCGCGCCCTGTCCTGCCTGCGCTCGATGCCTTCAGGTGGGTGAAAATGTGCATGCGGGACGTATTGAACCAGGTGAACCAGGGCTTGCCGGCGGCGTGGTTACGCTCGATGAAGTCCATGGAAGCGCCCAGGAATTCCTCGTCGACGGTCTCCATGCGCTTGCTGTTCAGCGGTCCCGTGTCTTCGATCCGGCCATCAGCGCTGGAGCGGATGACGCCGCGCGGGCCGTACTTCTCGCGGAAAGCGGGATCCTTCGGGTAGTCCGGGTTCTCGGGCTCTTCCTCGGCATTGAGGTGGTAGAGGTTGCCGAAGAATTCATCGAAGCCGTGATTCGTCGGCAGGTGCTCGTCGCGGTCGCCGAGGTGATTCTTGCCGAACTGGCCGGTCGCGTAGCCCAGCGGCTTGAGCAGCTCGGCGAGCGTCGGGTCTTCTGGCTGCAGCCCGAGCGCATCACCGGGCATGCCGATCTTGAGGAGGCCCGTACGCTTGGGGCTCTGCCCGGTGATGAAAGCCGCGCGGCCGGCGGTGCAGCTCTGCTGGCCGTAGGCATCGGTAAACAGGATGCCCTCGTCGGCGATCCGGTCGATGTTCGGCGTCCGGTACCCCATGACCCCGTGGTTGTAGGCGCTGGTGTTGTACCAGCCGATGTCGTCGCCGAAGATCACCAGGATATTCGGCTTGTCGGTGGCAGCGCCAGCGCTGAGCGACAGCGCCAGCAGCAGCGCGATCGCCCCTATCCGTGAAAGCGTTGTATACATGAAATTGTTCCTCAGTTGCGTGTCAATCGGCGAAATCATTACCGGATTACCCGGGGCTACGGCGTTATCTTGGAAACAGGAGCGTCACCATCAGCCGCGCACCCCAGCCTTCCGGACCCGCTGCGGGGCTTTCGGCGTAATAGCGCAGCCCGCCGCCGAGGCTGACCAGCTGATCGCCGATCCTGGTGACCTTCATGGCAAGGGCATTGACCGGCACCGTCCACTGCTCGCCTTCCCAGTCG
>JAZBPT010000024.1:0-13453 GCA_036351755.1 Wenzhouxiangella sp. | reverse complement strand
TCTTTGTGACCTTCGAGATCGTAAGTGAAATCGAGGGAGCTGAGACCTTTGCCGTGGGCCGATCCATCCGTGAACTGCCCCGACTTCGTAAGTTCTACGGCAAGGGGAGGTGGCGAAAGCGCAAGGGCTTTGCCAGGGTCCGGCTGCCCGGTGGCGTAGAGCGTGAGGCGGAGATAGACTGATATCAGGCCACCGGCATTGGTCGCAAGGAATTCAAAATCAAGCGCGTTCTGGAAAGTTGAAATGAATCATCCCTTTGTAATCTGCATCAATAACGCCGACTATCCGGCGTCTCTGGAACGCCGCAAGCTCTACGAAGTTCTCCCCGACCCAGACGCTGAAAGCTTGGGGCAGCTACGGGTCAAGGACGAGTCCGGCGAGGATTATCTTTACCCCAAGGAGCTTTTCGTATCGGTCGACCTTCCCTCTGGAACGGAGCAGGCGGTTATCTCCGCTAGATAACCAGTCGCTCAAGTACGTTCCGGCCCGTCGGGCCTCCACCGGACGGGGCCAAAGCCGGGCCGCTAAGATCAGACGTTATGCGATACGGGATTTCTAGCTAGGAGCCGCTAGTGCCGCCCAAAGTACGAGAACTGGTGAAGAATCTCGAGAAGGCGGGCTTCCGGAACCGGGGTGGAAAGGGTAGCCACCGGAATTTCGTCCACCCGAGTGTGTCGAAACCTGTGACGATTTCCGGCAAACTCGGTGATGACGCCAAGAAATATCAGATTCGGGCGGTAGAAAAGGCCGTACAGGAGGCAAAGAAATGAAGGAAAGTGCCCTTTACGCCAAGATCGTGGAGTGGTCGGAGGAAGACCAGTGTTTCGTGGGTAGCGCGCCCGGGCTCGTCTATGGGGGCTGCCATGGCGCAGACGAGAAAGAAGTCTTCGACCAGCTCTGTCAGATCGTCGACGAAATCATCAGTCTCTATCATCAGGAGGGAAAGCCTCTCCCGCCGCCGACCGCCGGCCGTGATCTTGCAAACTCCCTACAGCAAATCGCATAACAAATCGCTCAAGTACATTCCGGCGCCGCCAGCCTTGCATCGGACGCGCCAGAGGCGCGTCGCTGAGATCAGGCACTGGGCCGCCTACGAACGCGGGCAGGTACATAAGGAAATGAATGACTGAAGCAATCATTGCTCTGGTGTCAGCGACCGCCCTCTTGCTTGGGTCGCCCGGCCCTGCGCCGCTCGCTCTCGCCGGAACAAGTGCGGCCTTCGGCATTCGGTGCGGTCTGCCTTTCCTTCTCGGCATTCTTGCGGGGCTGGCCGTCGCCATCGTTGGCGCCACGGCTGGGCTGGCGGCACTATTTCAGGCTTATCCGTCTGCCCGGCTCTTCGTACAGGTCCTTGGCGCAGCATATATATGCTATGTGGCGCTAAAGATAGCCACAGGTCCGGTGGTGGATGCGGCTGAAAACGGCGGGCGGGCCGCACCGCGGTTCATAGACGGATTTATCCTCAACCTGCTGAATCCAAAGGCCTATGCGGCCTTCTTGGCAGTGTTCTCGCAGTTCCTGCTACCGTTCCCAGAGCAGACTGCTGCTTTCGCTACGACGGCTTTCATTTGCTTGCTCGTCGCTGCAGTAGTTGACTTCGCATGGCTCTGCTTCGGCGGAATCATCGGCCCGCTATTCAAAAGGCCGCGAGCCGCACGAGCCATGCGGGTCACGTTCGCCGTTGTCATGGTTGCTGCTGTTCTGTGGGCGCTCGTGCAGTGAAGCAGGCAGCATCGCGGCCCAACAAGGCGCAGGAGCCGATCGTCCAAAGTCCGCATGGCGGCTTTCCGCCGCCGGTTCAGCTTTCACGTTAGATGAACAGGAGGACTACTGCCCGGAGTGCGGGAGTATCGAGGCAGTCCCGGAGGAGTTGTCCTGGCGCGTTGCGCTTCTAGTAGTACATATCCTCCACTTCCCGCTCCCCTTCAGACGAGGCCAAAAGAAATGCAAGGAGTGCGGAGCAAGATGGCGGTAGTTCATGTGTCATCCAACAAGTTGCGCAGGTTCGCTCCGGGCCCGTCGGCCCGCCGCCGGACCCGCTGGAGCGTGCTGCTCAGCTTAATTGCTCGCTTGCAGGTGCCTTACGGTATTGCACAGCCCACGGCGCTCGAGTGGTTTCTGCCGTTGTTCTATCTTAATCTGCTGGTCAGTCACCTTCCCATCGAAGACCCGTATCGGTCTTTAAGCGGCTAGAGAATGGCTGAATTTGACCGCTGCGCTATGCCACATGGCGTCACACGCATTTAGACGTTTAAAATTCCTTCGCGCTTGGGGATGAAGAGTCTTGAAAGAGAAATATCGATGCGCTGCTTGTAGACGGACTTTCGCGACCAGGGATGCGGTCGACGGGTTTGATCAGGGCTATCGGAAAGGCTTCCTTTGCCCATTCTGTAATGCGAATTTGAAAGAGGCTGGAGAGTCGGACGAAATATTGAACTTGAGATATGGGCTGGTCTATTTCTTAGCGATGACGGCGCTTATCTTCATTGGTGGTAGCGGGTTGTTTCTGATCCGCTTCACCGAAAACGCCCATATCAATGAGCTTTTGACTCTTGCCCTTCTATTTGCCGTACCAACGATCCCTTTTCTGGTTGTGAATCGGAAATCCGTTTTTACACCAAGAACCATTTACACTCGGAGAAATGGTAACCGGTAGCATGAACGAACCGCGTCCCCGCGCGGTTGCGGCTCCAAACCGGCCGCGCCATATGGTGGCATCCATGCAACTACGCTGGTTGGTAATCGATCCTATGGCCTCTGACGCGCCTATCCGAGGCGGAAATTTGAGCCAAAGCTATTTGTTCGGGAGTCTCGTCCTGGACTGTCCCGATTACTCTCTGCGTCCTTGATCAGGACATGCGGGGCCTTGATTGCGCCTGGTGGTTCAACTTCAAGGGAGCTATTGACTATGCAGATCTATTGGACTTTGAAAAGTGTTCCGGAACTGGAGGACGCTCCCCGGCGTGAGCGGGGGAGACGGTGGCAACGGGCGTATCACAAGACCTTGCGCCACGGCGTGACCTGGATGGCGCTCTTGCTGTGCGCCCTCCTCGGCGCGATTGTTGCTTACCTGGGTCAGTCCCTGCGGTCGGGCGTTGCCGGCGCCATGATCGGCGGCGCGGCCGGGGGCTTCGTCTTCTTCCAGATAACCACTTTTGTTGCACGAAGACACTACCGGGGAATACTGCTCGGGGAGGAAGAATAGGGCAGCAACGCGCCCCCTGGGTGGCCGTGCATTCGAGCTGTCGAAGGCCTACCTCATAGAGCTCGATTCCGGCGGGGCGAAGCCGGTGCCGCTTCGCGTTCTGTCGGAAGGTCAGGGGCGCTTCTCGAGTCCTTTGCGGCTCGGGCCGGGTAATGTCACCGCCCTTGAACACAGGGTTCCGCCGGCCTACCCTGTGGGTCCGTCTCATGGTCAAGGGGCTTTTGTTGGATTGATCAGGAGGGTAGGTGATGGACGGTTTCCTGCGCAGACAGAAGGTCGACGTATCACGGTCGTTTGCGGTCTTGCTGTTCGTGGCGTCGGCATGGAGCCTGATGAACAGCCTGAGCAATTTCGTGATGCCGGGTTTCGCGCTCGACGCCTCTTTCATAGTCAGCCTGCCGTTGGCTCTGGGGCTGTGGCACTATCGACCGTGGGCGCGGATTGGCTTGATCGCCATGATTTGGCTCGGCAATCTGGTATTCGCCGCCGCGCTGCTTTTCGCACTCGCGGGCGGTGCTCAGCTTTCGGTGACCATACGTTACGAGGTGATCCCCGATCCCACCCCGGCCCAGATCGCCTTTGTCTTCTTCATGCTCACAATCCTGGCGGGCTTTCTCACCATGGTGGTCCACTCCGGCAAATTCCGCGAGGAAGTTCGCGCCAGTCGGCATTCCGATCCGGAATGGTCGGGCCTGGAAACGAGGTCCTGATTGGATGAGTGAAGACGCGCCGCGACTTGCTTTGAAGCGCCAACTGCTCGGCCTGCTGGGCTGGCTGGCGCTGTGCTTTGCCGTATCGGCACTGGGCGCTGTGGCGTCGCTGAATGCGTCCGATTTCTATGCGCGGCTCGCCCAGCCCGACTGGGCGCCGCCGGGCTGGCTGTTCGGGCCGGTGTGGACGACGCTCTATGCCCTGATGGCCGTTTCTGCCTGGCTGGTCTGGCGACGCGGCGGATTCGCAAGGCAGCGCGTCGCGCTGACGTTGTTCGTCATTCAATTGGTGCTCAACGCGCTGTGGAGCTGGCTATTCTTCGCCTGGCACCTGGGTGGCGCGGCTTTTGTCGAAGTGCTGGTGCTCTGGCTGGCCATCGCGGCAACGCTCGTCGCCTTCTGGGTCGTTGCCCCGCTGGCGGGAGTCCTGCTCCTGCCCTATCTGGCCTGGGTGAGTTTTGCTGCCGTGCTCAACTTCTCGGTCTGGCGGCTCAATCCCGCCCTCCTTTAAGCCCCGGCCACAATCCCGCCACCTTTCGGCCCGTTCGCGGCCTTCTTTCCCGCCTATTGTCGTTGCACTCCGGGCCAGGCCCGACCCAAGACGAGGATGAGTGCATGAACGATGGAATCGAGACTTCAGGTAGTCGATCCACAGTGCCGTGGCGCGTGATCGGCTGGGGTGCAGCCGCCAGCCTGCTACTGCTGCCGGTGGTTGCCATGCAATTGACCGACGGAGTGCGCTGGACGATTGGCGATTTCGTTTTCGCCGTCCTGGCCCTGGGCGGCACCGGCCTGGCGCTGGAACTCGCCATGCGCCACGCACGGGATTTCGCGAGCCGACTGGGCTTCGCGCTGGCCCTGGCCGGGGCCCTTTTGATGGTGTGGATCAACGCGGCGGTGGGTATCATCGGTCCATCGGCAAACGACGCGAACGTGCTCTATGGATTCGTGCTGCTGGTGGGCCTGTTGGCCGCTGTGCTGGGAAACTTCCAGCCGGCGGCCATGGTGCGGGCCATGCTGGCTACGGCGAGTGCCCAGGTCCTGCTGACTGTCGTTGCCATCGTCGTGGGTCTGGGCCAGCCCGAGACCTCCCAGTTGGAACTGGTTGCGGTCAACGGTTTCTTCATGCCGTTCTGGCTGGGCTCGGCCCTCTTGTTCCGCCTGTCGCCTAGAATGACGGAAGATCCACGAGAGCAAGACTGATGCCGGACGCCATCAACCTGCGTGAAAAGCTGGCGTGCTTTTCCGAACACTGGTCGCCGCGCGTGGTCGCGGAGATGAACGACTACCAGTTCAAGCTGGCCAAGTTCGAGGGCCGTTTCGTCTGGCACAGCCACGACGACACCGACGAGGTGTTTCTGGTGCTGGCCGGGACGCTGGGCATCGAGTTTCGCGACGGCTCCGTCGAACTGGGCGAAGGCGAGATGTGCGTGGTTCCCAAAGGGGTCGAGCACCGGCCCTTTGCCGAGCGGGAGTGCCATGTGCTGCTCGTCGAACCACGAGGCGTAGTCAACACGGGCGACGCCGCCAGCGACTTGCGGGCCGACAACGACGTCTGGGTGTAGAGCGAACCCCGGCCAGGAGTTCGCCGGCGCAGACACCTGCCGCGGCCGGTTTGGCTCGATGGGGTTCAGGGGCTAAGCTGGCTGACGATCAATGCAGACGACGGAGGCGTACATGTCCAATCGAGTGATCCATTTCGAAATTCATGCCGCCGACCCCGAGCGGGCCAGGGATTTCTACGGCACCGTGTTCGGCTGGCGTTTTCAACAATGGCTTGAAGAGCCGCCGTACTGGGGTGTCATGACGGCCGGCGAAGACAGCGATGAGCCGGGCATAAACGGCGGCCTCATGAAGCGCATGGGAGACGACCCCGTCGACGGACAGGCGGTCAATGCCTACGCCTGCACTGTCCAGGTCGAAGATTACGACGCCACGCACGACAGGATCATGCAGTGCGGCGGCACCGTCGCCCTGCCCAAGCAGGCGATTCCGGGCATTGCCTGGATGGGTTACTACAAGGACACCGAAGGCAATCTCTTCGGGATCAATCAACCCGACGAGCGCGCGGGCTGACTGCAGACCTCCGAGCCGATTCTGCGCTAAGCTTTTCGAACCGACCAGACGGATCAAGCGCCGGAGGCTCCGATGTCCATCCACGAACCCCATCGCGTGCATCGTACGGTCTGGCTGCGCGCGGCCGTCATGGGCGCCAACGACGGCATCGTGTCGACCTCCAGCCTGATCATCGGCGTGGCCGCGGCGAGCACCACGCACGAAAACATCCTTCTGGCGGGTGTCGCCGGGCTGATGGCCGGGGCGATGTCGATGGCGGCCGCCGAGTATGTTTCGGTCAGCTCCCAGGCCGACACCGAGCGGGCCGACCTGGAGATCGAGCGGCGCTCGCTGCGGGACAACCCCCAGGCCGAGTTGCAGGAGCTGGCCGATATCTATCGCGACCGCGGCCTCGACGACGAATTGGCACATGAGGTCGCCCGCCAGCTCATGGCCGAAGACGCCTTGGGCGCGCATGCCCGCGACGAAATCGGGATCTCGGAAGCCACCAGCGCCCGGCCGACCCTGGCCGCGCTGTCCTCGGCGGCCACGTTCTCCGTCGGCGCCGGCCTGCCGCTGGGCGTGGCCTGGCTGGTTCCTCTCGACATGGTGATTCCCGCGGTGGCCGGGTCCTGCCTGCCCTTGCTGGCGGCCCTCGGTGCCGTGGCGGCACGAACCGGGGGCGCCTCCAAGCTCAAGGGCGCCACGCGGGTCGCCTTTTGGGGCACGCTCGCCATGGCGGTGACCGCCGGCGTGGGCCGGCTTTTCGGCGTGGTGGCCTGAGAGGATTCCCGCCTTCGCGTCGTCGCGGGGTCACCGACGTGGATTAGACTCGCTGCTTCGAGGTTTACAGCAAGGAGCGCGTCATGAGCCACAAGAATTTCCCCGAACACTACGCCCACCTGGGCCGCATGATGGAAAAGCTCGGCGGCGAGATTCCTGCCGTGATGGGCGGCTTCGGCCAGCTGCACGAGGCGGCCGCCGGTGACGGTGTCCTGGACAAGAAGACCAAGGAGCTGATCGCCCTGGGCATCGCGATCACGGTGCGCTGCGACGGCTGCATTGCCTATCACGTGCACGACGCGATGGAAGCCGGCGCGAGCCGCAGCGAGATTACCGAGACGATCGGAGTGGCCATCCTGATGGGCGGCGGGCCTTCGGTGGTCTACGGCACCGAGGCGCTCGAGGCGCTGGAGCAGTTCGAGGCACAGGACTGACCCGCGCCGCCGGCTGCCGCCGGCGCTAACCCATCAGGAAATAGACGGCGTAGCCCACGATCAGGGCCGGAATGCCGGTATAGAGCGTGGCCACGATGGCCGCCTTGGGCGCCAAGGCGATGGCGGGGAAGAGCGCATCGCCGTCGTTGCTGATGGCGTTGGCGAACAGCGCGGCCATGGGAATGGCGCCGGTGAGGTAGAGCGTGGTGACG
This sequence comes from Wenzhouxiangella sp., assembly GCA_036351755.1. Taxonomy (GTDB): domain Bacteria; phylum Pseudomonadota; class Gammaproteobacteria; order Xanthomonadales; family Wenzhouxiangellaceae; genus Wenzhouxiangella. The sequence continues at coordinate 6,054 of JAZBPT010000024.1, read as the reverse complement.
ATGATCTGCGGGCCGCAGCCGGGCAGGAAGCCGACCAGGGCGGCGATCAATGGCGTCAACGGCGCCCAGACCGCGAACCAGGCATTGAGGTCCGCGCCGGTGAAATGCACGCCCAGCTCGAAGAGCAGGAAGGCGGCGATCACCCACACCGTCACGAAATTGGTGTCGTTGATGACGCGCGAGGTCGGCGTGGGCTGCGGCTCGGCCAGGTCGTTGGGGTTGGCCGCTGTGTACTGGTGGCCGGGGTCGGACGACAGGTGCGCGGACCACATCATCAGGGCCAGTACCCCGCCGGCGAAGCCGAGCAGGGTCACGGGCTGGTAGACGGACAGGCCCCCGAACCAGGTGTTGGGGTCGACCTGCATGGCGATGGGCACGGCGAAGACCACGCCCGGCAGCATCAGGGCCACCCAGATGGGATGCAGGGCCTTGATCGAGGCGGGCCGGTGGCGGCCGGCTGCCGCCCGTCGCTTGGCTTCCTCGGGGGAGGTCAGCGACTGCTGGCGCATGAACTCGCGGCCGTGGATGGCCTCCAGCACGTAGCCGCTGAGGCTGCCCACCACCATGCCCAGGCCGAACACCATCAGCCCGGTCATCGGCTCGCGGGCCAGCAGCAGGAAAGCCGCGTCGCCCATGGTGGCGGTGAGCACGGCGATCAGCGCGCCGAAACCAACGTGACCGTTGACGTATTGGGTGACGACCACGATGGCGCCGCCGCAGCCGGGCAGCGCGCCGAGAAAGGCGGCCACGGGAACCTGGGCGCGGGGATGGTCGGCGAGGAACTTCGCCATGTCGAAATTGAACAGGCGCTCGGCGCCGTAGATGAGCGCCAGGGTAAAGGCCACGAACACGCTGACCTGCAGGTAGGCCTCGCTGATGGTCGCCACCATGATCTGGCCGGCCTCGGGAAACAGCAGGCCCAGGCCGAGCAGACAGCTGGGAATCAGGATGCGCCACGACAGCGATTGCCTGCCCCAGTCCTGGAGGTCGTTGAGCCCGCGCTTTGCGGCCATGATGAACGCCGTCATGGGATCGGTCCCGTTCAATTCGCCAAAGTCTAATCTTCCAGACTCAAAAATAGGGCAAGTCGGGTGACGATTCAATTAAGAGTCGGCCGATCGCCTTGCCCGAAGCCCCGCCCGCGGATAGATTAGGGATTCTTCCAATCGACCTGGGATGCCAGGGGGAACCCGTCGCGCCAATGGACGAGAAGCCGCTGTAGTGAACGCCAAGACCATCCTGGTGCTGGGCGGCACCGGCGCTACGGGCCGGCGCCTGGTTGCCGAGCTGCTGGCGCGCGGGCATCGGGTTCGCGCCATCGTGCGTGCCTCCACGCGCCTGCCGGCCGAACTGCGCGGCCATCCGCAGTTGCAGGTGATCGAGGGCAGCGCGCTCGAGCTCGGCGAAGACGAACTGGCCCAAGCGCTGGCCGGTTGCGACGCGGTCGCCTCCTGCCTGGGCCACAACCTGAGCCTGCGCGGGATGTTCGGCCCGCCGCGGCGCCTGGTCACCGATTCCGTTGCGCGCATTCACTCGATGCTGGCCGAAAGCCGGCCCGAACGACCGGTCCGCCTCGTTCTGATGTGCTCGGCCGGTGTACGCAACGCCGATCTCGACGAGCCGGTTTCCGCCGCACAACGTTTCGTCCTGTTTCTGCTTCGGTTTCTCGTGCCGCCCCATGCCGACAACGAGCAGGCGGCCGAGTACCTGCGATCGACCGTCGGGCGCGACGACGCGGCCGTCGAATGGAGCGTAGTCCGGCCCGACACGCTGCAGGAAGGTGACGAGGTGAGCGAATACGCAATTCACGCCTCGCCGACGCGCAGCGCCCTGTTCAATGCCGGCGAAACCCGGCGGATGAACGTGGCGCATTTCATGGCGCGACTGGCGACGGACGACGCGGCGTGGCACGAATGGCGATACCGAATGCCCGTCATCTACAATTCCGAAAAACAACAGAAACAAGAGGGACAATGATGATCGGCGACAACCGCGAAACCTACGGCACCATCAGCCGGCTGCTGCACTGGGGCATGGCGCTGCTGCTGGGGTGGCAGTTCCTCTCGGCAGGATCGCACCTGCTCTTCGACGACACCGCGATCGAGGCTTTCTTCTGGCCCACGCACAAGCCGGTCGGGCTGCTGCTGTTCGCGCTGATCATCCTGCGCGCGATCTGGGCCCTGGCGCACCTGCGCGCTCGGCCGCCCTCGGTCAATCGGCTGGCCACGGCCGGCCATGTCGCGCTGTACGCGCTGGTGATCGTGATTCCCGCGCTGGCGCTGCTGCGGCAGTATGGCTCTGGCCGTTCCTGGGAGCCGCTGGGACTACCGCTGTTCCCCGGCTTCGAGGGCGAGAAGATCGAGTGGATGATGGCGCCGGCGAACCTGCTGCACAGCTGGTTGGGCTGGACGCTTCTGGTGCTGATCATCGGCCATGTGTTCATGGCCGCCTGGCACCGGCGCCGCCCCGACCAGCCCGACGTGCTCAAGCGCATGTGGTGACGGCCGAGTCCGCGCAGCGACTCTGGCAGCGGCACAAGTACTCCGTGCTGGCGCGCGACGAGCGCGCCTACCGCGCGATCGGACCGGCGGTGGCCCGGGGCGAAATCGCAAGCGCGGAATTGGCTTTGAAACTCGACGAGCTGCTGGCCCGTCCGCCGAGCGCGGGCGGCCTGCGCAACGCCGTCGAGCACATGTGGGGCCATGTCTCCGGCCGCGCCGAACGCAATCGCGCGGCCATCGGCGACGATCCCTTTGCCCTGCTGGCCGCCGTTGCGCACGAGGCGCGGCGACAGGACAACGCCTACCTGCTCGAGCAGACCGCGCTGGTCGAGCTGTTCCGGTGGCAGGATGGGTGATCCGCCAAAAGAACCCTGATCGAAGACCGACCAAGGAGGCCATCGATGCCCCACTGGCTCTATCTCGCCATCGCCATTGTTGCCGAAGTCGTCGGCACGTCCTTTCTCAAGAGCGCCGAGGGCTTCACCCGCCTGCTGCCCTCCGTGCTGGTGGTCGTCTCCTACCTCATCGCCTTCTTCTTCCTGGGCCTGGCGCTCAAGACCCTGCCGGTGGGCATTGCCTACGCGATCTGGGCGGGCGTCGGGGTGGCCCTGATCGCCCTGGCCGGCTACGCCTTCTTCGGCCAGACCCTCGATGCACCCGCCATTGCCGGCATGGCACTGATCGTCGCCGGCGTGGTCGTTATCAACGTCTTCTCGAAAACGGTCGGGAACGCGTGAGGCCGGTGCCTGCTCCCAGCCGCGGTGAGTGCTGCCCCTCGAATACGTTCGGGGGCGAGCGATGACCAGCCCGCTCGCCTGGCGGCGCCTCGCCGCCTTCTGCATCGACTGGTGCGTGATCGCGGCCTGGGGCGGGCTTTTGTTCACGTTCGTGATGCTTTCCGGAGGCGCCTTCGACGGCCCGGCCGGGCCCTGGACGGGCCAGCTCCTCGGCCTGGCGACCATGACCGTGCCGGTGGTGTTGTATTTCTCGCTGGCCGAGTCGTCGGTAATGCAGGCGTCGCTGGGCAAGCGCGCACTCGGTCTGCGGGTGACCGGCGGGCAGGGCGGCCGGCTCGGATTCTCGTCGGCTCTGGGGCGGAACCTGGTCAAGTTCGCGCCCTGGGAATTCGGCCACATGCTGGCCCAGCAGGCCGTGTTTTCCGGCGAGGCGGGCATGCCCGCCTGGACCATCCTCCCGGCGATGATCGCGTTTGTCGGGCCGTTGCTGTGGCTGATCGAATTGTTCCGGACCGGCCGCACACCCTATGATCGGCTCAGTGGATCGCGGGTGTTGAGGCGCCGCTGACTCCGAAAACGGAACACATGCAGGGGAAATCGATGAAACGAATCTGTCTTGTACTCGGCCTTTCAACGCTTGCGGCAACGGCCTGGGCCGAGCCGCTCGCCCTGGTGGGGGCCACGGTTCACGACGGCACCAGCGGGCCGGCCGTCGAAGACGCCGTGATTCTGGTCGAGGACGGGCGGATTGCCTGCGTGGGATCGCGTACGGCCTGTGCCGTTCCCGAAGGCGCGGAGCTTGTCGACCTGGCTGGCCGCCATGTCACGCCCGGGCTGGTCGACGGTCACGTGCACTACGCCCAGACCGGCTGGATCGACGGGCGCCCCGACAGCGGCATCGCGACCGATCACTACGACTATGAAGCCCTGCAGGCATCGCTGAGCGAGCATCCCGAGCGCTGGCACCGGGCCTGGCTGTGTTCGGGCGTCACCGCCGTCTACGACGTGGGCGGCTTGCCCTGGACCCTGAAGGTCGACGAGAACGGGGCGGACGGCCCGGTCCGGCCGCACTACCGGGCCGCCGGGCCATTGATCACCCACTACGAACCCGTTTTCGGCGTGCTCAGCGCCGGCGGGCAGGACACCTTCCTGCCGATGGACAGCGACGCCGCCGCGCTCGAAAGTGTCGCCGAACTGGCGGCGATGGGCGCTGAAGCGGTCAAGGTCTGGTACCTGGATCCGCCGCCGGGCGAGGTCGAGGCACTCGACGCCCGGCTCGGGATGATCGGAGAGGCCGCCCGCGAGGCCGGCCTGCCGCTGATCGTTCATGCCACCGAACTGCGCAACGCCAAGGCCGCGCTGCGCGCCGGCGCGCAGATGCTGGTGCACAGCGTGGTCGACCAGCCCGTCGATGCCGAATTTCTCGACCTGATGCGGGCCGGCAACACCTTCTACGCCCCGACCCTGATCGTCTCGAGTCACTGGCGGCGGGCGGTGGCCAGCGTCCGGCTTGGACTCGAAGCGCCGGCGCTCGACGACCCCAACGGCTGCGTGGACGCCGAGACCCGGCGCGTGATCGGAGAAGCGGACACCTTCGCCGACGACCCTTCGCCCGAGGCGGTGGCGGCGGCGTATTCGAGCCTGGAGGCGGCCGCCCTGGAAGAAGCGGTGGCGCGGCGCAACCTGCTGCGAGTGTTCGAAGCCGGCCTGCCGATCGTGACCAGCACCGATGCCGGTAATCCGCTGACCGTGCACGGGCCTTCGATCTACAGCGAGATCGAGGCCATGGCGGCCGCCGGCCTCGAGCCCGCCGAGATCCTGAGGATGTCGACGCGCAATGGTGCCGCGGCCATGGGCCGGCTCGAGGAATTCGGAACGCTGGAAGCCGGCAAGCTGGCCGACCTGATCGTGCTCGCCGACGATCCGTCCGAATCCGCCAGCGCCTATCGCAGCATCACCCACGTGATGCGCGCCGGCGAGCTTTCTCCCGTCTCGGAGTATTCAGCCAAGTGATTTGCGTACTGATCGAGTTCATCGTCAAGCCCGGCCAGGAAGACGAGTTCGTCGAAGCCTGGACCGACCTGACCCGCTACATCCGCGCGAATTTCGGCAGCCGCGGCTCGCGCCTGCACCACGGCGGTGAGGGCCGCTACGTGGGCTACGCCCAGTGGCCCGACGCGCAAACCCACGCCATGGCCGGCGACGACAGCGCCGAGTACCGCCGCCTTCGCGAGCGCATGAGCGCCACGCTTGAGAAGGGCGAGTCGACGCTGCTCGACAAGATGGACGTCGCCGTCGACCTGCTGGATTCCGACCCGGCCTGATCTTTGGCCGTGGGCACGCCGCTCAACGCCAAGCGCTATGCGCTGCTCGGGGCCGCGCTGATCGCCATGAGCTACGGCCTGGCGCGCTTCGCGTTCGGGCTCTACGTGCCGTCCATCCGCGCCGACCTCGGTTTGTCGGCCGCCGTCATCGGGCGCATCGGCGCGCTGCCCTACGTGAGCTTCTGCCTGGCCAGCCTGGCGGCAGCCGGCGTGGTCGACCGCCTGGGCTCACGCGGCGCGGCGCTGAGTGCCTGCCTGTTCGGCGTGATCGGCATGGCCGCCGTCAGTCAGGCCGGCAACGCCTGGGTGCTGGCCGGCGGCGTGTTCGCCTGCGGCTTCTGCACGGGCCTGATGATGCCGGCCCTGTCCGGCGGCATGCACGCGGCCGTCAGGCCCTCCGTGCACGGACGGGTCGGGGCCGTGATGAACGCCGGCACCAGCCTGGGCGTCATGGTCGCGGTGCCGAGCGCGATGTTCCTGGCCGGCCAGTGG
>JAZBPT010000023.1:0-2015 GCA_036351755.1 Wenzhouxiangella sp. | reverse complement strand
GTACGGCCTCGACGAGTTGCCCGATGATCTGGTCTCCGATTTCCGGGCACTGCGCGCCGAAATCGAATCCGATCCCGAAGCGCTCGAAGACGTCATCAAGGCGGGCCGGGAGCGCGCGATCTTCTGCAATACCTGTCACGGCGACGACGGCAACGCCGAGCGGCCGACCTATCCCGCCCTGGCGGGCCAGAACGCCGCCTACCTGCTCGACCAGATCGAGCAGTTTGCGGCCGGTACGCGCGAGAAGAAAGTGATGAACGTGCTCGCCGCGACCTTCAGCAATGAGGAAAAAGTCACCCTGGCGCTTTACTACACCAACATGAAGCGCGAGCGGCCGGTGCTCGATGCCGATCTGGCGCAAACGGGCGCTGCCGAGTACCAGCTACGCTGTGCGCAGTGCCACGGCTCCGATGGGCGGGGGCAACAAGGCTATGCCCGGATTGCGGGACAGCAGCCCGGATACATTGCCAAGGTGTTGCGCGAGTACCGCAGCGGCGAGAGTCCGCGGCGGCTCAGCCCCATGTACGGGGTCGCTGCCGCGCTCGATGAATCGGTGATCGATGCCATTGCTCACTACGCCGCGAGCCTGCGGTGAAGTCGCGGCAGTCTGTCACGGCAACGCGCCGAAGCCGTCTCCGAAGATGAGATCGGCGTTGGGTGAGGTCACCAGGCAGGAAGCGGCAGCCACTTCGGGTTGCATCTGCTCCAGGCTGCATTGGGAGAATTCATCGGAGCCGTTGATGGAAGGATTCATGATGCCCCGGAAGATTTCGTCGGCGCATTCGTCCTGGCCGTCGTGGGGTGCGTCGAAGTTGTGCCCCAGTTCGTGCGCGAAGACGAGGCTGTTGGTGGTTTCGCTGCCGGCGTCCCAGTCCACGCCGTAGCCGTAGAAGGAATCGCAAAGAACGCCCAGGTAGGCAATGCCGGCAATTCCCCCGTCGCGGGAGCGGCTGGTGACGAGGTGGGCCAGGCCGGTGAACGGAATCCCGCTTCCGGCGCCGGAGCTCATGTAGACCCGAAAGGCACCGAGAAGCTCCGAGGCATCGGTCGGGGTCAAGGTCCCGTCGTCGGCCAGTGTTTGGAGGTGGTCGAGCACGATGCCGGTCCCCAACTGGCTGCTGTAGATGCCGTCGACGAAATTGATGCGCCCGGCCACGATGGCGGCGGCATTGCCGCCGTGTTCGGCCTGGAAAGCGGTATCGGCCACGATCGTGACCGGAAGGGATTGCGAACCGGGAATCGAACCACGATCCGGTGTCGACTGCGTCAGTGGCGGGAGAGGGGGCTCAATGGGGTCGTGGCCGATCACGCCCTCGAGCTGCAGGTCCTGGCGCCGGAACACGATGTCCTGCCCGGCCGCCGGCTCGGCCCGCCCCGTCCAGTCGAAGCCGGCGGCGCGGTCGACCAGGTAAAGCGCCTGGCCGTCGTAAATGGCGCCCCACCAGCGCTCCCCGGTCCAGTTGAGCCGAACCCAGCTGCCAGACCGACCGACGACCTGGCCGGCCATGAAGCGATGGCCTCCGGTGCGGATACGCTCGCGCAGGGCGGAGTCGAGTCCCGCGAACGGACCCGCGTTGTCACGCAGTTCGAGTTCCCAGCGCTGCCCGAAGGCAGCGAGCGTCATGCGAGTCGCGCCCCTTTGCTCGGGCGCAGGCAGATCCAACAATCCGTACTCGTTCAACTTCGCGGTCGGACCAGCGACGGCGCTCGCGCAACCGGCGCCGAGCAGGATTATGAGGCAGATCAGTCGGATGGGCATGCCGGGAAGCCTCTCGTAGAGTGCCTCCAATAATAAGCCGACTGTCGGGAAATTGCCGTGACCGGCTTCTCCTTTTGGAGAATTCCGTGGCGATCGCCGCCCGCAGGGAGGGCTTTCGCGCCCCCGGATCGGCAAGAAGGCCCGATCCGGGGGGTCGGGCCGGAGGGCGGTGTCAGCCCGGCATGGCCTTGCCGAACTCGGCCTCGAAGCGCTCGCCGATTTCCGCGGGCGTGAAGTCGTGGTGCTGCGGGCCGGC
>JAZBPT010000022.1:0-62089 GCA_036351755.1 Wenzhouxiangella sp. | reverse complement strand
GCGAACAGGCTGCGCCCCAGGTTGCCCCAGTACTCGGGGAACTGCTCGCCGAATAGCATCGTGCCCATAACGGCGAACACGTAGAACACCAGCACCAGCAGAAGCGCCGTCCAGCCCATGCCGGGCAAGGCCCGCAGCAGGGACTCGATGATCACCCGGAGCTTGGGTACCTGCGAGAGCAGGCGCAGCACGCGCAACACGCGCAGCGCGCGCAGGATCTCAAGCGGGCCGGCGGCGGGTACCAGCGCGATGCCGACGACCAGGAAGTCGAAGACGTTCCAGCCGGACTTGAAGAAGCGGGGCCCAAAGGCGATCAGCTTGAGCGCGATCTCGACGATGAAGGCGCCGAGGATGGCGGTGTTGAGCGCGATCAGGGCATCACCGAAGCGCGCCATCACGGTCGGAGAGGTCTCCAGGCCGAGCACCACGGCGTTGACGATGATCAGCGCGATGATGAAGCGGCTGAATGCCGGCCCCTCGACCCTCCGGCCCAGGCGCTCGCGCCAGCCACCGCCGGGGGCGGCCGAGGCGATTGCCTCCCCGTCAGGCCGAGGCGGCATCGTCTTCGCTCGATTCGCCCTTTCCGCCGAGCGCATTGACCAGCAAGGCGTTCACGCGCCGCACGTAGCCGGCGGGGTCGGCCAGCTCGCCCCCCTCGGCCAGCAAGGCCTGGTCGAAGAGCAGCTGTGAGAGCTCGCCGAATCGGGCCTCGTTCGTCTCGTCGGCCATGGCCTCCAGCAGCGGATGCCTTGCATTGATCTCGAGATCGGGCTTCGAATCCGGCACGTCCTGCCCGGCCTGGCGCAGCATCTTCTGCATCTGCAGGCTCATGGCATTGTCGTCGCTGACGATGCAGCCGGGAGATTCGGTCAGGCGGGAGCCGGCGGTGACATTGCCGACCTGCTCGCCCAGGACCTGTTTGATGCGTCCGGCCAGTTGCTTCGACGACTCGTCAGGCTCGGCCTCCTGGTCGGCGTCGAGATCCAGCTTGCCGCTGGCCGCGGACTTGAGCTGCTTGCCCTTGTACTCGTGCAGGTGGGCGACCAGCCATTCGTCGATCCGGTCAGTCAGCAGCAGCACCTCGATGCCGCGCTTGCGGAATGCCTCCAGGTGCGGGGAGTTCTTCGCCACCTTCAGGCTGTCGGCGGTCAGATACCAGATGGTGTCCCGATTGTCATTACCATCTTCGGCCATGTTGTCGATGTAGGCATCGAGCCCGACGCTCTCGTCGTCGGTCTTGCTCGAGGCAAAGCGCAGCAGCGAGGCTATTCTTTCGCGCTGCTCGAAGTCCTCGATCACGCCTTCCTTGAGTACGCTGCCGAACGCGGTGTGGAATTTCTCCCAGGCTTCACCGCCCTCTTCGGCCAGTCTCTCGATCAGGTCGAGGGAACGCTTGATCACGGTGGCCCGGATCTTCTTCAGCAGGGGATCGTCCTGCAGGATCTCGCGCGAGATGTTGAGCGGCAGGTCGGCCGAATCGATCACCCCGCGCATGAAGCGCAGGTAGCGCGGCACGACCTGCTCGGCGGCGTCCATGATGAACACGCGCTGGATGTAGAGCTTGACGCCCTCGCGCTCGTCGCGGTTGATCAGCATGTCGAACGGCGCCTGCGAAGGCAGGTAGAGCAACAGGCTGTAGCGCTGGCTGCCTTCGACGTGGTGATGCGCCCAGCTCAGCGGCTTCTCCTCATCGCCGGTCAGGCTGGTGTAGAACTCCTGGTAGTCCGCATCGGAGAGCTCCGACTTGGCTCGGGCCCACAGCGCTTTGGAATCGTTTACCGTCTCGGGCTCTTCTTCCCCGCCCGCCTCGCTCAGGCGGATCGGGAAGGCGATGTGATTGGAGTAGTGCCGGATGATGCGCTTGAGCTGCCACTCCGAGAGCAGGTCCTTGTGCTCGTCGCGCATCGTCAGGGTGATCGTAGTGCCCTGCGCCTCGCGCTCGATCGGCTCGAGCTGGTACTCGCCCTCGCCGCCCGAGGTCCAGCGCACGGCGTTGGCCGCCGGCTCGTCGGCCCGGCGGGTTTCCACACTGACCTCCGAGGCGACGATGAAAGCCGAGTAAAAGCCCACGCCGAACTGGCCGATCAACGCAGCATCCTTTTGCTTGTCGCCCGACAGGGACTCGAGAAATTGCCTGGTGCCCGACCGGGCGATGGTGCCGAGGTTGTCGATGACCTCCTCGCGGTTCATGCCGATGCCTTGATCGGAAACCGTCAGGGTGCCGGCTTCGGCGTCGAAGCGCACGTCGACGGCCAGATCCTGGTCGAGACCCTTGAGCGATTCGTTGGTCAGCGCCTCGAAACGGAGCTTGTCGCAGGCGTCGGAAGCATTGGAAATCAGTTCACGAAGGAAGATCTCGCGGTTCGAATACAGCGCGTTGATCATCAGCTTGAGCAGCTGATGAACCTCGGTGTCGAAACGGCGGGTTTCCGGGGTGTTGGCTTCACTCATGGCGGCGTGTTTTCGGGTTTGTCCAGACTGCTTTGGAATTGGGCGCGCTCGGCCCCGCTTTCAAGTCAAGAGGCCGCAAAGCGGCCTCGCAGCCCCGGACCCGATCCGGGGCCTCCCTGGCGCTGGCGACGTCGGCTGGAAGGTCCCGGCTCAGGGCCGGGACGACAGAACAAATGGATGAGGTGTCAGCCCTCCTCGGCCTGATCTTCGCCCAGGCCGATACCGAGCACTTCCTTGCCCTGGCGGAACTTTACATCCACCGGAATCCCGGCGGCATCGATGCGATCGAGGTCGGACTGCAGCGACTCGCCGATGACGCCCAGTTCGTCGAGCATGCGGTCGGCCTTTTCGTAATCGCCGTCGCCCTGCATCACCAGGATTTCGCGTGAGAGCGCGTCGATGGCCTCGCTGAAGCGCTCGGGGACGACGCGGTAGTGGCCGTTGGCGTCGCGCTCGAAGGCACCGAAGTCCTCGAAAAAGTTGAAGCGCATCATGTTGGCGCGGCCGTGGGCGCTCGAGGCGCCGAAGCGGACCGAGCGAAAGATCCCGGCCAGGAAAGTGACGTAGTAATCCATGATGTCACCATCGATCTCACCGGCCTCGTGGAGTTCGCGCACCATGTAGAGACCCAGCACGTCGGCCTTGCCTTCCTCGTGCGGGCTGGCGTGCTCCTTGAGCGCGGCGCGCACGGTGCCCTCGCCCTCGACCAGGTTCTTGATGCCCAGGCCGTGGGCCACTTCGTGGAACATGGTGTTGCCGAAGAAGGCGTCGAAGCTGATGTGTTCGCGCTGATCCTCGGCGATGACCACGTCGGCGATCGGGACCAGGATGCGGTCGTACTTCGCGCGCATGGCGTTCTTCAGCTGCGAACGGCGCGTGCCCTTGGCCAGCTGCACTTCCTCGTCGTTGGGCAGATTGACGGCAATGGTCTTGGAACCGGCATTCGAGTCGCCGGCGTAGTAGACCACGTCGTAGGCGTTAAGCTCGGCCTCGCTGCCGGGCTGCTCGGCCTTGTAGGCCTCGGGCACCGGCAGATTGCGCTGCAGTTCGGGCAGGAACTCGGCAAAGCGGGCCAGGCGCTCGCTCCATTCCAGGTCCTTGATCAGCACGTAGGCCTCGAAGGCCGCCTTGTAGCCGTAGCGCTGGTCCTCGTAGGTCTCGATCGGGCCGTAGATCAGGTCGACCTTGTTGTCCGATACGTCCATCCAGGCCAGGTCGGAGGGCTGGTAACGGTTGGTGCGAAGCGCATCGGCCCGCAGCCGCAGGTAGCGCGCGAAACTCTCGTTCTCGGCCAGTTCCGCGGCCCGCTCGAGCATCCCGGCCGCATCGCCCAGCCGCTCGGCGTAGAACTCGTTGTAGGGCTCGACGACCAGCTCGCCGGCCTCGTTGCGGCGCACCAGGCTGTAGAGATCGTCCTTACGGCGGTCTTCGAGCGCCTCGAACTCGGCGTCGGTCATGTCGGCCGGATAGAAATTGGCGCCCGGCGGCTTCGGGCCGTAGCCGGGCACGAAGGGGCGGTTGCCGGCCAGGCGGTCCCAGGGACCGTAGTTGATTCGGGCGAATTCGCGCGTGGCCTCGTCGTCGATCTGCTCGAGCAGGGCGTCGCGGTCGCCGAAGGCCTGGTGCCAGAACAGGTCGTCCATGATCCGGCTGGCGTCGATCAGTACCGCCACCATTTCGCGCTGCTTGTCGCTGAGATGGCTCAGGTCGGTCTCGAGCGCGAACTCCGAGTAGATCTCGGGCCGTGGTTCGGCGATGTCGACGGCGCCTTCCTCACGCGGGGCATCCTCGGTGGCAGCAGGCTGCTCGACGGCCGCCTCACCGTCCACGCCGGCTCCTGCGTCCGCCGTCGCGGGCTCGTCCTCGGCACCGCCGCAGGCGGCCAGAAAGAGGCAAACGAAAACACTCAGAATCGTCTTGTTCATGAACCGGACTCCATCGACATGCGGTTTGGCACAGGCGGGCATTCTAACCGCCGGCCGGACCCGGTGTTTGCAACCGATCGCCGCCCCTCGCATAATTGGCGCCCCGGCTGCGGGCAAAATCCGGCCGAAAACGGGTGCTTGGCGCCCGGTAATCGACAACAACAAGAGCGATACCAGCGCATGCGGCAACGCTATCATGTCACCATCACCGATTATCGGGGCTCGCGTCATTTCACCCTCGACCAGCTCGTCCGTCGCGTGATCGCGGGATCGGCCGTCGGGCTGGCGGTCATCCTGGTCGTCGGCGCGGCCGGCATCCTGCTGCTGTCGAGCCGCGTCGGTTCCCTCAACGGGCAGGTCGCGGAGCTTGCGGCCGAAAAGCAGGCCATCCGAGCCGACAAGGAGCAGCTGGCCGAGGAACGCAGGCAGCTCGAGCGCGAAGTCCAGCGCCGCAGCCGGGAGCTCGCCGTTCTCGGCAGCGAGGTTCAACGAATCGAGACCCTGGTGGGCCTGGAGCCCGCCGACGACCGCCCGCTTGCACAGCGCGTCGACATCGCCGCGCAGACCGCCTTCGAGAAGCGCCTGATGCTGCGATCGATTCCGAGCGGCTTTCCGGTCCAGTCCGGCCGCGTGACCAGCGATTTCGGCATGCGCCACCACCCGATCCACGACCGCGAGGCCCTGCACGGGGGCGTCGACCTGCGCGCGCGGCGCGGCACGCCCATCTACGCCACGGCCGACGGCGTCGTGGAGTGGGCGGCGATGCACCAGAGCTCCGGCCTGGGCAAGATGGTCAAGGTCGTCCACAACTACGGGTTCTCGACCATCTACGGCCATCTCGACGATATCGAGGTCGACTCCGGAAGCTACGTCAAACGCGGGGATCTGCTGGGTTATTCGGGCAACACCGGCCAGTCGGCCGCGCCTCATCTGCACTACGAGGTGCGCTACCTGCAGCGTCGCCTCGACCCCTCACCCTTCCTGCGCTGGTCGCTGGAGGAATACGACGTACTGTTCAGCGAAGAGGATCGCGTTCAATGGGAATCATTAACCGAAGTCGTCCGGACGGCAGCCAACACGCCGGAACGACCGTCATTGCAGCAGGTTCAAAGTTTGTCGGCGACCTTGCCCTGAGCGACAACCTGCACGTGGATGGCCGAATCGAGGGTGCGGTTCATTCCGAAGCGGAAATCGCCATCGGCCAGGGCGGCAGCATCGAAGGAGAACTCAAGGCCGATCACATCGTGATCAGCGGCCGCTTCGAGGGCAACATCGACGCCAAGCGCCTGGAGATCGTTGCCGGCGGGCGGGTCAACGGCGACGTTACGGTGGCCGAACTCGTCATCGAACCCGGTGCCCTGTTCAACGGCAACAGCCGAATTCGCGAAGCCGAGGCTACCGCCGGTCGCAAGACACCGGAACCCGCCGGAAAGAAGGTGGCCAGCGGGAGCGACAAGGAAGCCGCCAAGGCCGGTTGAACCGCCCGGTCCCGCAGGGACACGGGCCGGACACCCAGGATCGGGATGTTTCCCCGCAACGCAAAAAGGCCAGCCCGACGGCTGGCCTTTTCGCGTTCGGAGCGTTGCTCGAATCAGGCGCGGGCGCGATTGCGGCCCGAACCCGAAAGCTTTTCCTTGATGCGAGCGGCCTTGCCTTCCAGGTTGCGCAGGTAGAACAGCTTGGCGCGGCGCACCTTGCCCTTGCGCTTGACCTTGATCGATTCGATCAGCGGGCTGTATGTCTGGAAAACACGCTCGACACCCGTGCCGTGAGACACCTTTCGAACGGTGAAAGCGGAGTTGACGCCGCGATTGCGCTTGGCGATGCACACGCCTTCGAAAGCCTGCACACGCTGGCGGTCGCCTTCGCGAACCCACAGGTTCACGGTGATCGTGTCGCCCGCCGCGAAATCCGGGATCTCGCGTTCGGTCTGTTCCTTGTTGATCTCGTCGATGATATTGCTCATGACTGCTCGTTCCCATTGGCGCATTGACTAGGAGCGCGTTCTTTTTGCCCCGCCCCGGGGCAGACAAGCCGGTAATTGTAACCGGTTTTTCATCCCTTGTCTCGCCCTGCTTCCGAAAATTCTGCCAGGATCCGCTCATCCTCGGCGTCGAGACCGCGTCTGGCCAGCAGGTCCGGCCGCCGGCGCCGGGTGCGCTCGATCGCCTCCGCTCGGCGCCATCGCTCGATCCGGGCATGATCGCCGCTGAGCAACACGGGCGGCACGTCCAGGCCGCGCCAGGACTCCGGGCGGGTGTAGTGCGGGCAGTCCAGCAGGCCGTCGGAGAAGGAATCCTGCTCGGCCGACTGGTCGTGACCGAGAACGCCCGGCAGCAGCCGCACGATCGCATCGATCATGACCGCCGCGGCCGGTTCACCGCCCGAGAGCACAAAATCACCGATCGACCACTCCTCGTCGACCAGGGTATCCATCACGCGCTCGTCGATGCCCTCGTAGCGACCGCAGACCAGGATGAGGCGCTCCCGCGCAGCCAACTCCGCAACGGCCGCCTGGTCCAGGCGCCGGCCCTGGGGCGTCAGGCAGCCGACACGGGCCCGGCAGTCGTCGCCCCGAGCGGCCTCGATGGCCTGCGCCAGGGGCTCGGGGCGCATGACCATTCCCGGACCACCGCCGTACGGGCGGTCGTCGACGCTCTTGTGAACGCCCGAAGCGTAGTCGCGCGGATTCCAGCAGCGCAGGTCGACCCGTCCGTCGGCGATGGCGCGACCGGTCAGGCCGAGCTCGCGGAGCCCTTGCATCCACTCGGGAAACAGGGTGATGACGTCGATGCGGGAGAGCATGCGCTCAGACGGGCTCGGTCCACTCGACCGGCCAGTCGACCGTGATGCGACCTGCCTCGAGGTCGACCTCGCGCACGAATTCACCGGTCACGAAGGGAATCAGGACGGTGCCGTCCGGACCACGGATCTCGAGAACGTCGTGCGCCCCGGTCTCCTGCATTTTCTCGACACGGCCGTAGTGATGGTCCTGGAGGTTGAACACTTCCAGTCCGATGAGGTCGTGCCAGTAATACTCGCCGGGCTCGGGTTCGGGCAGGGCCGAGCGGGATACGCGAATGACCTGGCGACCGAGCGCCTCCGCCTGTTCGGGGGTATCGACACCGCGCAGCTTGGCCACCAGGCGAGGGCCGGATTGCTGCCACTGCTCAATTTCAAGGGATTCGCCGCGCTCGCCGACAAGCCACGGCTGGTAGTCGAAAATGGCGACCGGCGGCCGGGTCTCTGACCAGATCTTGACCCAGCCGCGAACGCCCCAGGGGCCGTTGAACCGGCCGACGACGACCGATTCGTCCGACCGGCTCACGCGTTCAGGCCGCGGCCTGGGCCCGGCGTGCTTCGTTGGCCAGGTCGCGGACGCGCTCGGAGATCTGCGCACCCTGGCCGAGCCAGTAGTCGATGCGCTCTACGTCCAGGCGCAGGCGCTCGTCATTGCCGCGAGCAACGGGATTGAAGAACCCGAGACGCTCGATGTTGCGGCCGTCGCGCGCGTTGCGGCTGTCGGTGACAACGATGTGATAGAAGGGCTGCTTCTTGGCGCCGCCCCGGCTCATTCGAATCTTGACCATGTTCTCTCCTGGATCGCCCCGGAACCGCTGTCGGCTCCGTGACTTGCAATTGCTGAATTCGGCAAACTCGCCATTCTATCGGATTCCCCGTGCGTTGGGAAGGGGCGAAAACCTAAAACGGCATTCCACCCCCACCACCTGGCATCCCCCCGGGCAGGCGCTTCATCATCTTCGCCATGGCACCCTTGCTGCCGACCTTCTTCATCATCTTCTGCATCTGCTTGTGCTGCTTGATCAGGCGATTGACGTCCTGGATCTGCAGGCCCGACCCGGCCGCGATGCGGCGCTTGCGCGACCCCTTGATGATGTCGGGATAACGGCGCTCCTTGGGCGTCATCGAATTGATGATCGCGACCATGCGCCGGGTCTGCTTGTCGTCGACCTGCGACTTGACAGCATCGGGCATGTTGCCCATGCCGGGCAACTTGTCCATCAGTGCGCCCATGCCGCCGAGCTTGTCCATCTGCAGCAGCTGGTCGCGGAAGTCGTCGAGCCCGAATCGCCGACTGCCCTTGCCGACCTTGCCGGCCAGCTTCCTGGCCTGCTTCTGGTCGACCTTGCGCTCGACCTCCTCGACCAGGCTGAGCACGTCGCCCATGCCGAGGATGCGCGACGCCAGGCGATCCGGGTGGAAAGGCTCGATGCCGTCGATCTTCTCGCCGGTGCCGAGAAACTTGATCGGCGCGCCGGTGATGTGACGAACCGAAAGCGCCGCACCGCCGCGCGCATCGCCGTCGGTCTTGGTCAGCACCACGCCCGACAGGGGCAACGCCTCGTGGAAGGCCTTCGCCGTGTTGGCGGCGTCCTGCCCGGTCATGGCGTCGACCACGAACAGGACTTCGGCCGGGTCGACCGCGGCATGGACGCGGCGGATCTCGTCCATCATCGCCTCGTCGACGGCCAGGCGGCCGGCGGTGTCGAGGATGAGCACGTCGGCGAACTGCTTGCGCGCGTGATCGACTGCGTCGGTGGCGATGCGCACCGGATCGGCGGCCTCCGCGGATCGGAAGAACCCTGCGTCCACCTGGCCGGCCAGGGTCTCGAGCTGGTCGATCGCCGCGGGCCGGTAAACGTCGCAACTCGACAGCATCACCTTCTTCTTGTGCCGCTCCTGGATCAGGCGGGCGAGCTTGCCGGCGGTGGTGGTCTTGCCGGCGCCCTGAAGGCCGGCCAGCAGGATGACCACCGGCGCCTGGCGGTCGAGGGCGAGCGGAGCCTGCTCGTCGCCCAGCACGTGCTTGAGCTCCTCGTGGACCACCTTGATGAGCGCCTGGCCCGGCTTGAGGCTCTTGGTGACCTCCTGCCCCACGGCACGATCGTTGACCCGGGCGATGAAATCCTTGACCACCGGCAGCGCGACGTCGGCCTCGAGCAGGGCGACGCGCACCTCGCGAAGGGATTCACGGATGTTGTCCTCGGTCAGCCGGCCGCGGCTGCGCAGCCGCTCCAGTGAACCGGAAAGTCGTTTACTGAGCTGGTCGAACATGAGAATGCTTCTTACGAGTCATCACCGAGACCATTATACTGGGCCGGAGTTTCCTGCAGTCGGTCATCCTTGGACAAGAACGCCCTGATCCACCTGCTGCCGATCGTGATCTACCTTTTCGGCGCCGCCGACCTGGTCCTGGCGCAAGTTCGCGAGCGGCGACGTTTCCGCCACGCCGGCCTGTTCATGGCCGCCCTGGGCGTGGTTCTGCACGGCTTTTCGCTAACCCACGCCATCGACACGTCGGCCGGCTGGGACGCGAACTTCGTCAACGTGCTCTCGCTGGCCGCGCTGCTCATCATGGGCACCCTCGTGGCTACCGCTGCGGCCTGGACCAGGGCCGGCGAGGCCTGCATCATCGCCGCTCCCGGCGCGGCGCTCTGCGTGGCGCTGCAGTGGCTCTTGCCCGTGGACGCCCTGATCCTCGGCGAAATCACGGTGACCGTGCGCCTGCACATCGTCAGCTCGCTGCTTGCCTACAGCCTGCTCAGCATCGCCGCCATCAATGCTCTCATGCTCGCCGCGCAGGACTATGCCCTGCGCCATCCGCGCCTGGTGCGCCGACTCGAATTCCTGCCTCCCCTGACCGTCATCGAGACCATCATGTTCCGGCTGATCCTGGCCGGCTGGCTGCTGCTGTCGCTGAGCCTGGCGACGGGACTGGTCTTCGTCGACAATCTCTTCGCCCAGCACCTGGTGCACAAGAGCGCGCTGTCGATCCTGTCCTGGCTGCTGTTCGGGCTGCTGTTGCTCGGGCGCTGGCGCCTGGGCTGGCGCGGCCGCCGAGCCGTACGCTGGACCCTGATCGCCATGACCGCCCTGGCCCTGGCCTATTTCGGCAGCAAGCTGGTACTGGAGGTCCTGCTCGATCGAAGCTGGCAGATGACGGCCGGTTCCTGAGGCGGTATGACTGAAGCCCCCCTGTCCGCACTGTTCATGCTGCTGGCGGTCCTGATCGTTCTGTCCGCCTTCTTCTCGAGCTCGGAAACCGGTCTGGTCGCCCTCAACCGCTACCGGATGCGCCACCAGGCCAACAGCGGGCACCGCGGCGCGCGCCTGGCCCAGCGCCTGCTGGCCAAGCCCGACCGGATGTTCGGCATCATCCTTCTGGGCAACAACCTGGTCAACATCCTGGCCGCATCTGTCGCCACCGTCATCGCCATCCGAATGCTCGGCGAGTCGGGCATTCTCGCTTCCACCCTGGCGCTGACTGCGGTGATCCTGGTTTTCGCCGAGGTCGCCCCCAAGACCCTGGCCGCCCTCAAACCCGAGCGAATCGCCTACCCGGCCAGCTACGTGCTGGTGCCGCTGCTCAAGCTGCTCTATCCGGCCGTGTGGCTGGTCAACCTGCTCGCCGCCGCGCTTCTTCGGCCCTTCGGAGCCCACCGGGCCGGAAGCGCCCAGGACTCCATCAGCCGAGAGGAGCTGCGAATGCTGGTCAAGGAGGGAGGCCGGCACATCTCGCTCGACCACCGGCAGATGCTGATCAACATCCTCGACCTCGAGCACGGCTCGGTCGACGACGTGATGGTGCCGAGGCAGGACATCGTCGGCATCGACCTCGAAGCCGACTGGGAAGACATCCTGCTCACCCTGGAGACCAGCATCTACACCCGGCTGCCGGTCTGGCGCGGCGACCTCGACAACATGATCGGCCTGCTGCACATCCGCTCGGTCCTGCCCGGACTGACCCAGGGCCTGCTCAACCGCGACACGCTGGAAAAAGCCATTCGTTCGCCCTACTTCGTGCCCGAGGGCACGCCGCTGACCCAGCAACTGCTGGAATTCCAGACGCGCGAGCGACGGCTCGGCCTGGTCGTCGACGAATACGGCGACATCCAGGGCCTGATCACCCTCGACGATATCCTCGAGGAAATCGTCGGCGAGTTCACCAGCGAACGCCGCCACCGCCAGCGCATGGTGCGCAAGCTGGAAAACGGCGACTGGATCGTCGACGGCGGCGCCACCGTGCGCATGCTCAACCGGCGATTCGACTGGAACCTGCCCATCACGGGCGCCAAGACCCTCAACGGACTGATCCTCGAACACCTGGAGTCACTGCCCGACGGCCGCACCAGCCTGCGCATCGGCCCCCACACCTTCACCATCGTCGACATGGTCGACAAGCGGATTCGCAAAGTGCAGGTTCGGCAGGAGCGGGATTAGGTTTTCGTCATGGCGACCAGCTGCGCCACCAGCCGGGGCCAGTCGACCAGGCGGCGGTGGCCGACGACGTCGAGGTGCGGCAGCCCCCGTCCCTCCAAGATGTAGAAGCCGCCCGATTCGTGCGGGGCGACGCCGTCGATGTGGCAAATGTTGCGGTCGAGGCGGCAGGCCAGCCCGGCCCGTCGGTAGGGGAATTCATCGAACATGCGCAGCACGGTCGCCCCCAGCGCCGCAGCGCCGCCCCCCAGCCGGGAGAGGTTTTCCACCGCGCGCTGGCTGATGCGACGGCTCGGCACGTCCTCGTGCGTGTACAGGCGCGCGTCCATCGCCACCGGGCGCCAATCGAGCAGGCGCAGGTCGCGCATCCAGCCCGAGACCTCGCCTTCCATATGGCCGAAGTTGAACGCGCCGGTCAGCTCCGCGAGATCGAGCCGCTCGAACTCGACCTGGGCGGCCAGCGCCGGCAGCGAGCCGAAGGGCCGCTCGATGACGAGGTCGCCGAGGCGAATCCCGCCCGAAAAGGCCCGGATATCGATGCCGCCGGAGAAGGCAATCCGATCGCCGCTGACCTGCACTCCGGGAAAGCGGCCCGACAGCTGCCCGGAAAACGTCGGAAGGCCGAGCATCTCGGTCAGTGCCGACAGCTCCAGGGGTGCGATGTGCGCATCCAGGGTCAGCGAGCGCTGCCCGGAATCGCCACCCTGAACAGCCAGACGCTCGACGACGAAGGCGCCGTCGAGCAGCGGAAGCCTGAGGGGCTCGACGAGCCCCCACGCCGAGGGCTCGCCCGCCGCCGCCAGGCGGGAGTTGCCGAAGGCGAGGCTAAACAGCTCGAGTGCCTCCCAGGTCAGGTCGGCCCGCAGGTCGTCCTTGGAGCGCTCGAAAGTGCCCTCGAGCGAATCGATGGCAGCCCGTCCGGCCGCATCGCGAACGTCGACGCCCTCGAAATCCACGCGGACGGACTGCAGGTCGCCCGAACGCCAGGCGAGGGCGGCCGAGACCTCGCCATCGGTCTCGAGATCGCCGAAACCGCGCGACGAAGCCAGCCCGTCGCCCCAGCGCCGCCACGCCCCCGGGAACTCGAGACGGGCACGCTCGACGATCAGCTCGGCCAGGCGCCAGCCGCCCTCCCCCATTGCCAGCGTGAAGCCACCGTTGGCCTCGACCAGGCCGCCGTCGTCGAGAGCCAGCGAATCGACCTGGATCCGCCTGCCGTCAGCCACGCTGCCGGACAGCTCGAGTTCGAGCGGGCGTTCGGGAGAAGGCAAGTAAACCGGGCCGGCCAGCACTTCACCGGCACGCTGCGACAACGCCGCCGAAAAATCGAGTGCCCCGATGTCGTCGAGGTTCTCGAGCTCCCCGCGGAGCGACACCGCCAGCCCGGCGCCGGCGACCAGCCCGTCGGGGCGATCGAAAGCGCCGTCGGCCAGGGCGAGGTCGAAGGACAAGCGGCCCGATCGAACTTCGATCTGTCCGTCGAGCCTTCCTTCCAGCACGCTCAGCCCCATCGCCCGCGCCAGCGAGCCGGGCAGCGAGGTCAGGTCGAAGCCCTGCAGCGAGACGCGGGCGCCGGGCAAGGCCGAACCGGATGGATCGGGCCAGCTGATCGATCCGGTCAGGGAGCCGCTCTCCAGGACGAAAGCGAGATCGGACGCTCCCTCCGGCTGCAGCAGCCGCCCGGCGAGCCGGCCGCTGCCGTCGGCGCCGAGCCATTCGAACTTACCCTGGTGACACCAGGGCCGGCCGGCACGCAATCCGCCAACGGCGCAGTCGATGGCGACCGAACCGCGCCAGTCCCGCCACGCCAGTCCCTCGACGCGCAGCCGCCATTGGGAGTCCCCACCCGATTCCGGAGCGCCGCCGGGAAGGTAGACGAGCGACGCCGATTGCCAGTTGACCGGGCCGGCGCGCCCGTCGCGCGATTCGATTTCGAGCCGGGTTTCCCCATCTGCAAGCCCGGTAAGCGCCAGCAGCATGATCAGAAACACCAGAGCCGGGACGAATGCGGTTTGTCGGGCGACGGCGCTCGGGTAAGATGACCGCCATGGGCAAAGGGACATCACGTTATTCGATCGAGTCGCTCAGCGTACTGGTCGTCGACGACCACCGCATCAACCGAGAGTTTCTCGGGACCGGTCTCGCGCGCGTCGTCGGCCGCGTCGAGCTGGCCGAGGACGGGCCGGACGCCATCGGGCTTTGCGAACGCGAGGATTTCGACGTCATTCTGATGGATTTGCACATGCCGGGCATGGACGGTCTGGCCACGGCCAACAGGATACGCGATCTCGATCGCCGCTCGGCGCATGCCCAGATCGTCGCACTGACCGCCGATGCCCGTCCGGAGGAAAGGCTCAGGCTGCTCGAGGCCGGCTTCGACGACTACCTCAACAAACCCATCAACATTCCGGACCTGGTCGAGGCCATCGAGGCGCTGTTCAACCCGGGCGCGGCCCGATCGCCGCGCGAGCAGCCCGCCGCCCCGACCCAGCTCATCGACCGCAGCCGCGCCCTCGCCGCCGCCAACGGCGACACCGAACTGGCGGCAAGGCTCCAGGACATGCTCTCGCGAGAACTCGACGAGAAACTGCCCGAGCTCGATCGCATGATTGCCGCGCGAGAGTACCGGGAAGCGGCGGAGTTACTCCACCAATGGGCGGGTGCAGGCGGCTACGCCGGCGCCACGCGCATGACGCAAGCCTGCCGGATGCTGCGCCAGCGCCTGCTCTCCGGGCTCGACAGCTCGCCCGGGACCTCCTATCTCAACTTTCTCCGGATCGCGCACGCCACACGGCAGACTTTGCGGCACATCTGAAGCGGCGGCTTCCTAGGCCCCGGCGATCAAACCGCGCATTTCGCGCACCGCCGCGTCCAGGCCGGTGAACACCGCCCGCGAGACGATGGCATGTCCGATGTTGAATTCCGCGATGCCGTCGATGGCGGCGACCGGCCGGATGTTGTGAAAGTCGAGGCCGTGACCGGCGTTGACCACCAGGCCGAGCCGATGACCCGTTTCGACGGCCTGGCGCAGGCGCTCGAGTTCATCGGCCGCGGCACGACCGCGCGCTTCGGCGTAGGCACCGGTGTGCAGTTCGACCACCGGCGCTCCGACGGCGACGGCCAACTCCAGCTGTTCGGGATCGGGATCGATGAACAGGCTGACGCGAATGCCCGCGGCCGACAGCCGCTCGCAGGCGCTCGAGATCCGTTCGCGCCCCGCGCCGACGTCGAGCCCGCCTTCGGTGGTCAACTCCTCGCGGCGCTCGGGAACGAGGCAGACGTCGCTTGGCCGCAGGCCTTCTGCGAAGGCCACCATCTCATCGGTGACCGCGAGCTCGAGGTTCATGCGCGTGCCGATCGTGGCCGCAAGCAGCCGCACGTCCTCGTCCTGGATGTGGCGACGATCCTCCCGCAGGTGGATGGTGATGGCGTCCGCACCGGCCTGCTCGGCCACGAGCGCGGCCTGGATGACCGAGGGGTGGTGCCCCAGCCTGGCCTGCCGCAACGTGGCGACATGATCGATATTGACGCCGAGCAGCGCTTGGCTCATGACTCGCTTCCTCCTTTCGTGGTGCCTTTTGCGCCGGACAGGAGACGGCGCGAAGCCAACTCCCGACCGGCCAGATGATGGTCGATCAAAGTGCGCATCAGCTCGCGCATTTCGCGCGCCGTCTCGCGCTGGTCGGTGCTTCCGGCGGCAAGCGCGCGGATGGCGCTGCCGTGAAACACGCCCGCGCCGCTGCGCTCGACGGGCACGAACCCGACCTCGGGCTGCAGATGATACAGCCCGGCGGGACGAATGGCGTCGCCGCCGGCGGCATCGAATTCGAAGTCCGGGGCCACGCCCATGCCGCCGAGCAGGGCCAGTTCAAAACGTCGCAGCAGCAGCGATTGCGGCTCCTCGCCGCCCGCCAGCCCGCTGAAGACCGCTTCGCAAGCGTCGAATACGGTGGGATGAGGATCGTCGCGCTCGAGCAGCCGCAGCAGCAATTCGTTGACGTACAGACCGCACCACAGTGCCCGGCCGGCCAGCACATGCCGGTCGCCGGCGGGCTCCAGTCCGGTGAGCGTCCCCATTTCGCCGCGCCGCGACCACGACGCACTCAGGGGCACGAAAGGCTCGGCCAGTCCGCGCCAGGGCGAGCGCGCCGAGCGCGCTCCCTTGGCCACGAGACCGATGCGGCCATGTTCGCGCGAGAAAAACTCGATGAGCAGGCTGGTTTCCCGCCAGGGACGACGATGAACGACCCAGCCAGGCTGGTGCTCGACGCGGGACACGGCGCCTATCGACTGTAGCCGAGCTCGTCGAGAGCGCCTTCGTCGTCCATCCAGTCCGCGCGGGTCTTGACGTGCAGTTCGAGATGAACGCGCTCGCCGAGCAGCTCGGCAATCTGGTGCCGGGCCCGGGTACCCACCCGCTTGAGCACCTGGCCCGACTTGCCGATGACCATGCCCTTGTGGCGATCGCTGGCCACCAGGATCAGCCCGTCGATCTCGACGCGTCGCGGCGTGCGCTCGAAACGCTCGATTACCACCGTCACGCCGTAGGGGATCTCCTGGTGCAGCTGGAGCATGAGCTGTTCCCGGATCAGCTCTGCGGCCAGGAATCGCTCCGACTTGTCGGTGAACAGGTCGGGATCGAAAATCGGCTCGGCTTCCGGCAAGTGACGGAAGACCTCTTCGAGCAGGTCGTCGAGTCCCTTCTTCTTCTCTGCCGACACGTAGACGACGGCATCGAACTCGACTTCCTCGCTCAGCTGAGCGGTTTTCTCCAGGAGGCTGGCGCGATCCTCGAGCAGGTCGATCTTGTTGAAAGCGAGGATCTTCGGAACCTCGAGCTGGCCGACCATGTCGAGCACCATCTGGTCCTCGTCCGTCCAGCGCTTGGCATCGACGAGCATGACGACCAGGTCCACACCCTGCCGCGTGTCGGCGGCAATCCGGTTCAGCCGGCGATTGAGCGCGTGATCACGCCGGCGATGCAGACCCGGCGTATCCACGAAAACCGCCTGTCCGGCCTCGCGGGTGACGATGCCTGTGATGCGATGCCGCGTGGTCTGCGGCTTGTGCGTGACGATGGCGACGCGCTCGCCGACCAGCGCGTTGAGCAAGGTCGACTTGCCGGCGTTCGGGCGGCCCAGGAGAGCCACATATCCACTGTGCTTCGTTGTCATGTCCGGATCAGGAGTCAGTTGCTGTTCGAGTTCGCTGTCGGGCGCGGGCTGCCCGATTCGAATAGTGCCAGGAGGCTGTCATGCATGAGACGGGCGGCCGCCTGCTCGGCCTTGCGGCGGCTTGCCGCTTCGGCGCGCACGGGCTCGGCCAGCGTTCCGGCGCGGCACTCCACTTCGAATCGCTTGGCGTGGTCGGCGCCGGACTCGGAAATCACGCTGTAGACCGGCAGTTCGTAGCCACGCCCCTGCAGCAATTCCTGGAGGCGCGTCTTGGGGTCCTTGAGGCTATCGGCATCCGGGAGATCGGCAAGTCGGTCGGCAAACAATTCCCTGAGGACCCGGCGGGCGGCCTCGAATCCTCCGTCGAGATAGATGGCGCCGATAATCGCCTCGAACACGTCCGCCAGGATGGATTCCCTGAGAAACCCGCCGCTCTTGAGCTCACCGGCGCCCAGGCGCAGGTAGTCGCCGAGATCCAGTTCCTTGGCCAGGCGCGCCAGCGTGACGTCTCTGACCAGGCGGGAGCGCAGTCGGCTGAGGTCCCCTTCCGCGGCATGTGGCCTCTGGTGGAAGAGCTGCTCGGCAATCACCATGCTCAGAAGGCTGTCGCCGAGGAACTCCAGGCGTTCGTAGTGTCGGGGTCCGAAACTGCGATGCGTCAGGGCCTGCTCGAGCAGGCCGACGTTACCGAACCGGTAGTCGATACCGGGAATTCGATCAAGGCGTTCAGTTCCGGAGGGGTTCGGCACTGTTGAATCGTACGACCGCGTCGATATTGCCGATGAGGTGCCGCTGCACGTCGTACTGGACGACAATTCTGACTTGGTCGGCTCGCTCGATCGTGATGTGCTGAGGCTCGACGTGCTCAATATAGCTGACGCTCATCCGGCGCAGCAGCTCTCTGCGAATCGTGTTGGGCGGCTTGTTGGCCGAACCCGGCTGCGAAGCGACCGCCTTGACCTCGCTCATCACCGACATGTGATTGAGATAGATCGGCACGAGCTTGATACCGATATAGGTGAAGAAAAGAACCAGGACGAGAATGAAGATGAAGCCGAGCAGGCTCAATCCACGCTGGTTTTGCAGTGATTTCATTATTCCAGGTCCCTCTGGTTTCGATGCCCCCGACTCACTGAATTCTATCACCGATTCGGCTGAAGTCGACACAGCCGCGCGAGCAGTCCCAGTGCATCCAGATGCGAACGGCCTTGCCGACCAGGTTGTCCTCCGGCACGAAACCCCAGGAGCGGCTATCGAGCGACTGGTCGCGATTGTCGCCCATGACGAAGTAATGCCCCTCGGGTACCGAGACCGATTCGACGCGCCCGTTCGGACGGCTGGGATAGATGACGATGGGGTGCGCGTCTTCGGTCAAGTACTCGATGCGCTTGACCGGATCGGTGCCCGGGCGATTCCGGTTGAGCCCCACGCCTTCCCAGCGACCGGCAGGCTCCTGCTCGACCGGCTCGCCGTTGATGTAGAGCACCTTGTTGCGGTAAGTGATCGTGTCGCCGGGGAGGCCGACGACACGCTTGATGTAGTTGACCCGTTCGTCTTCGGGGAAACGGAAAACGATCACGTCGCCGCGTTCGGGATCGCCGGTCTCCAGTATCTTGCTGTTGAGCACCGGCAGCCGCAAACCGTAGGCGTACTTGTTGACGACGATGAAGTCACCGATCCACAGGGTGGGGATCATCGAGCCCGAGGGAATCTTGAACGGCTCGAACAGAAAGGAGCGAAACACCAGCACCAGCAGCAGCACGGGAAAGAGCGAGCCGACGACCTCGACGGTCTTGTGCGCGCCCTCGGGCTCTTCTTCATGCGCCTGGCGGCGACGAAAGTAGTAACGCTCGATCAACCAGAATACGGCGGTGACCAGCGTCAGCACCGTCAGGATGAGTGCGAAATCCAGATGCATTTTTTTTATTTCTCCGAGTCGGTCCGCAGCACGGCCAGGAAAGCCTCCTGCGGAATCTCGATCTTGCCGACCGATTTCATGCGGCGCTTGCCGGCCTTCTGTTTTTCGAGCAGCTTGCGCTTGCGGCTCACGTCACCGCCGTAGCACTTGGCGGTCACGTTCTTGCGGTAGGCCTTGACCGTCGAGCGGGCGATGACGTGCGAGCCGATCGCGGCCTGGATCGCGACGTCGAACATCTGCCGCGGAATCAGTTCGCGCATGCGATCGGCCAGTTCGCGACCGCGGCGCTCGGCCTGGTCACGGTGCACGATCGTCGACAACGCGTCCACCTTCTCACCGTTGATCAGCAGGTCCAGGCGAACGAACGGCCCGGCCTCGTAGCGCAGGAAATCGTACTCGAACGAAGCAAAGCCGCGGCTGACCGACTTGAGCCGGTCGAAAAAGTCCATGACGACTTCCGACATGGGCAGGGCATAGCTGAGCTGCACCTGGCCACCGAGAAAGCGCATATCGCGCTGCTCGCCGCGCTTTTCTTCGCACAACCCGATGACGCCGCCGACGTAGTCCTGCGGCACGAGGATATTGGCCAGGATGACCGGCTCGCGGATCTCGGAAATCTTGTTGGCCGGGGGCAGCCCGGCCGGATTGTCCAGCGAGATGATCTCCCCGTCGCTCATCTCCAGCTCGTAGATCACCGTCGGCGCGGTCGTGATCAGGTCGAGATCGTATTCGCGCTCGAGACGCTCCTGCACGATTTCCATGTGCAGCATACCCAGGAAGCCGCAACGAAAGCCGAAGCCCAGGGCCATCGAAGTCTCGGGCTCGAACTGAAGCGCCGAGTCGTTGAGCTGCAGCTTCTCGAGCGCTTCGCGCAGGTCGGGATAGTCCGAGGCGTCGATCGGGAAGACGCCGGCGAAGACCCGCGGCTTGAGCGGCTTGAAGCCCGGCAAGGGCTTGTCGGCCGGCTCTCGCGCGCTGGTGATGGTGTCGCCCACCGGGGCGCCGTGCACCTCCTTGATGCCGGCGGAGATGAATCCGACCTGCCCGCAGCCCAGCGTGTCGCGCGGGCGCCGCTTGGGCGTGAAGATCCCGATCTGGTCGGCCTGGTGCTCGTCGCCCAACGACATCACGCGTATCTTCTCGCCCTTCTTCAGCCGGCCTTCCTTGATGCGAACCAGCGAATTGACGCCCAGGTAGTTGTCGAACCAGGAGTCGACGATGAGTGCCTTCAGGGGCGCGTCGGTCTTGTCCTCCGGCGGCGGAATCCGGCGCACCAGGGCCTCGAGGATCTCGCGCACGCCCTCGCCCGTCTTGGCGCTGACCAGCAGCGCGTCGGAGGCATCGATGCCGATGATGTCCTCGATCTGGTGCTTGACCCGCTCGGGATCGGCGGCCGGCAGGTCGATCTTGTTGATGACCGGAATCACTTCCAGGCCCTGCTCGACGGCCGTGTAGCAATTGGCGACGCTCTGCGCCTCCACGCCCTGGGCGGCGTCGACGACGAGCAAGGCACCCTCACAGGCGGCCAGGGAGCGCGATACCTCGTAGGAGAAGTCGACGTGCCCGGGCGTGTCGATGAAGTTGAGCTGGTACACCTGCCCATCGTCGGCGTGGTAGTCCAGGGTCACGCTCTGAGCCTTGATGGTAATGCCGCGCTCGCGCTCGAGATCCATGGAGTCGAGCACCTGTTCGGCCATCTCCCGCTCGGTGAGGCCCTCGCAGGCCTGAATGAAACGATCGGCGAGCGTCGACTTGCCGTGGTCGACGTGAGCGATGATCGAAAAGTTGCGGATATGGCGGGTGTTGTTCATGGATACTTCGCGGCTGCGCAATCAGATCGCCCCCGCGGGTCACGGGGGCGATCACGGGTCAAAGAGCGGGGATTATACCGGCCCGACCGGTCCGGAGACCAATCGCATCACTCCCCACCGCCGTTTTCAGGCCGGTAGGCCAGGAAGGCGGTGGCGCCATTGGCCTGCTGGACGAGCAACGCGACGGTACGCCCGGGCTCGATGCCTTCGACGATTTCGTTGAAGTCGTCCATGTCGCCGACCGGCTGATTGTTGATCATCAGGATCAGCTGGCCGCGGCGAATACCGGCACGATAGGCGTTGTCGCTTTCGACGTCGGCAATCAGGACCCCACCTTCGGGATCGCCGTAGCGGTTGCGAAGGTCGCCGGAGAGCGGCTCGACGATCAGGCCGAGGGCATTGGAGGGCTCGACGGCGCCTTCACCATCGCTGCCCGATTCGACCGCATCGGCCTCGCGTTCACCCAGGGTGACATCGATCGTCTGCCGTTCGCCCCAGCGCCAGATCGTCATTTCAGCCTCCGTGCCGGGGCGCTCCATACCCACCAGCGGCGGCAGTTCGGAATGCTGGTCGATGGGCGTGCCGTTGAATGCCAGGATGACGTCGCCGACCTCGATACCGGCCTCTTCGGCCGGGCTGCCGGGCTCGACCCGGTTGATCAGCGCGCCGGTCGGACGCTCCAGCCCCAGTGCATCGGCCTGTTCGCGGCTGACCGCCTGCAGCTGCACGCCGAGGAAGCCGCGCGCGACGCGGCCGGTGTCGAGCAATTGCCCGATCGAATTCTGCGCCACCTCGCTGGGAATCGAGAACGACAGGCCGATGTTGCCGCCGTGCGAACTCAGGATCCAGGAATTGATGCCGACCACATTGCCATCGGTGCTGATCAGGGGGCCGCCGGAGTTGCCCCGATTGATCGCCACGTCGGTCTGGATGAACGGCACGTACTGCTGCTGCGCGCCCTGGCTTCGGCCCTTGGCGCTGACGATGCCGGCGGTGACCGACTGTTCGAATTGGAACGGCGATCCGATAGCGATGACCCATTCACCCGGCTTGAGGTCGTCGGTCGACCCGAACTCCAGCGTGGGCAGGTCTTCGGCCGGGATGCGCAGCACGGCGATATCGGTCTCGGCATCCGAGCCGACCAGCTCGGCCTCGAATTCGCGCCGGTCGGAAAGCCGGACGATGATCTCGTCGGCACCGTCGATGACGTGGTGATTGGTGATCACCAGGCCATCGGATTCCAGGATGAAACCGGAGCCGCCGCCCATGCGGTCGGGCTGGCCGCGACGACCGTAGGGTTCGTCGAAGAAGCGCCGGAAGAACTCGGGCATGTCCTCGGGCATTCGCCGCCCTTCCTCGGGCGCCTCGTCCGGCCTCGTCCCGAAACGGGTCGTTTCGATGTTGACCACGGCGGGAATCGATTCCTCGACCAGGCCGGTGAAGTCCGGCTGCGCCACTACCGGCTGGACGAGCAGCGCCAGGAGCAGAATCGCGAACGGTTTGAATGTTCTTTGCATGATGGGCAATCCTTTTGCTGTTGCTAGCTGACAGAAGATTTGGTGTCGCCTCGAGTGCATGACAAGCGCTCGAGCGCAGGGTTCAACAAGGGTCGCTCACTGCGGGCCAGCATCCGCGCCACGGCGGCGAAAACGACCAGTCCGGTCGCCAGCGCAGCCGCGTCCTGCCCGGGCCCGTCGCCCATGGCCAGGTGCCCGGCGACCGCGCCCGACAGGAACCCGAGCAACGGCAGGCCGTAGTGCACGGCCGCAGCGAGCACCAGCTGACGAGGCTCGAGTCCGACACGCACCCAGTCACCGCAGGAAACCGCCAGGCTGCCGGGCAAGGTCACGCGCGTCGACCGACGGCTGAACAGGCGCGCGAACACACCCGCGCCGCAGCCTTCCCCCCGCGCGCACCGTTGGCACTCTTCCGGCGCCGAGAACGACAGGGTCAAACGCTCCGCATCGATCGAGACGACACGTGCGAGCTGCCAGATCATGGCGCGGGGTCAGCGACGGGACGGCAGGCGACTCGTGCGGCGGAGCTGGCGACCGACGAACTCGACCGTCGCCGCGGGCACCTCGCCGACGACGGTGAACAGCCTGCCGCCGCTCTGGGTGGTATAGACGTGAACCGGCCCCATCGTCTCGACCCGGCCGGCCATCGTCTCGCCGCCGGCCCGCTCGATATAGATGGAGAAGCTCGACAGTCCGTCGCTGTAGAGCAGGTGATCGAACTCCGCTCCCCCGGTGCCGCTCCCCTGGCCGGCATTGACCAGCCGGAACCCGCGCGGCACGCGAGGGCTGACCGGGACCGGGCCGACCGTCGATCCGGCAGAGTGGATCGACTCGTCGATCGATTCGGTGGTGAAACTCTCCCCGACCAGTTCGGGCTCGAGCTCGGCGTCGGAAATGTTCGCGCCCAGCTCCAGCGACGTGAAGGACAACTGCTGGAGCTGGCGCCCGTCGTGGTCGATGAGCGCGTAGCGCAGCAGCATGCCGGTGCGCTCCTCGAGCCACAGGCGCGAGCCATAGCGATAGGC
Source organism: Wenzhouxiangella sp. (assembly GCA_036351755.1). Lineage (GTDB taxonomy): Bacteria > Pseudomonadota > Gammaproteobacteria > Xanthomonadales > Wenzhouxiangellaceae > Wenzhouxiangella. Next base: position 39,029 of record JAZBPT010000022.1, on the reverse strand, counting down.
GTCCCGCGGCTGGATGTGGATGATGCGCGCCATCATGCCGGCCACGCGTTCCCGGCCGCCCATCGTCATTCGGTAGCCGGACTCGGGGCCGAGCAGGCGGTTGACCGGCAGCGAGGGAAGCAGTCGCCCGGCCAACTGGCTCTCGAGCATCATCGGTTCGTCGCCCGGCAGGACGCAGCGCACACTGTCGCCCTCCCTGAGAACCTCCCGCGGCACACCGTCCACCGAGTAGATGCGTTCCCGCACACCATCCTCGTCGGCGCGATGGATGATCCTGAGGGTATCGACTTCGCCATCGCGCACGTTGACCAGGGTGCCGCGGTAGTCGAGCGTCTCGACCGCCCGCGACATGCGATCCAGCCAACGCTGGACCGTCTCCTCGGCCCGTGCCGGCGCGGCCAGCGTGGCAGCCGCGATCAGTGCCGCCAGCATCCAGCGAAGTTCCGGAATGCGCATCGATTCAGGGGTCGCCCACGCGGGCATCCGCTTGCGAATCGACCGGCTCGCCCTGCCGCTCGTCTTCGTTCATGTCCGTCACGATGGGCACCCAGGAGACGAAGCCGGTGCTGCCGGCCGCCTGATGGTGGCGCATCACGTAGCCGCTGATGCGCTGCCGCTGGGCGCGACGATCCTCGGAGTAGCTGACCGGCACCGCCGATTGCGTGAACGGCTTGTCCAATTCGGTCGGACGACTGACGAAGCCGGGCTCGTCGCCTTCCAGGGCACCGGCGCCCTGCTGTTCGAGCATGCTGGAGTTGATGCCCACGATCGCCATGACCGCCACGCTCGCGGCGATCGCGCCGCCGGCAACGGGGCGAAGCAACCGGGCCGGCAGGCTCCGGCTCGGCGCTGGTTCGGCATCCAGTGCAGCGGATACCCGGGCCACAAGGTCGCCGGTGGCCAGCTTCTCCTGATGCAGGCAGGCCCGCACCGCATGCATGCGGTTCCATCTCGCCTTCATGTCGGCGTCGCCGGCGAGGCGTCGCAGGAGGAACTTGCGTCCCTTCCGATCCAGCTCGCCGTCCATCAGGCTCGACAGGTTTTCCCGGCTCGATTCACTCATGTGTCAGCACTTCCTATTGGTTGTCCAGCAGCGGCCGAAGCCGCGCGTCGATGGCCTCTCGGGCCCTGAAGATTCTCGACCGGACCGTCCCGATCGGGCAGTCCATGGTCTTGGCGATGTCCTCGTAACTCATGCCGTCGAGTTCTCGGAGGGTAATGGCGACCCGCAAGTCCTCGGGCAGGTCCGCGATCGCCTGGTGGATCGTCTCTTCGATTTCGGCTCTCAGCACGTCGTGCTCAGGCGAATCCTGTTCCTTGAGACGCGAATCCACCTGGAATTGTTCCGCGTCCTGCGCATCGACGTCGGACTGCGGCGGTCGCCGGCTCTGGGCGACGAGGTGGTTCTTGGCCGTGTTGATGGCAATCCGGTACAGCCACGTGTAGAACGCGCTGTCGCCGCGAAAGCGGCCGATTGCTCGGTAGGCCTTGATGAATGCTTCCTGGGCCACGTCCATGGCTTCGGCATGGTCGGTGACATAGCGGGAAATCAGGCTGACGATCTTGTGCTGGTACTTGCCGACCAGCAGGTCGAAAGCCGACTTGTCACCGCTCTGTACACGCTCTACCAGTTCTTGATCGACTTCCCGCTCGCCCATCGGGGCATTTCCTGTCCTTGCATAGGCGACCGGGCTCACGCTGGAACTAGACCGTGGCCCGGCCGGATAGTTTCATTAATCGTCGGAGAATATCATGGCGCGGGTCTGAACTGCCCGGCGCAGGATGCGATAATACCCGGTTTGACAAGTGGACAAACCCTCAGGAGAAAGCGGTCATGAGCGATCACAAGCAACTTCTCGAACGTCTCGGGCTCAAGGATGTCAATCCGGGCGCCTGTTTCGGCCCCGGCCAGTATGCCCCGGTGCGTGAAGACAACCTCGTCGAGTCGATGAACCCCACCGACGGCAGCGTCATCGCCCGCGTCAGCGGCGCTTCCGTGGAGGACTACGAGAAAGTCATCAAGACCGCCCAGGAAGCCGCGCTGGCCTGGCGCCAGGTCCCGGCCCCGGAACGGGGCAACGCCGTGCGGCTGGTCAACGACGCGCTGCGCGACTACAAGGATGCCCTGGGCTCCCTGGTCTCGCTGGAAATGGGCAAGATCAAGCCCGAGGGCGACGGCGAGGTCCAGGAAATGATCGACATCGGCGACTTCGCGCTGGGCCAGTCGCGCATGCTCTACGGCAATACCATGCACTCCGAGCGACCCGGACACCGCCTGTACGAGCAGTGGCACCCGCTGGGCGTGGTCGGCGTGATCACGGCCTTCAACTTCCCCGTGGCCGTCTATGCCTGGAACGCCTTTATTTCGGCCATCTGCGGCAACGCCACCATCTGGAAGCCGAGCCCGAAGGGCGTGCTGTGCTGCTCGGCCGTGCAGAACATCATCAACGAGGCCCTGGCCGATACCGACTACCCGCCGGTATTCACCTCCTTCATGGAACCGACCAATGACCTGGCCGGGCGCTTCATCGACGACGAGCGCGTCAACCTGCTGTCGTTCACCGGCTCGAGCAAGGTCGGCCGCATGGTCGGCGAGCGCGTCGCCGCGCGGATGGGCAAGAGCCTGCTGGAACTCGGCGGCAACAACGCGATCATCATGGACGAGTCGGCCGACATCAAACTGGCCATTCCGGCCGTGGTCTTCGGCGCCGTCGGCACCGCCGGCCAGCGCTGCACGACCACGCGACGCCTGTTCGTCCACGAGTCGATCTACGACCAGACCGTCGAGGCCCTGGTCAATGCCTACGGCCAGGTGCGCATCGGCGACCCCCTCGACGAGAACACCCTGATGGGTCCGCTGACCGGTGAGCAGGCGGTCGACAGCTTCCTCGACGCGGTCAAGCGCGCGAAGGAAGCCGGCGGCAAGGTGCTCACCGGCGGCAATCGCGTCAATCGCGAGGGCTTTTTCGTCGAGCCGACGATCATCGAGGCCGAGAACCACTGGGACATCGTCCAGGAAGAGACCTTCGCGCCCATCCTGTACGTGATGAAGTTCAGCGACATAGAGGACGCCGTGGCGATGCAGAACGACGTCCGCCAGGGCTTGAGCTCGTCGATCTTCACCACCGACCTGCGCAACGCCGAGTACTACCTCTCGCACCAGGGCTCGGACTGCGGCATCTCCAACGTCAACATCGGCACCTCGGGTGCGGAAATCGGCGGCGCCTTCGGCGGCGAGAAGGAGACCGGGGGCGGTCGCGAATCCGGCTCCGACGCCTGGAAGGCCTACATGCGCCGGCAGACCAACACCATCAACTGGTCGAAGGAAATGCCGCTCGCCCAGGGCATCAAGTTCGAGTTGTGACCCCAGTAAGGTTTCAGGTTTCAGGAAAGGGGCCAGTTGCTCCCTTCCTGGAGCCTGAAACCTGAAAGCCTGGAACCTCCGATGTACCAATGGCTCCGCAACGGCCTGTTCCTACTTCCTCCGGAGACGGCCCACGACGTCGCGCTGAACGCGCTTTCGGCCGGCAGGCTGATCGGCCTGCCGCGCCTGATGGGCGGACGGCCCGAGTCCAGGCCGGTCGAACTGATGGGGCTGACCTTTCCCAACCCGGTCGGCCTGGCCGCCGGGCTGGACAAGAACGGGGACCACATCGACGCACTGGGCGATCTCGGCTTCGGTTTCATCGAGGTCGGCACGGTCACCCCGAAGCCGCAACCGGGCAACCCCAAGCCGCGCATGTTCCGCCTCGCCGAGCACCAGGCCCTGATCAACCGCCTGGGCTTCAACAACAAGGGCGTCGATCATCTGGTCGACCGCCTGAAGCAGCGGCGCTTCGACGGCATCGTCGGCGCCAATATCGGCAAGCAGAAAGAAACCCCGGTCGAGCGCGCAACCGATGACTATCGATACTGCCTCGAGAAAGTCTTTCCGCACTGCGACTACGTGACGGTCAACATCTCTTCGCCCAATACGGCCAACCTGCGCGAGCTGCAGGACACCGGCCACCTGCGTGAGCTGTTGTCCGAACTGAAGCGCGCCCGCGATCGGCTTTCCGACGAACACGGCGCCCGGCGACCGCTACTGGTCAAGATCGCGCCGGACTGGGATGAACAGGCGCTGGCGGAGTCGCTGAAAGTCGTAGGCCAATCGGGCATCGACGGACTGATCACGACGAATACGACGCTCGATCGCACTGCGGTCAACGGGCACCCGCATTCCAACGAGGTCGGAGGCCTCAGCGGCGCTCCGTTGAAGTCGCGCGCCGACCATGTATTGCGGTTTGCGCGGCGCGTGCTCGGTCGTGACTTTCCGATCATCGGACTGGGCGGCATCACCCGCGGAGCCGACGCAGCCGACAAGCAGCGCGCCGGCGCCGATCTCGTTCAGGTCTACACCGGTTTCATCTACCGCGGGCCGGCCCTGATCCGGGAGTGCATCCGCGCCTGGAATGGCGATGGCGTCGCAAACCACGCCTGAAGTCGTCAGTGACGCCGACCTAACGGGCTTGAGCACGTTCGGACTGCCAGCTCGCGCGGCCGAGCTGGTTAGCCTCGAATCACCCGAGCAACTCGCCGGACTGCCCGCATCGACCAAGCCGGAACTGATCATCGGCGGCGGGTCCAACACCGTTTTCGTCGCCGACTTCCCCGGTCGTGTCCTTCTGAACCGCATGCGGGGCGTGCGTATGGCGCAGCGGGGCGATGACGTCCTCGTCTCCGCGGCGGCGGGCGAGAACTGGCATGCGCTGGTGCGACGCTGCCTGGACGCAGGGCTGCACGGCATCGAAAACCTGGTCATGATTCCCGGATCCGTGGGTGCGGCCCCCATGCAGAACATCGGCGCTTACGGCGTCGAACTGGCCGACGTTTTCGAGTCGCTCGAGGCACTCGACCGAAAGAACGGCAAGCGGGTCACCCTCTCCCGCGAGGACTGCCGTTTCGGGTACCGGGACAGCCGCTTCAAGTCCGGCGATCGAGGCCGGTTCATCATCTGCGAAGTCACGCTGCGGCTGACCAGGCGCTTTGATCCCGCAACCGACTACGCCAGCCTGGCCGCCGAACTCGCGAAGCGGCATATCGGCGCTCCGGATCCGCGCCAGCTGACGGCTACGGTGATGCGCCTGAGACGCCATCGCCTTCCCGATCCAAGGCGACTGGCCAATGCCGGCAGTTTCTTCAAGAACCCGATTGTCGACGATGAGACCGCGAACCGACTGGTCGCCGAACACCCCGATCTGCCGCACTGGCGCTTACCCGGCGGCGGCACCAAACTCGCCGCCGCCTGGTTGATTGAAAGCCTGGGGTGGAAAGGCCGCTCAATGGGCCGGGTTGGCGTCTACGCTCATCACGCCCTGGTACTGGTCAATCACGGCGGCGCCACGACCGACGAACTGATGGCCTTGGTTGCCGCGATCACCGACTCGGTCGAGAGCCGTTTCGGACTGACGCTCGAGCCGGAACCCCAGCTGGTGGGCTGGCCCGCTCCGTAGGCGCTCGCAAGCGGCGAGGGCATGGAGTAGCATGACGCGATTCCATCGAGTCGAGAACGAGAGCCTTCCAATGTCGAAGATCAAAACACGCTGTGCCGCAATCGCCGCCGCCGCCTTCGTGGCCCTGGGCCCGACCGCCCAGGCCGGTACGGGGGCCACGGGCTGCGACGACCTCAGCGGCATCGCCGAAACGCCCATGGTCGATTTCCAGTCCCAGATCCAGCCGATCTTCGACAACACCTGCGCCGGCTGTCACGGCGCCAACGGCCCCGCCGGGCTCGACCTGCGCGCCGGCGAGTCCTACGACAACCTGGTCGGCGTAATCAGCAACACCAACCAGAACCGCTTGCGCGTGGAACCGGGCGATCCGGACAGCAGCGCGCTGTTTCTGGCCGTGAGCTGCGATTCACCCGGCGGCCCCGGCTTTCGCATGCCCGGCACCGACCTCCAGCAGCGCGCCCTCATCCGCGACTGGATCGCCCAGGGTGCGCTGGCCGAACCGGCCGGCGCGCCCGATCCGATCGCCGTCCCGGCCAACGGCCGCTGGGCGCTCGCCCTGCTGACGATCATGTTCCTGTTCACCGGCCTGAATCTCGTTCGAGCAGCGCGACCGTGATGGCATGACAGGATTCCGGGCGGGAATGCGCTTGCTTGGGCAGGCCATTTCCGAAATCCGGAGTCCACAGCATGCAGTCCTTCTCAGGCTCTTCCAGCGCAGGCCGGCTCGCCGTCCTGCCGATTCTCTTCGCGCTTTTCCTGATCGTTTCGCCGCCGGCCGACTGCGGCGAAGGGGGCGATCGCGTCTTCGCCTCGACCTTCAGCGAAGTCATACAGCCGCTCTTTCCCAATTCGGGCGGCACGATCGACTGGCCGGACTACGGACTGTCCGACCGGCTGCAGTGGGTAATCGACGAGCTGGCGGCTTCCGAGACGACGAGCCTGGCGGAAATCCAGGCCAGGTTCTCGGGGGGATTCGACCAGCCCGGACTGGTCTCGTTCTTCAACGACGTACTCCGGCCGCAATTTCCCGACGCTGTCGTGGTCGATGTCGTGGGCGTCTCACCGACTCGCGCCACCGTCGTCATCGACGGCGACAATCCGGCGTCCGAACTGGGCTATCTCAACCTGTGGACCCAGTATGCGGGAAGCGGCCTGATCACCTACTTCAGCGTCGGCAACTTCTCCGGGTCGGTTCAGTTTCCCGGCGACCGGGACTTGACCCTGGGCGAGGCGGCCGACCACTTCCAGGGGCTCACCCCCGCCAACAGTCTCTACATCGGGAGGGTCGACAGCCAGGGGCAGTGCTCGCCCGTACTCCAGCGGGAGGGACAAACGCCGCGAGCGCTGGGCTCGATTTTCAAGATGTGGGTGCTGGCGGCCGTCGCGCAACGCCTGGCCGACGGCCTCTCGAACCCGCAGGACCCGATCACCCTGGTCGCGAACGAGCGCGCGGCCGGCGGCATCATCAACGACGAGCCGCTGGGAACCAGCTTCAGCGTGGACCACATGGCGACCCTGATGATGGGCAACAGCGACAACACCAGCACCGACCACCTGCACGAGTTGGTCGGCCGCACGGCAATCGCCGGGAAGCTTGCCGACATCGGCGTCGAAGACCCCCAGCTCCTGCTGCCCTTCCTCAACATCAGCGAGCAGTTCCACGTGTTCACGCGCTTCGACCTGCCCACGGCACAGTCCTACGTGAACGGTTCACAGGCCTTCCGCGAACAATTCCTGAGCGACGAGATCGTTCCCGAAGGGCCGTCCTACCCGATCGACTTTCCGTTCTTCCATGACGCGCTGCTGACCGAAGGGACCTGGCGCGCCACCGCAGAGGACATCTGCCGCACCCTGGCCAGCCTTCAGGGCCTGCCGAGGAACTCGCCGGCGTTCGAGGTCGTCGATCGCGCCATGGGGTCGCAGGCCGCCCAGCCGAGCGTTCGCAACGAGTGGGCTCGAGTCTGGTACAAGGGCGGCAGCCTCGAGTCCGGCATCAGCGGCCTGCACGTGCTGACCCATGCCTGGCTGCTGCAGGCCGACGGCGTCTCGAGGCCCTGGGTCGTCGTGGCGCTGTCCAACAACGACGCGGGAAACATCGACGCGATCGCGATCCAGTCCGTCACCTCCCGGATCCTCGAGCTGGTCGCCGGCATGCCGGACTGAGGCGCGTGGTCGCTCAGGGCGGATCGATTGGCACGACCCCGGTGATCCAGGGCTCCTGTCCCCGACCCCAGCGAATCTCCACCCGATAGCGGGGCGGCGCGTCGATTTCGTTGCGTCGCTCGCCGGTCGCCTGCCTGAGCGCCTCGTGGAAGCGTCGCGGCAGATACACCTCACCGGGCAGGAGCCGGCCGACGCGGCCGCGCAGCCGCGGGTCTTCGTCCCGAGCATGCGGGGCGATGGCATGCATTCTCAGCACGCCCCGCGTCACCACGTGGCGATCCGGGTCCGAGTAGCGTTGCCGGAGCGCGTCGGCGTCGGTGCCGGCATCGACGGCGACCAATCTGGATCCGGCCTTGCGAAGACGCTCCAGCCCGCTGCGGGCGGCTTCCGCTTCGTGGCGGCTCGCCCCGCCGGCCTCCAGCTCCGATCGCAGCCGCTCCAGCCTCGAGCGCTGCTGGTCGAGCAGGGCTTTGAAGGCCGGCCCATCGTACTCCAGCGCCACGAACAACCGGCGCTCTTGCCCGCGCCAGTAGCGGCCATCATCGCGATCTGCGGGCGCAACGTCGAAGCCCAGCTCCGCCAGTTTGTCCTCGTCCAGCCACTCGTAGTCCTGATCGGCCAGACGCAGCGACAAGGACACGCCGGTGCTCTCCCGGTTCGACCAGCTGCCATGTGACAGGGCCAGTTCACGCTCGGTCAATTCGAGCACCGAAACCGGCTGGCCCGAGCGATTCCAGGCCACGCCGGCCAGAACCAGGGCGTTGGCGACAACGACAAGGGCGATGGCGAAGACCGACAGCCGAATCTTCATGGCGAACCTCCGCTGCGCCGCAGCCGGCCTAGTACGAGCAGGAAACCCACGGCAATCAGCCCCACGAGGAGGAAAAACAGCCACTTGGGCAGCCAGTCCCACCACCAGTCGAAGACCTTGGTGTAGAGGAAGAGCAGGAAGAACGTGGCGCCCAGGTTGAAGAGCTTGTGCCAGCCGCGCCGGATGCCCAGCACGATCAGGGTCGCGCTGCCGGCAAACCCGAGCAACTGGTAGCCCGCCTCGATCGCGGAAACCGGCAGGGGCAGGAAACTCGCCCGCCCCCAGTGCGAGAGGATGAGCACGCTGAGGAAGGCCACCAGCAGCCCGAACACCCGGTAGACGTTCCGGAAATCGGGCCGGGGCAGTCCGCGGAACCAGCCCGGCAGCGTGATCAGCAGGCCGGCGAGCAGTACGGTTTCCGGCCGCTCGCCGAATGACAGCCAGTAGAGGCCGCCCCAGGCACCGACGGTCGCCGACAGCCAGGCGACGAGACTGACCAGGCCGGCAGTCAGCACCAGCTTCAGGCCCCAGGCGTAGGCCAGGATCAGCGCAAAGGCGGCCCACAGCAGAAAAGCGTTCCGACTGGGCACCAGATTGAAGATCTGGCCCATGACGGCGAGATTCAGCACGAAGCAGGCCACGGCTACCAGCGCCACCAGGGAGGTGAAGTACGCGCCCCGCTCGCGGCGATGCACCACGCCGGCGAGCAGGGTCGCGACGATGGGCGCGGCGATCAGTAGCACCACCTGCAGCGGCACGGTGAGCAGCCCCCAGATCCGGTAGAAGAAGAAGAAAACGGCCGCCGACAGCGCCAGGGCGCCGATCAGCGAGGCGATGCGCATGCCCAGGGACAGGCGCTTGCGGGACTCGTCGACGTCCACGTCGAAGCGCTCGCGCAGCTCGGCCTCGATTGCAGCGTGGTGGGCATCGATGCGCTGCCGGTCGGCGTCACCAAGCGTCAGCACGCGCTCGCGCTCGAGGGCGGCCAGCTCTTCGCGAAAGGCGTGCACCCGATCGATTCGCGCCTGGGCGGCACTACGAGAATCGGGGGCATCGGGCAGAGCAGTCATGCGCTGATGATAGTGGTTTCAGGTTTCAGGTTTCAGGTAAAAAAAAACGCCCCGGCACGTACCGGGGCGTCATTCGTTCAGATCGACTCGTCGGCTTGGTCGGAATTCAGGCCTCGAAGCGCGCCTTGAGCTTTTTCAGGGCGGCCGCCTCGAGCTGGCGGATTCGCTCGGCCGAGACGTCGTACTTGTCGGCGAGTTCCTGCAGCGTGGTCTTCGGGTCCATCAGCCAGCGCGCCTGGATGATGTCGCGCGAGCGGTCGTCGAGGTTCTCGATGCCATCGAACAGCAGGTTGTGATGGTGCTGCTCCCAATCCGCTGCCTCCGCCGCCTCGTCGGGCGAAGCCGACAGGCCCTCGAGATAGGCGGCCGGCGCCATGTAGGTGGACTCGTCGTCGTCGGTCGGCATATCAAAGCCGACGTCCTGGCCCGACAGGCGCGATTCCATTTCCATGACCACCTCGGGCTTGACGCCCAGGTCGTCGGCCACGGCGTTGACTTCGGCCTGGTTGAGCCAGCCCAGGCGCTTCTTCTGCTTGCGCAGGTTGAAGAAGAGCTTGCGCTGCGCCTTGGTGGTGGCCACCTTGACGATGCGCCAGTTGCGCAGGATGAATTCGTGGATTTCGGCACGGATCCAGTGCACGGCAAAAGACACCAGCCGCACGCCCTGGTCGGGGTCGAAACGCTTGACGGCCTTCATCAGGCCGATATTGCCTTCCTGGATCAGGTCGCCGATCTGCAGGCCGTAACCGGAATAGCCCCGCGCGACGTGCACCACGAAGCGCAGGTGGGACATGACCAGCTGGCGGGCCGCGTCGAGGTCTTCCTCGTCGCGATAACGGCGCGCCAGGCCCTGCTCCTCCTCCAGCGTCAGCACCGGGATGCGGTTGACTTCCTGGATGTAGGCATCCAGCGAGCCGGTGCCGGCGGGCGCGAGCAGATGACTGGGTACGAGTTCCTTGGCCATGTGTTCCTCCTTCGATTCACCGCAAATTATACCAAACGAGCCGTCGACTCTCTAAATCAGGATCGATTTGGTACGTTTTGCCTTTCGCGAGCTTTGACTGCGGTCGAGTCCCCGAAGTTCCAAACCTTGGGGCATCGATGGGCGGAGCCAAGGGGCGGGGCACAATCCCTGCCCCCGGCCGCCGGTGCCAGCTCAGTCGCCGGCATTCGACTCGCCCGCCGAACCCAGCCGTTCGTGCAGGTAGGCGTAGATCAGGCCCGACAGGAAGGCACGCTGCTTGAGGTTGGCCGCGCCACCGTGGCCGCCCTCGATGTTCTCGTAGTAGAGCACGTCGTGGCCCTGGTCGAGCATGCGCGCGACCATCTTGCGGGCGTGTCCGGGATGCACCCGGTCGTCTCGCGTGGAAGTCGTGAAGAACGCCTTCGGGTACGCCGCCTCGGCCGAGACGTTCTGGTAGGGCGAATACTCGCTGATATAGGCCCACTGCTCGGGGTCGTCCGGGTTGCCGTACTCGCCCATCCAGCTCGCTCCGGCGAGCAGCTTGTGGAAACGCTTCATGTCGAGCAGCGGCACCTGGCAGACCACGGCGTTGTACAGATCGGGGCGCTGGACCATGACCGCGCCGACCAGGAGGCCGCCGTTGGAGCCACCCTGGATGCCCAGGTGCTCCGGCGAGGTTATGTCGCGCTCGACCAGGTCTTCGGAGACCGCGATCAGGTCGTCGTAGGCGCGCTGCCGGTTCTCCTTGAGCGCGGCCTGGTGCCAGCGCGGCCCGAACTCGCCGCCGCCGCGAATATTGGCCAGCACGAACACGCCGCCGCGCTCCAGCCAGGCCGTGCCGGTCACGCCGGAGTAGTAGGGCGTACGCGAGACCTCGAAACCACCGTAGGCCGACAGCAGGGTCGGGTTGGCGCCATCGGCCTTGTAACCGGGCGGCGTCACGACGAAGTACGGGATCATCGTGCCGTCGGCCGACTCGGCCTCGTACTGGGTCACATCCATGCCCTCGGCATCGAACCAGGCCGGCTCGGCGCGGACCTCGCGGTGGGTGTCGGCGACCGCGTCGGCCTCGAAGAGCGTCGAGGGCGTCAGGAAGCCGGTGTAGTTGTAGAAAAAGCGGTTGGAGCGATCATCGGCGGTAACCACCGAGATCGTTCCCATCTGCGGCACGTCGAGTTCCCGACGCTGCCAACCGCCCTCTTCGCGGGTGAAGCTCAACAGCTTGCCGTTGACGTTGTCGAGCAGGTTGACCAGCACCGCGCCGTCGGTGGTCGACACGCCGTTGATCGACTGGCGCGCGCCCGGCTGGATCAGCACCTCCAGCGCCGGCGCCTCGCCGGTGAACGAGTCGATCGGGCCGGCGACGAGGGCGCCCTGCTCGAACGTGCGCTCGCCCACCGTCCAGTCGGACTTGAGGTCGACCAGCAGCTGGCCGTCGATGACCCCGGACAGTTCGGCGTCGGCCGGCACGTTGAGACGCCTGGTCTCGCCGTCTTCGAACAGGTGGTACTCGCGGGTGAAGAAGGTCGGCGCGCGGGTGATCACGTCGTAGTGGTCGTCGCCGTCGTGGATGCGCGCGGAAAACACGCCCACGTCGCCCTTCTCGCCTTCGAACACGGTTTCGGCCTCGGCCAGGTCGGTGCCGCGCTGCCAGATGCGCACCGTGCGCGGGTAGCCCGAATCGGTCACCTGCTCGTCGGTATAGGCCGGGCCGACGAACACGCTGTCGCGATCGCGCCAGGTAATCGAACTCTTCGACTCGTCGAGCCGGAAACCGTCGTCGACGAACTCGCGGGTCTCGAGATCGAATTCGCGCCGCACGGCGGCGTCCGCCCCACCGATCGACAGGCCGACGATGCAGCGATCATAGGCGGGATAGCGGCAATTGGAGCCGGCCCAGACCCAGTTGCGCTCTTCGCGCTCGGCCAGGGCGTCGACGTCGAGAATCACATCCCAGTCCGGCGATTCGCCGCGATAGCTCTCCAGCGAGGTCTTGCGCCAAATGCCGCGCACGTGCGCATCGTCGCGCCAGAAATTGTAGATTTCCCCGCCCATCAGCGAGGGGTAGGCGATCCGGTCGTCGGAGGTCAGGATCTCGAGCGCGCGTTCGTGGATCGGCTCGAACAGTGGGTGGGACTGGATGGCCTCGAGCGAGCGCTCGTTCTGGCCGCGTGCCCAGGCCAGGGCATTCTCCCCCTCGACGTTCTCGAGCCACAGCCAGGGATCGTCATGCGCCATGGTTACCGCCGGGGCGAACAGTCCGGCCGTCAGCAGTAGAGCGGAAAGCTTTTTCATTGTCCATTTCCAGAATTTGGGCCCAAACGGACGCATCATGCCAGATCGACCATCAACGTGCCTGTGCCGAAAGTCGCGTTCGCCGGATTTCTGCTCCCGCCGCGGGAGGGCGTCCTCGCTGACGTGCGCAATCGCCCGGAGCATCCTTTATCATTCGCGGCATGAAAAGACTCCTTCCCCTGCTCGGGTTTCTCGTGCTTCTCGCCGCTTGCGCGCCTTCGGGTCCGGGCACGAGGACCGGCACCGCCGAAGACGCCGGCATTCCCCGCATCGAAGCGATGCTGGCGGCCGGCGACTACGAAGAGGCCGCCCTCGCCTTCGAACAGGAGGCCCTGACCCGTCCGCTGGCCGGAGATCGGCTGATGATCCGCGCGGCCGAAGCCTGGCTGGCCGCCGACCGAATCGACGCGGCCGAACTGGCACTGGGCCGCATCGACACCGCCGCACTGGCCGACGAGGAACTGGTCCGACTCGACCTGGCGCAAGCCGAGCTGGCGATGCGACGCGGCGACCTGGCGAACGCCGGCTGGCTGCTGGCGAGCACCGCCGACCGTCTGCCCCGCGACCTGGAGCAGCGACACGCTGCCCTCGAAGCCCGGTTGCTCGAGCTCGAATCCCGGCCGGTGCGCGGCGCCCTGGGCGCGCTTCGGGAAGCCGTCGGGGAACCGGACTTCGGCGGCGACACCGCACTCTCCCTGATGCTGGAATTCCCGGTCTCCGACCTCGAACGCGTGCTCTACCAGGTGGGCGACCAGCCGCGGATGCTGCCCTGGCTCGACCTGGTCATCAGCGCCCGAGAAAACCTGCTCGACGACCCCGAACTCGGCGAGGCCCTGGCGTCCTGGGAGCGGCGCTGGCCCGAACTCGACTACAGCGCCGAGGAGGCGCGACGCTGGATCGCCGCCTGGCGACAGACGCGGCCCATGCCCGACCGGATCACGGTTCTGCTCCCTGCCGCCGACACCGCCCTGCATCGTCCGGGCGAAGCCCTGCGCGAGGGGCTCATGGCCGGATGGCTGGGGCTGCCCCCGCAACGGCGTCCGGAACTGGATTTCCGTTACATCGGCCCCGAGCCGGCCGACGTCCTGGCGGCCTGGTTCGATGCGCGCGAAAACGGCACCGACTTCCTGATCGGGCCACTCGACCGCCGCAAGGCGCAGGCCCTGGCCGAACTGCCCGACGCCGGCGTGATGCCCACCCTGCTGCTCAACCTGCCCGACGAAGTCGAGCGCCTGGCCGAAGCGGGCGGAGAGTTGGCTGCCCTGGCTCTGCCCCCGGAAACCGAGGCCGAGCTGGCCGCCATCCATGCACTGGCCACCGGCCGGCGCCGCGCGCTGGTGCTGTCGCAGTACTCCGATTGGGGTGAACGCGTCGCCGACGCCTTCATCGAGACCTTCACCCTCGGTGGCGGCCAGGTCCTCTCCGACCGCATCTACGATCCGGAGCTGCCGGACCACTCGACCCTGCTGAAGGAATTGCTGGAGGTCGACCGTTCGGAGGCGCGCATCGATCGCGTCGCCGGGCTGCTCGGCGACGAAGTCGAGTCCGTCGCCCAGCGGCGCACCGACGTGGACGTGATCTTCCTGGGTGCGCGCGCCACCGACGGGCGCCTGGTGCGGCCGCAGCTCGAGTTCTTCGACGCCGGCGACCTGACCCTGATGGCCACTTCCTACATCGTCGACGGCGCGCCGCGTCCCGAACGCGACCGCGACCTCGACGGCGTCACCACGCCGATGCCCCCCTGGTTCCTGGATTTCACCGCTGCCGGCGCCGTTCGCGACCGCGCCGCGTCGCTCTACGCGGGCCTCGACAACGCGACGCTGTCGCGCCTGCATGCCCTCGGCCGCGATGCCATCGCGCTGGTGCCCTGGCTGTCGATGATGCGCGCCGACCCGACCTTGACCCTGCCCGGCATGATGGGGCGGCTGCGCCTGCCCGACGGCCACGTCATACAGCGCGAACTGCCGATCGTCCGGATCGAGGGCGGGCGCGCACGACCGATCGAGTTCGAGCATGCACCGGCGACACCGCGGTGAGCAGGGCGAGCAGCGGGCCGAGGACTTCCTGGTCGATCGGGGCCTGAAACTCGTCGAGCGCAACTACCAGTGCCGCTCGGGCGAGATCGACCTGATCATGCTCGACCCGAACCCGAGCGACACCGAGGTCCTGGCCTTCGTCGAGGTGCGCCTGCGCGGACCGGGCGCCCGCGTAGACAGCATCGACAGCGTCGACGAGCGCAAACAACGAAAGCTGGCGACTGCCGCCCGCCATTTCCTGATGGCTCACCCGCAGTGGCAGGAACACGCCTGCCGTTTCGACGTGGTCGGCATCGACGGCGAGGAGGGCCGTCTGCGCTGGATTCCGGGCGCCTTCGAGCTGCCCGGCTGAATCCCAGCGACGGCCGTCAGCCGCCGAGGAAAGCCTGCACGGCGAGCAGGCAGGCCAGGGAGAAGCCGGCCGCCAGCAGGTCGTCGAGCATCACCCCCAGTCCGCCGTGAATGCGCTTGTCGAACCAGCTGATGGGCCAGGGTTTGGCTGCGTCGAAAACCCGGAAGACGGCGAAGGCCGCTAGCCACCAGGCCCAGTGCGCGGGAATGCACACCAGGATCAGCCACAGGCCGACGAACTCGTCGAAGACGATGCCGCTGTGATCGTGCACGCCCAGGCGATGCCCCACCCGGCCGCAGATCCACACGCCGAAGACAAAGGCCGCTGCGATGACGATCAGCGCCGCGGGCATCGGCAGCAGCAGCAACGGCAGGGCCAGCGGCACGGCCGCCAGGCTGCCCGCGGTACCCGGTGCGACGGGGGAAAGCCCGCTGCCGAAGCCGAAGGCCAGCAGGCCGTCGGGCGACTTCAGGGCGATCTCGCGCGTGCGGGCCCGGTCAGTCATCGTCGAAATGATCCCAGCCGCGCCCGAGTTCGGCGGGCACCTCGCGCGTCGCGGATCGGCAGGCCACGCCCTGCCCTTCGACGATCCGCCCGATGGCGGTCAGCGCCACACCGCCGGCCTCCGACAGCGCGCCCAGATCCGCGTTCGACGGCAGGACGACCAACAGTTCGTAGTCGCTGCCGCCCCCGGTCTGTAGCCGCCACCGATCGACCGGATCGGCCAAGGCCGCCTGCAGGGCCGGCGACGCCGGGAGCGCGTCCAGATCCAGCTCGGCGCCCTGCCCGGGCGCGAGCAGGTGGGCCAGGTCGGCCAGCAGGCCGTCGGAAAGGTCGATCATGGCGCGCGCCCTGCTTCTCAGGATCTCGCCGGCCTGCAGTCTCGCCCGCGGACGACGGAGCCGACCGAGCAGCTCCGGAGATGCCGCCTTGCCCAGGCTCAGCGCCGCGGCCGCATCGCCGATGGTGCCGGTGACCGCGACGCGGTCCCCGGGACGGGCACCGCAACGCGTCACCGCCTGACCCGCGGGAACCTCGCCCATCAGGTGAACGCCGATATTGAGGGGACCGCGTGCCAGGTTGCCGCCCACCAGGGCCATTCCGGCCGAACCGGCGGCCGCCAGGAACCCGTCGAGGAAGGCATCGACCCAGGCTTCGTCGATCGCGGGCAGAGTCAGGGCGAGCAAGGCCCAGCGCGGGCTCGCGCCCATGGCGGCCAGGTCGCTCAGGTTGGCCTGCGCGGCCAGGTGACCGACGTCGGCAGCGGGCCAGTCGGACTCGAAGTGACGATCGAGCACGAGCGAGTCGGTCGTGACCACCAGTTCGTGGCCCGGTGTCGGGGCGAGCACCGCGGCGTCGTCGCCGATTCCGACGACCACGCCGCGACCGGGCGTGGCGCGGGAGCGGATGCGTTCGATCAGTTCGAACTCACCCATCACCGTGATCGAGGCCGCGCTCGGCCCGGCGCGCCTCGCGGGCCAGTCGGTCGAGTACGCCGTTGACGAAGGTGTGCGCCTGCTCGGCTCCGAAGCGGTGAGCCAGCTCGACGGCCTCGTCGATGATCACTCGGTAGGGCGTTTCCGGATGGTGGATCAGTTCGCAGGCGCCCAGGCGGAGAATCACGCGCTCCATCTGGTCGAGGCTGGCATCGACGCGCGTCACGTGCGGCCGAAGCGCATCGTCGAGGGCCTCGCGATTGGCCACGACTTCGCGCACGAGGGTTTCGAAGTAGCTTTCGTCGACGCCATCGAAGTTCTGTTCCTCGCGAAACTGGTCGACGATGGCGGCAGCCGAGTCATCGTTGATCTGCCACTGGTAGAGCGCCTGGAGCGCACGGCGCCGAGCCCGGCGCCGGGGCTCGAAAGGGCTGACGGTCCGGCGTCGGCTCATGCCGTCACCCGGCGCTTGAAATCGATCATGTCGAGTACGGCCATGGCGGCTTCGCGGCCCTTGTTCTTGCGCTCGGGATCGGCTCGCTCCATGGCCTGCTCGCCGTTTTCGGGCGTGAGCACGCCGAAGCCCACGGGCACGCCGGTATCGAGCATCGTCTGCTGGAGTCCGCGCGCGCACTCGGCCGAAATGAAATCGAAGTGCGCCGTTTCCCCGCGGACCACCGCGCCCAGCGCGATCACGCCGTCGTAGCGCCCCGTGTCGGCCAGCTCCCGCGCCCCCAGGGTCAACTCCCAGGCGCCGGGAACCGGATGGACGTCGATATCGGCCTCTTCCATGCCGGCGTCGAGCAGGGCCTGGCGGCAGCCGGCCAGCATGAGATTGGTGACTTCGGGATTGAAACGGGCAACGAGCACCGCGATGCGGCTGCCCGGGCAGGCGGGATGTTTTTCGGTCATGGTGTCGCTCAACCCTCTCCTTCCGGAACGACGTAGTCGGTCACCTCGAGGCCGAAGCCGTCGAGGGCGTGCAGGCGCTTCGGGGCGCCGAAGACCTGCATGCGGCGAATGCCCAGTTCGGCGATGATCTGCGCGGCGATGCCGTAGCTGCGAAGCTCGTTGGCCGCCTGGCTGCGCTCGCCGCCCTCGGGACCGGTTCCGCCATTCTGCAGGCCGGCGAGCCGGTCGGCGTCGTCCTCATCATAGCCCAGCACGAGCGCCATGCCCTTGCCGCGGCGCGCGATGTCGGCCAGCGCCGCGTCCA
Source organism: Wenzhouxiangella sp. (assembly GCA_036351755.1). Lineage (GTDB taxonomy): Bacteria > Pseudomonadota > Gammaproteobacteria > Xanthomonadales > Wenzhouxiangellaceae > Wenzhouxiangella. Next base: position 21,194 of record JAZBPT010000022.1, on the reverse strand, counting down.
GCGGCATGCCGAAGCTCGGTTCGGTAATGCCCATGACGTCGCCGAGCAGTTCGGGCACGTGGACGCGCACGGGGAAGGGTTCTTCCGGATCGATTTCGCCGCGGATCAGCGCCCAGTGCAGGCGCTGGGTGATGCGATCGCGGAAGACCTGCAGCCGAAACTCGCCGTGGGCGGTGCCCACCGTCTGGCTGTGCACGCGCTCGACGTTCTGCTCGGTGCTCATGCGATAGCGGATCAGGTCGGCGACCGTGCCCATCTTCAGCCCGTGGGTCCGCGCGAATTCCTCGAGCTCGGGACGCCGGGCCATGGTGCCGTCCTCGTTGAGGATCTCGACCAGGACCCCGGCCGGCTCGAAGCCCGCCAGCAGCGACAGGTCCATGCTCGCCTCGGTGTGCCCGGCGCGCGCCAGCACGCCGCCAGGCTGGGCCATCAGGGGAAAGACGTGGCCCGGCTGGGTCAGGCTGTCGAGGCCGGCGTCGGGGGCCACGGCCGTGCGGATGGTATGCGCGCGGTCGTAGGCCGAAATACCGGTCGTCACGCCCGTGGCCGCCTCGATCGAGACGGTGAAATTGGTCTGGTGATGGCGGTCGGTGTCGCGCACCATCAGCTGCAGGCCCAGTTGTCGGCAACGCTCGCGCGTGAGCGACAGGCAGATCAGGCCCCGACCGTAGCGCGCCATGAAGTTGATGTCCTCCGGTCGCACCAGCGGGGCGGCCATGATCAGGTCGCCCTCGTTCTCCCGATCCTCGTCGTCGAGCATGACCACCATGCGGCCCTGCCCGATGTCCTCGAGGATGGATTCGATCGAATCAAAACTCATTTCTGAACTCCTGCAAGCCGTTCCAGGTAGCGCGCCAGGAGGTCGACCTCCAGGTTGACGCGACTGCCGGCCTCAAGTTGCCCCAGCGTGGTGACCGCCAGGGTGTGTGGAATCAGGTTCACCTCGAACTCGCGCCCTTCGACGGCGTTGACCGTCAGGCTCACCCCGTCGAGGGTGACCGAGCCCTTCTCGGCGATGAAGCGCGCCAGCCCGGCCGGCACGGAAAAGCGGAAAACACGGCTCTCGCCCGCCGGTCGCATCGACACGACTTCGGCCAGGCCGTCGACGTGACCGCTGACGAGATGCCCGCCCAGTCGGTCGCCCACCGCCAGGGCGGGCTCGAGATTGACCGGGCTCCCGGCCGCGAGAGCGCCGAGGCTCGTTCGGTCGAGCGTCTCGGCCGAGAGGTCGGCGGAGAACCCCTGCTCGTCGATGTCCAGTGCGGTCAGGCAGCAGCCGGCAACGGCGACGCTGTCACCGGTGTCCCATTCCACGGGCCGGAGCTCGGGACAATCGATGCGCATGCGACAGCCCGACTGCGCGGGCGTGATCCGGCTGACCGTTCCCACGGCCTGGACGATTCCGGTGAACATGGCTGAAATCTCAAGCGAGTCGATAGAGAAAGCGCCAGTCCGAACCCAGACGGCGCTGATCGATCAGGTCTAGATGGAGGCGGTCTTCGAATTTTTCCATCCCCGGCAGGTCGAGCAGCGGCCGGCCCCGACCGATCAGGCAGGGCGCCTGGTAGACCAGGAGCTCGTCGGCCAGACCCGAGGCGACCAGGGCGCCGGAAAGCGTCGGGCCCGCCTCGACGTGGACGGTGTTGATGTCGTGCTCGGCCAGCCGCGCCATCAGGGCCGGCAGGCTCACCCGTCCGGCCAGGTCGGCCGGCAACTGCCACCAGCTCACGCCCGCGATCTCGCGCGGGGCCACGCATGAGGCCAGTATGACCGGCCCGGGCAGGGTGGCCAGGCGAAGACCTTCCGGCAACCGGCCGTCGGAGTCCACCACCACGCGGGTCAGGTGGCGCTCGAAACCGCCCAGGCGAACGTTCAGCCGCGGGTCGTCGGCCAGCACGGTTCCGATACCGGTGAGGATGCAGGAGGCGCGGGCCCGCCAGGACTGCACGTCGGCCCGGGCGGACTCGCCCGTGATCCATTGCGAACGGCCATCGGCACCGGCGGTGAAGCCGTCGAGACTGACGGCCAGCTTGACGCGCACCCAGGGCCGGCCGCGCTCGTGACGACTGACGAACCCGCGGTTGAGCGCCCGGGCCGCCTCTTCCATCAGGCCGGTGCGCACTGTGATCCCGGCGCGGGCGAGGATATCGTGACCCTTGCCCGACACCCGGGCGTCGGGATCGGGCATGGCCGAAACCACCGCCGCCACGCCGGCTTCCACCAGGGCGTTCGCGCACGGCGGCGTGCGGCCGTGATGAGAGCAGGGTTCAAGGCTGACGTAGGCCACCGCGCCCCGCGCCCGGACGCCGGCTTCCTGGAGGGCGAGCGTCTCGGCGTGCGGTTCGCCCGCGGCGCGGTGCCAACCGCTCCCCACGATTTCGCCGTCATTGACGATCACGCAACCGACCGCGGGATTGGGATCGGCCGTGAACCGGCCCTTCTCCGCCAGCCGGAGCGCCTCGGCCATGAATCGGTGATCGTCGGCGGTGAAACTCATGGGTCAGGTTTCACTTGTCTTCTTCATCGAGCAATGAAATCTGGCGGCGGTCGATGACGCCCGGGTTGTCGCGTTCGAGCTTTTCGATCTCCTCACGGAAGGCCTGCACGTCTTCGAAGCGGCGATAGACGGAGGCGAAGCGAACGTAGGCGACCTGGTCGAGATGGGAAAGCTCGGCGGCCACCCAGTCGCCCAGCTGCTGGCTGGAAATCTCCGGATCCTCGAGCGTGCGGATCTCGCGCACCAGCTTGCGAATGGCCCGCTCGACCAGCTGGGTCTCGACCGGTCGCTTCTCGAGCGCCTTGACCATGCCGCGCCGGAGCTTGTCCTCGTCGAAGGCCTCGCGGGAGCCGTCGGCCTTGATCACGTTGGGCGCCTTCAACGCCGGCGTCTCCAGGGTATTGAAGCGCGCCCCGCACCCGGCGCACTCGCGCCGCCGACGAATCTGGAAACCGTCGGAAGCCAGCCGCGAGTCGACCACGCGGGTGTCGGTGTGATTGCAGAAGGGGCACCACATGCCGGTTCAGTTTCCGCCTGTCTCACGCCGAGGCGCAAAGGCGCCAAGGTCGCCAAGAAACACTGAAAGACCATGATGACGATCGGTCATCGGAGTAGGAGTCTCGCAGTCCCGACAAAGACGTTCTTTCTCGATCCCGTTTTTCACTCGGCGTCCTTGGCACCTTCGCGCCTTGGCGTGAATCTTTAGTCTTCGTAGACCGGATGTTTGCGACAAAGCGCGAGGGCCGACTCCTTCACGCGCTGTTCCACGGACTCGTCGCCCATATTGTCGAGGACGTCGCAGATCAGCCCGGCCAACTCGCGGCAGTCTTCTTCGGTGAATCCGCGCGTGGTGCAAGCCGGCGTGCCGATGCGCAGGCCCGAGGTCACGAACGGCGAACGCGGCTCGCCCGGTACCGTGTTCTTGTTGACGGTGATGTTGGCCCGGCCCAGCGCGGCCTCGGCGTCCTTGCCGGTGATGTCGGCCTCGATCAGGTCGATCAGGAACAGGTGGTTGTCCGAGCCGCCCGAGACGACCTTGTAACCGCGCTCCATGATGACGCCCGCCATGGCCCGGGCATTGTCGACCACGCGCTGCTGGTAATCGCGGAATTCCGGCTCCAGGGCCTCCTTGAAGGCCACCGCCTTGGCCGCGATCACGTGCATCAGCGGCCCGCCCTGGCAGCCCGGAAAGACCAGCGACTGGAATTTCTTGACCAGGGACTCGTCCTCGCCGGACGCGAGGATGATGCCGCCGCGCGGACCGCGCAGGGTCTTGTGCGTGGTCGAGGTCACCACATGCGCGTGGGGCACGGGATTGGGATAGACGCCGGCGGCGATCAGCCCGGCGATGTGCGCCATATCGACCATGAACCAGGCGCCCACTTCATCGGCGATCTCGCGCATGCGCTTCCAGTCGACCACCCGGGAATACGCCGAGAAGCCGCCGATGAGCATCTTGGGTTTGTGCTCGCGGGCCAGTTCGGCCATCCGCTCGTAGTCAATCTCGCCCGTTTCGCGATCGAGGCCGTAATGGACGGCGTTGAAAAGCTTGCCCGAAAAATTGACCTTGGCGCCGTGGGTCAGGTGACCGCCTTCGGACAGGTCCATGCCCAGGATCGTGTCGCCCGGTTGCAGCAGGGCCATGTAGACGGCCTGGTTGGCCTGCGATCCCGAGTGCGGCTGAACGTTGGCGTAGCCGGCGCCGAACAGCTTCTTGACGCGCTCGATGGCGAGGTTTTCCGCGATGTCGACGAACTCGCAGCCGCCGTAGTAGCGCTTGCCCGGATAGCCTTCAGCGTACTTGTTGGTCAGCACCGAACCCTGCGCTTCCATGACGCGCGGGCTGGCGTAATTCTCCGAGGCAATCAACTCGATGTGATCTTCCTGTCGCTGCTCCTCGGAGCGCATCGCGTCGGCCAGCTCCTCGTCGAATCCGGCAATGGTGAAGGTCTTGTCGAACATGGTTCGTCGATTCCGGGTTGAATAACCCCGTAATGGTAGCACCAAGCGCTTGGATCTCGGCCTCTGCAACGGTTCGGGATACGGGGAAGACGGCGGCCCGGCCTACCGCGGCGCAGCCGCCCCGCAATAGGCAGACGCGCCGCCCGAACGCGGAACCCGGAACCCCGAACCCGTCTTTCCCTGAAGCCTGAACCCTGAAACCCACTCCCATAGCAAAGGGGCCCAAACCTCCGATCGAACCACCCAACCTAACGACGTCCGCCAGCTCCGAAAGCAGAACTTGATTCCGGTCAACTCCACTCCCGCCGCCAGGCCCTAGACTGCGCCCCGACAACACACCCCTAACCGCCCCGATGGAGGCACGCAAATGAACCACAAGAAGATCCTGCTCACGGCCACACTGGCCCTGTTCTCCTTCAACGCGCTGGCGCAATCCCAGGGCGACTGGCTGGTCCGGCTGGGCGTCGGCTATGTCTCGCCGGACGTCGACAGCTCCAACCTGGTGTTCGAAGGCATCGAACTGGCCGACTACCGGATCGACGTCGACGCCAACACGCGCCCGATCATCAACTTCACCTACATGGCTACCGACAACCTGGGCGTTGAACTGCTCGCCGCCTGGCCGTTCGACCACAGCGTGGAAGGCGATGGTGCCCTGTCGGCGCTGGGCAAGCTGGGCAGCACCAAGCACCTGCCTCCGACGCTGAGCCTGCAGTATCACTTCCGCCCGGACCAGACCTTCCGTCCCTACGCCGGCGTGGGCCTGAACTACACCAAGTTCTTCGACGAGCGCACGACCCAGTCCCTGCACCAGGGCATCATCGGCACCTCCAACGCGGCGCTCGGCACCGACTACTCCGGCGGCAGCACCGAGATGACCATCGACGACTCCTTCGGCATCGCCCTGCAGCTGGGCGCCGACGTCGCGCTCAACGACGCCTGGTTCCTCAACTTCGACCTGCGCTGGATCGACATCGAGGCCGACGCCGAACTGAACACGACCACCGTCGACGGCGGCGGATTCGAAGTCGACCTCAACAGCCGCATCAGCGCCGACATCGACCCCTGGGTCTTCTCGACGGCGATCGGCCTGCGCTTCTGATCCGGAACGGCAAGCCCGGAGGGAACCGGCCGCCGGCCGGTCCCTTCTTTTCGTCTCCGGCAGGCCGTCGGCCCGCCCCAGCCCTTCAGCCCGGCGACGAGCGGAGCCGGCCGATGTCGGCAAGCAACTGCGTCAGGCGCTCGCCGCGATGGAAGTGGAAGCCCTGCGCATAGCTCACCCCCATGCGCCTCAACGCGGTGGTGACCGCCTCGTTCTCCACGTACTCCGCCACGATCCTCACGCCGCGCGCCAGCGCCGAGGCGACCATGCCCTCGACATCGACCGTCATCGCCCCGCCGTCCAGCAGGCGCCGGACATAACTGCCGTCGATCTTGACGATGTCGATCGGCCAGTTCGTCAGGCTCTGGAAGTTGGAGTACCCGCTGCCGAAGTCGTCGAGCGCGATGCGGCAACCCAGATCACGCAGCCCCAGGACATTGCGCAGCGCCGTCTCGTGGTCACTGAGGCGGGCGCTCTCGGTAATCTCGAAGCAGAGCTTGCCCGGCGACACCGACCGATCCGAGAGCAGTCGACGGATACCCGCCAGAAGCTGCTGGCTGGAAAGCGAAAGGCCGGAGAGGTTGATCGAACAGATCGCGATCTCGTCGTGCACCTCGGGATGGCGCTCGAGCGTGTCCAGCACCAGGCCGATCACGTGCAGGTCCAGCTGCAGTGAAAGCCCGAGCTTTTCGGCCGCCGGGAACACGCGCGCGGGTTCCTGGACGACGCCGCGACGGTCCGCGAGCCGGCACAGGACCTCGAAGCTGATGCCGCGGTCCCGCCCTGCTTCGCTCGAGGGGTGCAGCGGCACCAGTCGCTGGGCATGGATCTCGATGCGATCGCACTGCATGGCCTGGCGGATGACCAGCCCCAGCTCGTAGACCTCCACGTCACGGGGATCGAGACACACGACCCGGTCGTGGCCGTGCAGCTGGGCTTGCTGGCATGCGTGGGCGGCACGCGACATGGCGTAGTCGAGGGTCATTCCGGGCCGCGGACTGGCGACACCGATGCTCAGGCTGGTCTGGAAGGGTTCGACTTCGGTCCCCAGGTTGACGGCGCGAAAATCCCGCCGGAGTCGTTCGGCCAGCTCGAAGGCCCCGGCGGGCCCGCAACCGGCGAGATAGACCAGGAACTGCGTTTCACCCGGAGCGCGCGCAAGGTGCGATATACCCGGCAGGGCGGCGCTCTCGATACGCCGCGAGAGCCAGCGCGCGGTAACCTTCAGGGCGTGGTCGGCCACCGCCTTGCAATTGAACGCCAGCGAGGAGAAGTGGTCAACCGCGATGTGCAGGAGGGAGAATGCGCCGTCGCTCCCGGATCGTCGCCGGTCCCGGTCGATGTCGACCGCCACTTCGTGCAGGCCGCGCCAATTGAGCAGGCCGGTGGCCTCGTCGTACAGGGCCTGTCTGTGAATCCGGTCCTGCAGCACCTGCTGTTCGGTGCAGTCGACGATCAGGCCCACGAAGCCGGTCAGTTCGGCCGCCCGCGTTCGCACCTCGTTGACGGTCAGTGAGATGGGGACTTCGTGACCGTCTCGGTGCATCGCCGAGAACCGCAACTCACCGCTGCGATTACCGGCCCGCGAGCGCGGAAAGTGCCGGGTTCGGCGGACGATCGGGGAACGGCGCACCTCCCCGGCGACGCGGCCGCGCACGTAGGCCGAGAAGAACTGCGCGTGATCCGAACGCGCGGCCTCGGGAAGCAGCATCTCCAGTTCACGACCGATGATTTCCTCGGGGCGGTACCCGAGTACGCGCGCCACGCCCGCGTTGGCGTGCTGGATCCGTCCCTCCAGGTCCACGTGCAGGAAGGCCACCGTGTCGATTTCGGTCAGCGCCCGCCATGATCGCATCGGGACCGACTGCACCAGATCCAGGTCGCTGAACCGCATGGCGCCCTCAACCGACCGGGCCGTCGCGGCCGGTGTCGCCGGAGGGGTCGCGGCGGCTGCAGGCCAGGCAGTAGACCGCCCCCAGGCGAAGATGGAATCGCACGCGCTCGCCACACTCGATGATGCGTCCGCAGCCGTCGCAGACTCCGCCGTCTTCGAGTCGCGCATCCTCTGTGCCTTGCTGGACGACCTCGCGCCCGCCGACCTGGCGCGGCAACGGTTCGGCCTTGACGATGTCGGCACGGAAGAAGGCCTCGTAGACGTGCCACCTGCCGATCCACTCTTCGGTCAGGCCCTGGTCGCGCATGCAGCCCTCGAGCAGGCGGATGCGGTAGTCGAAGAGATCGTCGGAGATCACCATCCAGTGATGTGCATTCCGGGGACGCTGGCCCATGTAGTCGCGGCGCCCGAGCATCAGGCTGCGCAGGAACGAATACTGCTTCTCTCTCAGCCGCTGACGCGTCACGCCGGCGAAGTAGGGCCCCAGACGCTCGTCCTCGAAAGCCAGATCGTAGAAGTCCCGCAGCACTTCGCGCAGGATACGTCCGTTGCCCAGTCGCGCCCACAGCTCGGGATCCGGCGGCGGCGCGCGGCGTCCCTGCCCGCCCCGATCGCCTGCACCTGGCGGGAGCTCGCCGTGCGGGTGGAAGGGATCGGCCAGTACATCGAGCGAGGCCCCGTCGACCTGGCGCCGGCAGAAATCGACCACCGCCTCGACCATGCCGGGGCGGCCTGCCACACGCACCGCCGGGGTGCCGAGCGATGACCAGGCCTGCACCAGCCAGTCGGTCACCCGACCCGGGAAGCAATCCTTCACGTGCTCCCGCCGCGAGCAGCAGGCCCGGTAATGGAACAGCGGGTGGGTGGCATCCAGCGTCCTCAGCCAGGCGTCGGCGTACAGCCCTACCGGTTCCCGCGCGCCGTGCAGCAGCCAGACCGGACGACTCTCCGGGCCGGCGAGCGCCTCCCGGAGGATCGGAATCATCGGCGCGAGCCCGGTGCCCGTTGCCACCAGCAGGAGCGCCCCGTCCGTCGCGGCGCGATCATGGACCATCGCACCACCCGGCGGCAGTACATCGAGCCGGTCGCCGGTACGCAGGTCGTCGACCAGCCAGCCGCTGACGCGTCCTCCGGGAACTCTCCGAACGTGAAGTTCGAGGTGGCCGTCGCGGCGCGGCAGGCTGGCGACGGTATAACGACGCGGGTGACCGTGCGGACCGACGATGCCGATATGCTGCCCGGGCAGCGGGTCGACGGCCCGATCGGCCGGCAGGCGAATACAGCGAATGTCCTCGGCGAGCATGAACGTCTCGATCACGGGCAGCGAAGCGACCGGTGGGTCCGCTTCGAGCTGGTCGATCCTGAGGGGCTCCTCCGGGATGCAGCGACAAGGCAGAAAGAAGCCCTGACGAACGAGATCGGCTTTCAGTCCCTTCTGCGCCTCGGCCGGCACGCGACCGTCGCTCGCGCGCATCAAGCAGGCGTGGCATGATCCCGCGCGACAGGAATAGCGAACGGGCAAGCCCTGCCTGAGCAAGCCAGCCAGGACGGTTTCCCCCTCCCGCAGCGCGACCCGGTGTTGCCGAAACTGTACTTCCATCGGTGTCCTTCCCGGGGCAATCGCCTCAGGTCGGCTCCAGGCAGGTCTTCATTTCGCCGGCGGCGCGCCGGGCTTCGAGAAAGACCTTGCCCATCAGCGCGCCGGGCTCGGTGGATACGGCCAGCACCGCGTCGTCGCCCGCCTGCACCAGCAACACCGCGCCCTTGGTGCCTTCGATCAGCAGCTGCCTGAGGTCGCCGCGCTGGATTTCGTCGATCTCGCGCTCGGCCAGGGCCAGCAACGAGGCCGACATGGCGGCGAAACGGTCCGGGTCGACACCGGGCTGCAGCACTGACGCGATCACCATGCCGTCGCTGGTGATGGCAGCGGCCGCGTTGACGCTGCCGCCGGTAGCGCCCATCAAGGCGCGCAGGACCGACCGGATGCGGGATGCATGCGGGTGCTCCCGCTGGGACTCCGGATTGAATGATTGCTGGTTCAAGTGGCTCCTCCCGAAGCGGGCCAGTCGAAGACGAACGCGGGGCCGGCGAGGCCGGCCCCGACAATCCGCTTCACGCCGCGGCTTCGACAGCCGACATGGCCTGCCGGGCCTTGGTCACGACCATGCCCAGGTTGGCCGAACGCCGGCAGACGAAACAGGCCACCTGGTCCGCCGAACTCTTGGCCCGCATGAAGAAATGGATCAGGTTGTCGCTGTTGACGATCATCTCCTGGAAATAATGCGAGCCGTCGTCCTCCACGCCGCGTGCCTTCTTGAAGATTCGCTCGATGGCGACGACGTTCGGCCCCTGGAACATCTCGGCGGTCGCCGCCGCCAGCATGTCCATGACCTCGTCGGGGTGAGAATCGACGGTCTTGATGCCGATCAGCATCCCCGACTCGAGATCCACGTAGCCGGCTGCCAGGCACTCGGGAATCGTCTGTACGGCCTGCTGAAGGGCTGAATCGAAATCCGACATTGAGTTTTCCTCCTTGGGTTGGGTTCTTTTTGAGTAGTGAAGGCGTCAGGAAGACACCGGATCGCGCAGCTCCGGGCCGTCCGTCGGCCGGTGCCCGGGAGCCTGCATGAACTGTTCGAAACGCTCGAGAAACTCGATCTGCTCGCGCGACTGAATCCAGCGACGCTCGATGGCGCGCAGGCTGTCGATGGCCTCGACGGCCGACAGCCCCTGCCAGATGCGATACGCCGCGAGCGCCGTTCCCGTCCGGCCGTGACCGGCATGACAGTGCACCGCGACGACCTCGCCCTGGCGGAGCCAGCGCCAGATCTGGCGGCATAGCGTGATGGCCTGCGTCACGGTCGGGGCGGTCATGTCGTCGACCGGGATGTGCATCGCCTGGAGCCCCCGCTCGGCAAGCTCTTTCTCGCAATCGAGGGGAGCCTCCAGCAAGGTCAGCAAGCGCGTCACACCGACGCGGACCAGGGCGTCGAGATCCTGTTCGATGTCCTGGACCACGCCCGGTCTCGGCGTTCCCGCCAGGCGCCCGGGATCGAGCCAGACGAATCCCCGCGGCCCGGCCCAGGCGCTCATCGCCTGGCGCGCCTGCTCGGGCAAGGGCGGTGGCGGCGGCGTATCCTCGTCGAGGACCGCGGGGTCGATGTCCGGGCTCGGGCTCGCACATGTTCCGAGCTCGACGAAAGATCGCCCCTCCCTGGAGCGCGGGTCGCCGAAGAACGCGCGCGCGGACGAGCACTCGTGGATGCGACCGCTGACCAGCAGCGCGACGACGTCGGCGTGTGCGCGGGCCTGAGCCTGGTGGTGGGTGGCCATCAGGACCGGGCGCTGACGAGCACAGGCCGCAAGCAGGGTCAGGACACGACCGGCGCCTTCCTCGTCGAGACCGACGGTCGGTTCGTCCACGCAAAGCAGGCCCGGCCGGGCCAGCACGTGTCGCAGGATGGCGATCAGGCGCTGGTCGGCCAGCGACAGTTCGACGACCGGCCGTTCCAGGCAATCCATGAACCGGCCGCAGTCGAACTCCTCCAGCGCCCGCGTCAGGGCCTGGCGCTGTTGCGGCAAGGTGAGGCGCGACCGGTCCGGCAATCCGCCGGCCAGGTTCTCGAGAACCGTCGAGACGAGCAGGCGAGCGTCCTGCATCACCAGCCGCGGCCACCCGGCCTCGCCCGGCATCAGGCCCTGGTAACGCATCTCGCCCCAGGTCTTGAAACTCGCGTTCTGCTGCGCCAGCCCGCAGACCGCCCGCAGCAGCGTGGACTTGCCCACGCCAGTCGGCCCCATCAGGGCGACCAGGCCACGGGCGGGGAGCTCGAAATCGACTTCGGCGAGCACCACGCGATCCCCGAAGCCCGCCCCGAAACCCTCGAGCCAGAGGACGGAGACCTTGCCTGACCCGGCACGCATTCCCGAAGTCATGCCGATTGACGCCGGCGAATCTGGGGACTGAGTTCCGCAGCCAGGGCCAGCAGGGCGACCTTGACGTCGTCGCGTTCACGCGCGTCCACTTCGAAGACGGGCATGCGGTAGCCAATCTCGGCGAGCGCCTCACGATAGCGGTCGATGCCAGGCGCAGGGCTCAGGTCGCAACGGGTCACGCCGAGCACGGCGGCCGCCCCGGGCTTGTCGAGGAGGCCGCGAAACGCCTCGATGTAGTAGCGCAGATCCCCGAGCGGATCGGGTCGCGCGTGATCGATCAGCAGGATCAGGCCGATGGCGCCCTGCGAAAGGATCTCCCACATGAAACTGAATCGCACCTGCCCCGGCGTTCCGAGCAGCTGTACCGTCAGCTTCGGATCCACCTTGAGGGTGCCGTAGTCCATCGCAACCGTCGTGCGCTGCTTTCTCGCCTGGACTTCATCGCTGGCGCGCGTATCCGTCGCAACCACAGGCGTATCGCTGACCGAAGCGATCGCGGTGGTCTTTCCAGCCCCGACCGGCCCTGCGAACAGGATCTTGTGCATCTGGCCGCCCACGCTCAGAGCCCCGAGATCCGATCGAACAGCCGCGACCAGAAGCTGCCCGAACGATCACCGGCCGGAGACTCCTCCATGCCGGAGGATGTCACCGGCTGTGAACTGATCACGCGCAGGTACGCGGCCGCCATGGCCGCGCTGTAGAAGCGCAGCGCGTCGGTCTCCGGAACGCGCAGCATCCGGAAGGCGAAAGACAGGCTGGACGGCCGCCTCGAAAGCAGGGAAGACAGCGGTAACAGGTAGCGCGTATGGGGCAGCCGCGTGAAGTTCGGCCAGCAGCGTAGCTGCACCACGTCGAAAGGCTGGCACTCGTCGAGCAAGGCCTCACCGCGCGCGTGCCACGCCGCCAGGTAGAGGGCCTCGTCGGCCGGGCGGGCGATCAACCGGGCCGGCGGCTCCGTTTCCCGCGTCCTTACAAGATTCGCAGGCTCGGCCGAAAAGAACTCGGCCACCGAATCCATCTCGCCGCGATAAAGCCCGGCTTCGCCGTCCAGCCACAGGCGCCCCTTTCCGGGCACTTCCAGGCAGCTCTTCACGCCCGAAGCGAGGCATTCCCGGATGGGCCCCAACAGGCATTGGCTTGCGGAGAATCGCGGCACGTTGGCAAACGCCTTGCGGCCGTGACTGATATCGGCGGACGTTCCGTCGGCGCTGCTTCCGGTCTGGTGCATAGGTCTTCCCCCGATGGATGCAGGTGTCGGCGTCACGCGAGGTCGGTCCGTGGACGACTGCTCGTTTTATTGCGCCCCCCGGACCAGGCCCGGCTCGACTGCCCGCGTGCCGCACTGGGAGACCCGTGCCGAAGGTCCATGGACAAACAAAAGCGCGCGCCCCGAAACATGCAGAACCAATCCCTTTTTGATAGCTGCCCCCTATCATCGGAGAGCCCTTAATTGACTGTCTATAGGGGATCCCCCGATTTTCCCTTCTCGAGAGGGCGTGTAATGATATGCAGCCTTTCTAATCCCAGGCCCAAAGCAGCGTTTCATGAAAGAACCGCCAATCGAGGTATCGCTCCTCATCAACAGCCAGATCTTCTCGCGCGGTGTCCAGCAGGTCGTCGTCGAACTGGCCCGCGACGATGTACTCGTTCACCAGCATTCGGTGACTGAAGCGACAGCGGCGATGGCGGCGGGAAGGACCAGCATCCTGGTCCTGGACACGGAACTGGCGCCGCAGGTCGAGCACACCCTCTCGGAGCAGACCCGCCCGCCCAAGATCGTCCTGATATCGGAATGGCGGCACGCCGGGGTCAACCTGCCGGTCAAGAAGGACCTGGCCTGCGGCTTCTTTCCCGCCCGCGCACCCGAATCGAGGCTCAAGTACTACCTGAGCCTGATGATCGACTGCGAACGGCGCAGGTTGTCGGAGGGAGGCTGCCGGGACTGCCCCCTGCCCCACAGCCTGAAACCCCGGCATCTTCTGCTGACCCGGCGCGAGTCGGAAGTGTTTCGCCTGCTCGGCTCGCTGCAGACCAACCAGGAAATCAGCGATCTGCTCAGCGTCAGCCCGAAGACGATCGAGGCCCATTGCGCCAACATCAAGCGGAAACTCAATGTCGGCAACAGCCGTGAACTGCTGCACGCCGCCATCGAGTGGGTCGAGGGACGCTGAACGGACCGGGCGAAGGCGAGCACCGACTCGCTCCGGTCAGCGATTCACCTTCGAGAGGTCACCGGCAACGTGCGGCAGGCGCAACAGCCTGCGATTCATGACCCGGAACCAGAGCGGCGGCAGGTAGGCCATCAGGAACATCCCGAAGTAACCGGTCGGCAGCTGCGGCAGATCGTCGAAATGCCGCAGGGACTGGTAGCGCCGGTTGGGGTTGGCGTGATGGTCGGAATGACGCTCCAGGTGGAACAACAGCAGGTTGGAGAACACGTGATTGCTGTTCCAGGAATGGTGGGGCCGGCAGCGCTCGTAAGCGCCCGCTTCGTCCTTGCGCCTGAGCAAGCCATAGTGTTCGACGTAATTGGCGCTGGTCAGTTGGAACCAGGCGAACAGGTTGTGGATGAACAGGAACGCCAGGGTCGGCCAGCCGAGCGTCATCACCAGCCCGGCCTGGAGCGCCAGGGTCATCAGCCAGGATTGCAGGATGGTGTTGTGCGGGCTCCAGGCACGCCGGCCACGCCGGGCGAGGCGCCGGCGCTCGATCCCCCAGGCGCGCCGGACCCCGCCGGGCATTTCTCGAAGGGCAAACCGGTAGATCGATTCGTTCATCCTTGCGCTGGCGCAGTCCTCCGGCGTGGCCACGTGTCGGTGGTGTCCGAAGTTGTGCTCCACGGTGAAGTGCCCGTAGGCGGGCACGGCCAGGGCCAGGCGGCTCAGCCACTGCTCGATGCGCGTGTGCTTGTGGCCCATTTCATGCGCCGTATTGACCGCCAGGCCGGAAGCCAGTCCGGCCACCAGCGCGAGCGTGATCCACGCCGCGGGGCCCAGCCCATGGGTCGCCGCCCAGTACGCGGCAACAACCAGCGAGACGACGTGCAGTGGAACGGTCAGCCAGGTCAGGATGCGATAGTACCGGTCGCTTTCCAGTTCGGGAACGGTCTGTTCGGGCGGATTGCTGCGGTCCTCGCCGAGCAGGGCGTCGAGCATCGGCACGAGGACGTAGCCGAACACGAGGGGAACCGCCAGCGTCCAATTCCGGCCGGTGAGCGCGTGAAGCGCGACGGCGAAAACGGGCGAGAGCGGATAGACAACCGACAGAAGCCAGAGATGGCGCTTGCGATCGGTGTAACTGCCGGGCCGTCCGTCGCCGTCGACGTAGTGGAAAGTCCGGGTCAGCACGAGCCGGCCTCCGAAGCGACCAGTTTGCGCTTCATTCTAGACAAAGCGCTCGGCGCTTTCCAATTTTATGTCGCGTCGCGGCGGCATGGGTTACGATTGCTCCCGTAGCTCATCCCGGCAGTAATGAACTATGCAGACTCTCGAGAACTCGCCGTTCAAGGCGTACGATATCCGCGGGCGCGTCCCCGACCAGCTGGACGAGGAAAGGGCCTTCCTGATCGGTCAGGCCTTCGCCCGGGTCATCCAGCCCGACGGGCCGGTGGCGATCGGCTTCGACATGCGCCTGACCAGCCAGTCCCTGGCCGCCGCCCTGGCGCGCGGCCTCAACCGCGCCGGCGTCGATACGCGGGACATCGGCTTGTGCGGCACGGAGGTCGTCTATCACGCAGCTTCGAAGGACGGCATGGGCGGCGGCATCATGATCACCGCCAGCCACAACCCGGCCGACTACAACGGTATGAAGCTGGTCCGCGAACAAGCCATCCCCATCAGCGCCGACACGGGGCTGAAGGAAATGGAGGCGCTGCTGGCCGAGGGCCTGGAACCGGTTAACGTCGAGCAGCCCGGTGAACACCGCCGCCTGTCGGTGTTCGACGAATACGTCGAACGCGTGCGGGCCTTCGTCGATGCCGAACGCCTGGGCAGCGCGAGGATCGTCGTCAACGCCGGCAACGGCTGCGCCGGGCCCGCCTTCGACGCGATCGCCGAAGGGCTGCCCCTGTCGGTCACGCGGCTCCACCACGAACCCGACGGCCGTTTTCCCAACGGCGTACCCAATCCCCTGTTGCCGGACAACCGCGAGGAAACGGCACGAGCGATCGTCGAGGCGGGCGCTGACCTGGGCATCGCCTGGGACGGCGACTTCGACCGCTGCTTCTTCTTCGACCACACGGGGCGTTTCGTCGAGGGCTACTACCTGGTCGGGCTGTTCGCGCGCCAGCTGCTGGAGAAATCACCCGGCGAGAAGATCGTGCTGGATCCGAGGCTGACCTGGAACACGCTCGCCGAAGTGGCCGACGCGGGCGGCACCGCGCTGGTCAACAAGAGCGGCCACGCCTTCATCAAGGAGCGCATGCGCTCGGAGAATGCCCTGTACGGCGGGGAAATGTCGGCCCACCACTATTTCCGGGATTTCAGCTACTGCGACTCGGGAATGATCCCGTGGCTGCTGCTGCTCGAGCGAATCGCCACCACCGGCAAGTCGCTGGCCGAGCTGGTCGACGAACGCATCCGGGCCTTTCCGTGCAGCGGCGAAATCAACTTCACCGTCGACGACCCCCAGGCCGTCATGGACCGGGTGCTGCAGCACTTCGCGCCCGACGATCCGAAGATCGACCGCACCGACGGCATCAGCCTGGCCTTCGACGCCTGGCGGTTCAACCTGCGCGCTTCGAACACCGAACCGGTAATCCGGCTCAACGTCGAAACCCGTGCCGACGAAGACCTGCTGGCCGAGCAGACCGAGCTACTGCGTACCCTGATCGGTTGACCGGCTCAGGCCGTGCCGGGCGAACTCGCACGGTCGGGCGCCAGTTCAACGCGATTGCGGCCGCCGTCCTTGGCGCGGTAGAGCGCCTGGTCGGCGCGGCGCTGCAGGCTTTCCCAGTTGTCGTGCACCGGGTCGTAGGCCACCACGCCCACGCTGGTCGATACCCGGATCTCCGTACTGCGGTAGTGGAACGGGCCGTCGGCTAGGGATCGGCGAAGGCGGTCTGCAATGCGCGCCGCTTCCCGGCCGTCGGCGCCGGGCAACAACACGAGGAACTCCTCGCCGCCGACGCGGAAGGCGATGTCGCCCTCGCGGATCATCTCCCGGATGCGATCGGCCGCTTCCACCAGGACCCGGTCGCCGGCTGCATGCCCGTGCTCGTCGTTGATGCGCTTGAAATTGTCGAGGTCAAGCAACACCACCGAAAGCTGGTGATCGCTGCGGTCGACGCGCGCCATCTCGCGCGCGGCGTATTCCTCGAGCGAGTAGCGGTTGAGCAGCCCGGTGAGCGCATCGTGCCGGGCCATGTGCCTGAGATGCGCTTCTTTCCTGCGGAACAGCAGCAGGGCCAGCGCGACGTTCAGGGCCATGTAGAACACCATCGAGGACAGGAAGGCGGGCACCATCACGTTGACGCCGCCCGGCTCGGCCGACTCGCCGCGTCCGAGCGCGATATAAACCGCGCGCAGACTCAACAGCAGGGCATTGCCCAGTATGACCAGCGCCACCGCCTTGCGATAGCCGGCCAGCATTCTGTCCTCGGCTCGCCAGAGCATGAAAGCGCAGGCGATGGCCAGGCCCATGTAGACCGTGGCCAGCAGTCCGACACGGCTACTGGTGTTGGCATACATTCCGGGCCAGAAAAGTCCGGCGGCGAGAATGGCCAGGGCCATCGCAAGAATCATGGCGCCGGAACGCCTGTGCCCGAGGTGCTCCTGAATGCCCACCAGGATCAGGCCATAGGCCAGGAAGATGGAGGTATTGCCCAGCGCGATAGTGGTGCGAAGATCGATGACGACGGTCCCGGCCATGGCCAGGTTGCCGAGCATGTGTCCCAGGCAAAACAGCACGCCTGCCAGCGCCCAGTCGGCAATGGCATGCTCGCGATTGCCGGCCAGGAAGATCCCGCCCATGGTAATGGCCATGAACAGGGCCGCCAGCGCCGACGTCACGGCAAGCGTATAGGCATCCAGGCTCGGCATGTCTCCCCTCCCCCGAGTCTCAGCTCGCTGTTTCCTTGTCGAGAATCCGGCCGCGCGAGCGCAACGGCCGGCCTCCCGGGCGTCTCAGTCGGCCGCCGGCTTCTGCTCCTCACCGGTCATCAACGCACTGATCGTATCGACCGGTGAGGACCCGTAGCTGAGGAACCGGTTGTGGAATGCCTTGAGATCGAATTCGTCGCCCTGCTCGGCCTTGAGACGCTCGCGCAGGTCCATGATCGCGGCATAGCCGGCGTAGTAGGAAGTCAGCTGTACCTGACTCAAGGTCAGCCGACGCCACTTCTGGGTTGCCTCTGAATTTTCCTGGAAGGCCTCTTCGCGCATCATCCGCACCGCCTCGTCCCGTTCCATGCCCCGCACGTGAACAGCATAGTCGAGGATGGCGTTGTGCGTGACGCGCAGCAGCCACTTGCCGTGCATCAACCACAGTTCCGGCTCGTGATCGCCCCAGCCTTCCTCGAGCATCATGCGCTCCGAGTAGACGGCCCAGCCTTCGACCATCGCCCCATTGCCGAACAGGCTCTTGACCAGGCTCGGCGACTTGTTGGCGTGAAGCAGCTGCGTGTAGTGACCGGGAATACCCTCGTGGATATTGAGGATCTGCAGCATCCAGTCGTTGTACTCGCGCAGGTAGCTGGCCGCCTGCTCTTCACCGTAGGTCTCCAGCGGCGTGACGTTGTAGTAGGTCTCGGCTTCGGGGTTGAACGGCCCCGGGGCGCTGACCGAAGCGATGGCGCCGGTTCCGCGCATGTATTCCGGGGTCTCGCGCACGACCAGGGGCTTGTCCGGGTCCTGGTCGAGAAGATCGTTCTCGCGCACGAACTGGGCAAGCTGAGGCATCTGGCGGCGAATCTCCTCGACGAAGTCCCCGACGGCGACATGCTCCTCGGACAGTCGGTCGATCATCTGCCCGATGCGCTCGAGCCGCGCTTCGGGCATCGGCTTTTCGGCGAAGTACTGCGGCCAGAGTTCCTTGGTGTAGCCATCCATTTCCTCGAGGAGCCGGTCTTTCTCGGCCTGGGCGCGGCGATACAGCTCTTCGGCGGAGAAATCGGCCTGGATGTCGTAGGCGAATTTCTGCTCGTAGAGCGCCTCGCCCAGGCGGAAGGAACGGGCATTGCCGGAGGCCCGGAGCTCTTCCAGGCGCCCTTCCAGCCAGCTCACCCACTCGTTGATGGCCGATTCAGCGCTGTCGAGCGAACTCGACAGTGAGTCGGAAAGCGCTTCATCGATGTCGGCCCCGGCCGTCTTTTCCCGGATGTCGGCCAGCACGCTCAGGCCGCCCCGGTTCTGGCTGATGGCCAGTTCGGTGTGCTCGAGCGTCGGCGTGCCCAGGCTGTTACGTGCGGCGTCGTAGTAGGCCGGCACCTGCTCGAGCCGATCCCGGATCAGTGCCAGTCGCTCCGGCAAGGGCGCGAACTCCGTATTGAGCAGAATGCTCAGTGGGCCGGCCACGTTGTAGTTCGATGGCTGCCATTCCCAGGGCCTGAGCGTCTGGATGTAGAAGCGCGACGACTCGAGCCGGTTCTCGAGCAGGTCATAGTCGGTCCGGCGGTCGACCGGCAGGGCCTCTCGATCGAATCCCTCGAGACGCTCGAGGGCATCGCTGATGAAGGCCAGTTCTTCGCGACGATGTTCGGCATCGGGGATGGACACCTCCCCGGCATTCTCGTAGCGACCCTCGTAGATGGCCCACTCGGGCGAGCGGCGCAGCAGGTCGTCGATCAGGGAATCGACGAAAGCATCGAAGGCGGCCACCCCGGCCTCATCGGAAGCGGAAGGACCGGTCTCCTCGGCCGGCTCCGCGGCGGCGGGCTGCGGAGGCGCTTCACTCTCGTCGCCGGCCTCGGGCGCCGGCGATTCGGAGCAGGCGGCAATCAGGGCGAGCATGAAGGCAATTGCCAGCAAGCGGTTCATCACGGTCATCGAGTCTGTTCCGGGTCTTGGTGCCAAACATCCGATCGTACCCCAATCCCGGGGGGCGGCGCACCGGATCGGGCTTGCAGTCCCGCCTTGCAGGTCCTATATTCCGGCTTATGAGCCGCGTCGAACACCATCGCGAAGAGTTGCTCAATGCGCTGACTCACGGTCTCGGGGCCATTCTCAGCATCGGAGCCGGCGCCGTGCTGATTACCCTGGCGGCGGTCTATGCCGGCGCACGCGAGATCGTCAGCGCCTCGGTGTTCGTGGCCTCGCTGACGCTGCTCTACACCGCGTCGACCCTTTACCATGCCGCGCGCCACCCCGTCTGGAAGGCGCGGCTGAAAATCCTCGACCACTGCGCCATCTTCCTCCTGATCGCCGGCACCTACACGCCTTTCACCATCGCCGCGCTCAAGGGCGGCTGGGGCTGGTCCTTGTTCGGCGTGATCTGGGGACTGGCCGTGGTCGGCGTTGTCTTCAAGGTCTTCTTCACAGGCCGGTTTCGCGTGCTGTCCACGGCCACGTACGTGGGCATGGGCTGGCTGGTGGTGATCGCGCTGGCGCCGCTCAGCCAGGTCCTGACCGCGACCGCCATGTCCTGGCTGGTGCTCGGCGGCGTACTCTACACCGCCGGCACGGTCTTCTACCACAACGAACGGGTTCGCTTCGCTCACGCCATCTGGCACCTGTTCGTGCTGGCCGGCAGCATTTGCCATTTCGTCGCCGTCACCGCCCAGATGATTGCACATCCGGCCTGATCCGGCCGAGCGCCTCGACGATCCCCGGCACCTCACCGGGGGGCAGCGCACGACTGAAGAAATGACCCTGGAAGCTGTCGCAGTCCATCTGGGTGAGAATGTCGAGCTGCTCGAGCTCCTCCACCCCTTCGGCCACCACCTTGAGCCTAAGGCAGCGCGCCATGCTGATGATGGCCGCCACGAGATCGCGATCGGAATCCCGCCCGGCCAGGTCGAGAATGAACGAACGATCGATCTTGAGCGTATCGAGGTCGAACTTCTTGACGTATGAAAGCGACGAATAACCCGTTCCGAAATCGTCCAGCGAGATGTGCACACCCATCGCGCGCAATCGGCGCAGCACGTCCTGTCCCGCCTGCACCTGCTCCATCAGCATCGACTCGGTGATCTCGAGGGTCAGCAGACCGGCCGGCAGACCGGAGCGCTCCAGAACCTTCTCGACGGTTTCGGCGATGCGGCCCGTCTGGAACTGACGCGCCGAGAGATTGACGGAAACGGGTACGCCCTCGATTCCGGCACGGTGCCATTCCGCCGCCTGCCGACAGGCCTGTTCGAGCACCCAGTCGCCGAGGGGCACGATCAGACCGCTTTCCTCCGTGGCCCGGATGAACTCCGTGGGCATCACCAGGCGACCGTCGGAAGACCGCCAGCGAACCAGTGCCTCGACTCCGCAGACGTGATATTGCGGGTTCGCCCCGACGATGGGCTGGTAGTGCAGCTCGAATTCCTCGGCGTCGAGCGCGTGGCGCAGCCGGGCGTCCAGCTGCAATCGCTTGCTCGCTGACTGCACCATCGAGGTATTGAAGTGCTGCCAGGTATTGCGACCGCGGCGCTTGGCCTGATACATCGCGGCGTTGGCGAACTGCAGCAGTTCCGTGACCGAGCGCGCGTCGTCGGGGGAAACGCAGATGCCGATGCTGGCACTGACGTACACCTCGCTGCGATTGGCCAGCACGAAGGGTTCGGCGATGGCTTCCAGAGTCCTGCGCGCGCAGGCCGCCGCGCCATCCCGGGCGTCCGGCCCGGACAGGTGGATCACGAACTCGTCACCCCCCATATGCGCCAG
>JAZBPT010000021.1:0-4756 GCA_036351755.1 Wenzhouxiangella sp. | reverse complement strand
GTGGGCGCGCGCAGCAACATCCAGGACGGCACCATCTGCCACGTCACCCACGACGGCCCCTACACGCCGGGCGGCCTGCCCCTCGTTCTCGGCGAGGACATCACCGTGGGCCACGGCGCCGTCCTGCACGCCTGCAAGATCGGCGACCGCTGCCTGATCGGCATGGGCGCCCTGGTGCTCGACGGCGCCGAGATCGCCGCCGACGTCATGCTGGCCGCCGGCAGTCTGGTCAGCCCGGGCAAGCGACTGGATTCGGGATGGCTGTATCGCGGGCGCCCGGCCGAGCCGGTCCGGGAACTGAGCGAACGCGAGCTCGAAATGCTTCGATACTCGGCCGCGCATTACGTGCGGCTGAAAGATCAATATCTGAACGAGGGGGAAAGTTCATGAACGATGTGCCGACGATCGCGGCAAATGGCGTCAACATGCCGGCCCTGGGCTTCGGCACCTTCGAACTCGACGAGACCACCGTCGAGGAGATTCTGCCGCACGCGCTGGAGCTGGGTTACCGGCACGTGGACACCGCCCAGATCTACCGCAACGAGGCGGCCGTGGGGCGCGCGATCAAACGCGTCGGCGTGCGCCGGGAAGACCTGTTCATCACCACCAAGGTGTGGGTCGACCAGTACGACCCGTCGGCTTTCATCCGCTCGGTCCAGGGCAGCCTCAAGCGGCTCCAGACCGACTACGTCGACCTGCTGCTGCTGCACTGGCCGGTTTTCGGCGGCAACGGCATGAACCCCACACTCGAGGCGCTCATGCGCGCCCGGCGCGACGGACTGACGCGACACATCGGCCTGAGCAATTTCACCATCGACCAGACCGAGCAGGCCGTCGCCTTCTGCGGCGAGGGCCAGCTGGCGACCAACCAGGTCGAGTACCACGTGTATCTGGGCCAGGACAAGCTGCGCCGCGTGCTGGCGCGCCACAACCTGATCCTGACCGCCTACATGCCGCTGGCCAAGGCGCGTACGGTCAACGACCCGGTGCTGTGGGACATCGGCGAGCAGTACGGCAAGACCGCCGCGCAGGTCGCCCTGCGCTGGCTCGTCGAGCAGGATCGCGTCGCCGCCATTCCGGCCACCTCCAACCCGCACCACGCCTCGACCAACTTCGACATCTTCGACTTCCAGCTCAGCGAAGACGACCAGGCGCGCATCGCCGAGCTCGACAAGAAGCGCCGGATCTGCAAGCCCGAAGGTCTCTCACCCGAGTGGGACGACTGACCGGTTAACCCGGTCGCCTCGTCAGGGCATGACCTTCACGCCGTCGGCGACCAGGCGGTAGGCGACCGGGTCCTCGAGCAGGGCCGGGTCGGCGCCGTCCTCGGTGACCATGTGCTCGGCGGTTTCCGGCGACATCTCGTGGCGCTCGAGGACGCCGTGCGCGATCGCCGGCCCCCGCAGGTCGGCGGGAATGGCAAAGCCGTGGTCGCGTGCGACGATGCGCAGCATCTCTCCGTCGTTTTCGAACACGGCCCAGCAGCCGCGATTGGTGCACACGTCGGTCATGCGGCCCGACACCGTCAGCCGCTGGTCCAGGCTGGATTGCGGATCGGCCATGAGCACAGCCACGTCGGTCGGGTCGGCGTTCGTCTCGGGTGCTGTTCCGAACCAGTCCGAAGCGTTTACGGAAATCGTGGTCAGCAGGCCGATCAGGGCGCAGGCGGTCAGGGTCTTGTTCACGTTTTCTCCTTTTTGTCCAGGCCGTCCATGAATGGCCTGATGAAATCCATCGGCAGGGGAAAGACGACGGTGGTGTTCTGTTCGCCGCCAATCTCCGTCAGGGTCTGCATGTAACGCAGCTGCAGTGCGCCCGGCGCCTCGGCCAGCTTCGTGGCGGCCTCCACCAGCTTCTCGGAGGCCTGCTGTTCGCCTTCGGCATGGATCACCTTGGCGCGGCGCTGGCGCTCGGCCTCGGCCTGCTTGGCGATCGCGCGGATCATCGACTCGTCGAGGTCGACGTGCTTGATCTCGACGTTGGTGACCTTCACACCCCAGCCGTCGGTCTGGCGGTCGAGAATCTTCTGGATGTCCTCGTTAAGCTTGTCGCGTTCGGCCAGCATCTCGTCGAGCTCGTGCTTGCCCAGCACCGAGCGCAACGTGGTCTGGGCGAGCTGGCTGGTCGCGTCCATGTAGCGCTCGACGTTGATGATCGCCTTTTCCGGATCGATCACGCGGTAGTAGACCACCGCGTTGACCTTGACCGAGACGTTGTCGAAGGAAATCACGTCCTGGGTCGGCACGTCCATCACGATGGTGCGCAGGTCCACGCGCACGATCTGCTGGATGAGGGGAATGACGATGATCAGTCCGGGGCCCTTGACCTTGGTGAAGCGCCCCAGCGTGAAGATCACCCCGCGCTCGTACTCGCGCAGGATCTTGATGGTATTGGCCACGAGCAGGACCAGCAGGACCAGCGCGGTGCCAAGAAACGAAACGGTGTCGATGTTCATGGTGTCGCTCCTTCGGATGATTCGATGGGACGCACTTTGAGAACCAGGCCGTCGACGTCGATGATCTCGACTTCCTGCCCCTTGGCGATCGGGTGTTCCGATTCGGCGCTCCAGTCCTCGCCCTCGAGGTGGACCCGCCCCTCGCCGTCGTGAAAATCGCTGATCGCCTCGGCGCGGTGTCCGGGCAGCGCTTCCCGGCCGGCCACCTGCGGCCGCCGGAACGCCTTGGCCGCGAGGTAGACAATCACGAGGAACAGCAACGCGGAGACCAGGCCCATGGCGGCGATCAGCCCGGTGTTGATGCCCATGCCCGGCACGTCGCTGTCCATCAGGATGACCGAGCCGACCACCACGGCAACGACCCCGCCGATGCCGAGGATGCCCAGCGAAGGCACGAACAACTCCACGGCGATCAGCGCGAAACCCAGCAGCATCAGCGCCAGGCCGACGTAGTTGACGGGCAGGATCTGGAACGCGTAGAGCGCCAGCAGCAGGCAGATGCCGCCGATCACGCCCGGCACCAGCGCGCCCGGATTGTAGCCTTCCAGAATCAGGCCGTAGATACCGACCATCAGCAGGATGTAGGCCAGGGTGGGATTGGTCAGCACGCTCAGGAAACGATTGCGCCAGTCCGGCTCCTTCTCGACGATGCCGGCGCCGGCCGTCGCCAGCGCCAGCGGGCCGGAAGCCATCCTCACTTCCCGGCCGTCGATGGCCTCGAGCAGCGCCGGAATGTCCGGACTGACCAGGTCGATGACATTCATTTCGGCGGCGTCGGAGGCCGTGAGGCTGACCGCTTCGCGTACCGCGCGCTCGGCCCAGTCGGCATTCCGGCCGTGACGTTCGGCCAGGCCGCGGATGTAGGCGACGGCATCCTCGACCGCCTTGCGAGTCATGGCATCGCCCGACCGCGGCGCCTGTTCCTCCCGCGGCAATTGGCTCTCGGCGGTCGCCTCGCCGCCCTGATCGCCCGATGTCGCCGAGCCCTCTTCGGCGTTGCCGCCGGCTTCCTCGGCCGACGGTTCATCGAGGGCTTCGCGCGCGCGCTCCACGGGCGAGCCGGGCTGCTCGTCGCCGCCGCCACCGCCGCCGATCTGAACCGGCGTGGCCGCGCCGAGATTGGTGGAAGGCGCCATGGCCGCCACGTGACTGGCGTAGAGCATGTAGGTGCCGGCGCTGGCCGCGCGTGCGCCCGGCGGGCCGACCCAGGTGGCCACGGGCACTCGGGCGTTGAGGATCTTCTTGATGATGTCGCGCATCGAGGCATCGAGACCGCCGGGCGTGTCGAGCTGCAGGACCACCAGCGCCGCCCCGGCCGCCTCGGCCTCCTCGATGCCGCGCACGATGTAGTCGCGCGTCGCCGGTCCGATGGCACCGTCGACGGCGAGCACGTGCACGACGGGCGCGCCCTGCCCACTGGCGTCGGGGGGCGGGCTCTGAGCAATGGACGCCAGGGCAAGAAAGAGCACGGCGAAAGCCGTCAGCCAACGGCCGGCGACCGGCACTCGGATGCGGGGGTTTTCAGTGCGATTCATCACGTTCTACATTAGAGCTTTGCCGGCGTGATCGCAACGTGCGCGCTTTGAATCCGTACGCCCGCGCCCCCAACATCCAGACAGGACATCGCAACAGCATCCCAACCAGGAGCAAGTAATGAACGAAAGCAGCATGCACGAGCAGCTGGCCATGGACGGCGAGTCGCTCTACCGGGAAGAGACCTTCAGCGATCGGCACGTGGGCACAATCCAGCGACTCACGCCGGTGACGGCCGACGGTGAAGACGATGCGTCGCGTTCGGTGCGCTACCTCGGGCAGACGCAGGTGATGAGCCCCGCAGGCGCCCTGCCGATCAACTTCGAACTCGAGGTCGAGTCGCTTTCCGAAGCCGTCCGCCAGTTTCCCGAGGCCGCCGAGAAAGCGGTCGAGGAGACCGTCGAGGAGCTCAAGCGCCTGCAGCGCGAAGCCCAGTCCTCGATCATGGTGCCCGGCCAGGAAGGCGGCGGCCAGTTCGGCGGGATGGGCGGCCAGGGAGGACCCGGCGGCTCCGGCGGCATGGGGCCCGGCGGGGGCATCAAGATCTGAACATCTGCCCTTGAGGGCATGTTCTCACGGGGACTGCCCCGGCGATTCGCCAAGCAGAAAAAGAAAAATCCCGGCCGGAAGTCCGACCGGGATTTTTTTGTGTCTCGTCCTCGTAGGGGGACGAGGTCAGCGCGGGATTACTCCGGACGCTTGCGCAGGAAGCGGCTCGGATCCTCTTCGCCGGTCACCGTGGTGCCTTCGAAGCGATCCCAGAACACC
>JAZBPT010000020.1:0-5498 GCA_036351755.1 Wenzhouxiangella sp. | reverse complement strand
AGCGCTAATTAATATTTTGTTGCAAAACTCGCAGGATTCGGTCAATCGCCCTGCCGCGCCGAATCACCCCTTCTTCGGCATGTAGAGATCGGTAATCGTGCCCTCGTAGGCTTCGGCGGCCATCATCACCGACTCCGACAGGGTCGGATGCGGGTGAATGGTCAGGCCGATGTCGGACGCATCGCAGCCCATCTCGATGGCCAGGGCCAGTTCGGCGATCAGGTCTCCGGCGTGCAGGCCGACGACGCCGGCGCCGATCAGGCGGTCGCTGCCCTTGTCGAAGATCAGCTTGGTGAAGCCTTCCGAGCGGTCCATGCCCAGGGCGCGACCCGAAGCCGCCCAGGGGAACTTGCCGACGCCGTAGTCGACACCCTTTTCCCTGGCCTGCGCTTCCGTCAGGCCCACCCAGGCCACTTCGGGGTCGGTATAGGCCACCGACGGAATCACGCGCGCATCGGCGGCTCGCTTGTGGCCGGCGGCGACTTCGGCGGCCACCTTGCCCTCGTAGGAACCCTTGTGGGCGAGCATGGGCTGGCCGACGATGTCGCCGATTGCGAAGATATGCGACTGGTTGGTGCGCATCTGACCGTCGACGGAGATGAAGCCCTTGTCGTCGACCTCGACCCCGGCGGCCTCGGCATTGAGCTGGTCGCCGTTGGGACGGCGGCCCACGCAGACCAGCACGCGATCGAAATCGGCGCTCTCCGGGGCGTCCTTTCCATCCAGCCGGGCGGTCAGGGCGCTGTCGCCGGCCTCGACCCTTTCGACCTTCGTGTCGAGGTGAAACTCGACGCCCTGCTTCTTCAGGTGCTGCTGCAGGGGCTTGACCAGGTCGGCGTCGGCACCGGGCATGAGCTGCTTCATCATCTCCACGACGGTAACCTTCGAGCCCAGCGCGCGATACACGCAGGCCATCTCCAGGCCGATAATGCCCCCGCCGATTACCAGCAAGCGTTCGGGCACGTCGGCCAGTTCCAGCGCGCCGGTCGAATCCATCACGCGATCGTCGTCCCAGGGCACGTTGGGAATCTCGATCACCCGCGAGCCGGCGGCGATGATGCACTGGTTGAACCCGACGCTGCGCTCTTCGCCCTCGTGCTCGACGACCAGTTCGTGCTCGCCGCTGAACTGGCCCATACCCTGGACGATCTCGACCCTGCGTTTCTTGGCCATGCCCGCCAGGCCGCCGGTGAGCTTCTCGACCACCGAGTCCTTGAAACCACGCAGCTTGTCGATGTCGATATCGGGCTCGCCGAAGGACACCCCGTGCTCACCCAGGTGCGCGGCCGAATCGATTACCTGCCCGACATGCAGCAGCGCTTTCGACGGAATGCAGCCCACGTTCAGGCACACGCCGCCGATCGAGTCATAGCGCTCGATCAGCGCCACCTTCAGCCCCAGGTCCGCGGCACGGAATGCCGCCGTGTAACCGGCCGGCCCCGAACCCAGCACGGCCAGATCATATTCATGATCGTGATCGGTCGGATCACGATCGTGCTCCGTGTTCCGTGTTCCGTGTTCCGGTCGGGCTTCGTCATCGCCGTCGGAACCCCCCGAATGCGCGGCGTCGCCGGATTCTTCGGAAGACTCCCCGGAACCCCGAACCCCGAACCCCGAACCCGTCTTTTGTTCTTTGTCGGAGTCACCATCGTCCGACCCGCCCGAAGCGTCGTCGGAGACTTCAAGGATGCCGATGACGTCTCCCTTCCCGACCTCATCACCTTCGGCGACCTTCAGCTCGACCAGCTTGCCGGCCGCCGGCGACGGCACTTCCATCGTCGCCTTGTCGGACTCGAGCGTGATCAGCGACTGCTCAGCCTCGAGTTCGTCGCCCTCGGCGACCAACACCTCGATGATGGGCACCTTGTCGAAATCGCCGATGTCGGGAACCTTGATTTCTTCTCTCTTGCTCATTGTTGCCGTCCCACTCGTCTTGTTCTCCGTTGGCCGCAGCGATCTCTGAGAGCGCGCCCCAGCCTAGAATTCCGATGTCACTGATTGTCGCAGATTTACATAAGGGGAGCCGGCCTTCTCCCGACCCCAACACCTCGGCAACGGAAATGCCATCGGGATGCAACAGGAAGCGGCCACCATAGCGGGTCGTCCAATGAACAAGCACAACTCCCCCATGCCCAGCTTCTTCGTCAAGACTTTGATGCTCTTGCTCGCCTTGTTGATCGGCGCCGCGCCCGCAGCGGCCCAGTTACGCCTGCACGGTTCCAACACGGTCGGCGAATCCCTGGCCCCGGCCCTGGCCGAGGCCTGGCTGACCAGCGAAGGCCACGAGCACGTGACCGTGGAAGAAACCGCGCCCCTCGAACGCGTGCTCACGGGAACCAATGCGCGGGGCGAGTCGATCTGGGTGGAAATCCACGCCCACGGCTCTTCGACCTCGTTCCGAGACCTGGCCAACGGCACTGCCGACATGGGCATGGCGTCACGCCGCATCAAACAGGACGAACTCGAAAGGCTCGGACACCTGGGGAGCCTCGACGATCCGCGCCACGAATTCGTGGTCGGCATCGACGGGCTGGCCGTCATCGTTCATCCCGACAACCCGGTTCGCGCCCTGAGAATCGACCAGATCCGGGCGGCCTTCTCCGGACGCTACGACAACTGGCGCCAGCTCGGCGGCCCCGACCGCCCCATCGCCCGCTATGCGCGCGACGACAAATCCGGCACCTGGGATTCCTTCGAATCCATGGTGCTCCAGGACGCCCGGCTTGCGGCCGACGCGCGCCGCTTCGAATCGTCCTCAGAGCTTTCCGATCTCGTCGCCAACGACCCCGGCGGCATCGGTTTCATCGGCCTGCCCTACGTCCGCGACGCC
Organism: Wenzhouxiangella sp.; assembly: GCA_036351755.1. Classification (GTDB taxonomy): domain Bacteria; phylum Pseudomonadota; class Gammaproteobacteria; order Xanthomonadales; family Wenzhouxiangellaceae; genus Wenzhouxiangella. Next base: position 2,668 of record JAZBPT010000020.1, on the reverse strand, counting down.
CGTGCACTCGCGATCTCCGCCGGCGGTGAGCCCGTCGCGCCCGAGCGCTTCACCGCCGCCACGGAAGATTACCCGCTGAGCCGCCGGCTCTATATGTACGTGCCCGAGCAGGAGCTCGACGGACTCGGGGGCCGCCTTGCACGCTTCGCCGTCTCGCGGGAAGGCCAGGCCATCGTCGACGAAATCGGCTTCGTCGGCCAGAAAGTCGAACTCGAACGCGTGGCGATTCCCGAAAGCGCGCCCGGCGAATACCGGCGCTACGTGCAGGGCGCTTTGCGTGCCTCGATGAACTTCCGGTTCGAGCCGGGCGAGGTGAACCTCGACAGCAAGTCGCAGCGCGACCTCGAGCGATTGATCGAATTCCTCACCCGCCCGGACAACCGCAGCCTGCAGGTCCTGCTGATGGGCTTCGCCGACCCTTCGGAAACCTCGCCCTACTTCAGCATTGCGCTCTCGCACGACCGCGTCGACCTGGTCGCCGCCGAGTTGGCGCAATCGGGGGTCGGGGTCCGCATGGCCCGCGGCTTCGGCGCCGCCCTGCCCCTGGCCGAGGGCACGGGGCCAAGCAGCGAAGCGAAGAACCGGCGCGTAGAGGTGTGGTTGCGGGCCCGTGATGACGAAGCTGCGCGGCGATCGTCCGCCTCGTCGCCGTAATCACGCAGGTCGGGGTCGCATCCCCGACCTACTCTGCCTGCAGCAGTCTCAATTGCCCGTCCGAATGGGACATCTCGAGATCGCGGAGGAAGCTCATCCCCAGCAGGATCGTATCGCTGCGGCCCGGGCTGATCGCGGCGCGGACGTCGCGCTGGACGATCTCGCCGAGGCGAACTTCGTCGATGCGCGTCATCCAGCCAGTGACGGGACCGGCGGCGGTTTCCAGGCCAATGCGGGCCATGCGCTCCAGGCCGAGCTCATCGGCCATCTCCTCGGGCACGGACACCAGCGTGGCCCCGGTGTCGACCAGGAAAGTCACGTCGCGACCGTTGATGGCGCCGCTGGCGATGAAGTGCCCCTGCCGGTCGGAATCGAGGACGACCTCCACACCGCCGCCCACGCGCTGGCTCTGCACCTGCTGATTGGGGTTGCGCCGATCCTCGATCAGGCCGGAGAACACGAAGGTGAGCAACAGCAGGAAGCCGACCGCAGCGGCCAGCATCATGCCGAAACCGGTGCGGTGCTGGCTCAAAGCAGCAGGCGCCTGAGGTCCTCGAGCTGCTCGGCAAGGTAGCGGGTGAAGCGCGCCGCGTCCGCGCCGTCGATCACGCGGTGGTCATAGGACAGCGACAGCGGCAGCATCAGGCGCGGCTGGAACGCCTCACCGTCCCAGACCGGCTTCGTCTCGGAGCGCGACACGCCCAGGATGGCCAGCTCGGGTGCATTGATGATCGGCGTGAACGCCGTGCCGCCGATACCGCCCAGGCTCGAAATCGAGAAACAGCCGCCCTTCATCTCGTCGCCCTTGAGCTTGCCGTCGCGCGCTCGTGTCGACAGGTCGGTGAGTTCCTGCGCCAGCTCGATCAGGCCCTTCTGGTCGGCGTCGCGGATGACCGGCACGACCAGGCCGTTGGGCGTGTCGACTGCCACGCCGATGTGGAAGTACTTTTTCTTGATGAGCGACTTGCCGTCGTTCGACAGCGACGCGTTGAAATGCGGGAATCGCTTCAGCCCGGCGACCACCGCCTTGATCAGGAAGACCAGCGGCGTCATCTTGGTGCCGGCGTCCTCGGCGGCCTTCTTGTTGGCCTTGCGGAAGGCTTCCATCTCGGTGATGTCGGCTTCGTCGAACTGCGTGACGTGCGGGATCGACACCCAGTTGCGATGCAGGTTGGGGCCGGAAATCTGCTTGATGCGCGAAAGCTTCTCTTCCTCGATCTCGCCGAACTTCGAGAAATCCACCTGGGGCGGCTCGGCGATGTTCAGGCCGGTGCCGCCAACCGCGGTACCGCCGCCGGATTCCATCGCCTGCTTGACGTGACCCTTGAGGTCCTCTTCGGTGATCCGCCCCTTGCGCCCCGAGCCCGACACGCCGGTCAGGTCCACGCCCAGCTCGCGGGCCAGCTTGCGCACCGCCGGCGAGGCGTGCGGCAGCTTCGACGGATCCTGGTCCATGCCGTCGAACGGCACAGGGGGCGCCGGCAGCTCGTCACCCTTCGGCGAGGATTGATCTGCGGCCGGCCGGGACTCGGCGCGACCTTCTTCATCCTCGTCGGAATCATCGGACTCCTCGGAGCCCTCCGAAGCCTCCCCTGACCCCTGACTCCTGACTCCTGAATCCTCCTCCCCGGAGCCATCTTCATCAGAGCCTTCACCCGATGCCTCGGAAACCTCCACAATGCCGATGACGTCGCCTTCCCCGACCTCGTCGCCTTCGGAGACCTTCAGCTCGACGAGCTTACCGCCTGTCGAAGCGGGCACTTCCATGGTCGCCTTGTCCGACTCGAGGGTAACCAGCGACTGTTCTTTCTCGATCTCGTCGCCCTCCGACACCAGCACTTCGATGACCGGCACCTTGTCGAAATCGCCGATATCGGGGACCTTGATCTCTTGTCTATTGCTCATCGCATTCGTCTCGTTGTCTGTCTGAGTCCGTGACCTGCGCGCCCATACCCGCTTGCCGTCATACCGTCGTCGGCAACGGCTTTTCGGGATCGATGTTCAGCGCGCTTCT
>JAZBPT010000019.1:0-4209 GCA_036351755.1 Wenzhouxiangella sp. | reverse complement strand
CCGTCGAACTGCTCGACGGCCGGATTGCCGGGCTGCGCCAGCGCTCCGGCGACATCCCGGTGCTGGCCCTGCACGGCTGGCTGGACAACGCCAACTCCTTCGGGCCGCTGGCCGAACACCTCGACGGCCTCGACCTGGTGGCCATCGACTTTCCCGGTCACGGCCGCTCCGCGCCACGCCCCGAAGGCGCGCGCTACCACTTCGACGACTACGCCTTCGACGTCCTGGCCGTGCTCGACGCGCTGGGCTGGGAGCGGGCAAACCTGCTCGGGCACTCGCTCGGCGGCGCGGTCTCCACCCTGGTAGCCGCCGCCGCGCCGCAACGCGTGCGCTCGATGGCGCTCATCGAGGGACTGGGCCCCTTGTCGGCACCGGCCGACCGCACCGCCGAGGGCTGGCGCAAGGCGGTGGCGCGCTCGAAGCCGCGCGAGCGGCGTGTGCACGCCCGGCGCGAGGACGCCATCGCCGCGCGGCGCCAGGGCAGCGACCTCACCGAGGCGTCGACCCGCCTGCTGGCCGAGCGCGGGCTTGTCGAGGTCGAGGGCGGCTGGCAGTGGGGCCACGACCTGCGGCTGACCTGGCCCACGGCCCACCGCTATACCGAACCCCAGGTCATCGACCTGATCGCCGGCATCGAGTGCCCGGTACTCAATATCCATTCCGAAGCGGGCACGGGCCTGATGGATTCGCGCATGTTCTCCCTGCGCCTGGCCGCGCTGCGCCATCGCCGCGGTACCGTGAGCTGCCCCGGCGGCCATCACCTGCACATGATCCACCCCGACCGCATCGCCCCGAGCATCCTGGAGCATTTCAATGAGCCTGCCTGAGAACCGTCGCAACATTCCCGACGCCGAACGGCTGATCTTCGCGCTCGACGTGCCCGACATCGACCGAGCGCGCGGCCTGATCCGGCAACTGGGCGACCACGTGCGCTTCTACAAGCTCGGTCTCGAGTTCTTCCTGAGCGGCCACTACTTCGAACTGGCCGATGAACTCAAGCAGGCCGGCAAGCGCGTGTTCGCCGATCTCAAGCTGTTCGACATCCCGCCGACGGTAGGCCGCGCCACCGCCCAGCTCGCCCGCCGCGACGTCGATTTCCTGACCGTGCACGGCAACGACGGCATGCTGGCCGAAGCAGTCGCCAACCGGGGCGACATGGGGATCCTGGCCGTCACCGCCCTGACCAGCCTGGACCAGGGCGACCTCGACGACCTGGGATTCCAGTGCGACGTCGAATCCCTTGTGCTCTCGCGCGCGAGACGCGCCTTCGGGATCGGCTGCACCGGCGTGATCTCCTCGGGGCTGGAGGTCCCGGCGCTGCGCCGCGAGGTGGACGACCGGCTGGTCGCCGTCTGCCCGGGCATCCGGCCGGTGGCCAACCGCGACGAACAGAAGCGCACCCTCAGCGCCGGCGACGCCTTCGCGGCCGGCGCCGACTACATCGTCGTCGGGCGCCCGATCCGCGATGCGGCCGACCCGGCCGCCGCCGCGGCGGGCATCCAGGAAGAGATAGTCAGTTATTTCAGTTAGTTATATCGCTTTCGTGAAAAACTTGATTAGATAAGCCACCCTGGTATATGATTTTGCTTCGAGGGAGGTGAATTCGAGGTTTCGTTCGCGTCCCCGCGATCAACAATCAATACAGTCCTATCGGCTTTTGCCGTTTGTTTCCGGGTCGCCCTGCATGGGCGCCCGGTTTTTCTTTGCGCAGGGCCCTCCGACCCGGATGGTAAACTTGCCGCCCCGAACCTCGACCCCATTCATGCAGCGAACCAGCCCCCCAATCGGCCTGTCGGCCCGGCTCTACGGCGCCTGGCTGAACCTGCTCCGGCGCGTTCTGCACTGGTGGGTGCGCACCACCGTGCTGCCCGAGGACCTGTCGGAACTCGGGATCGATCCCGAGCGTCCGGTCTTCTTCGTACTCGACACCTACGCCCTGACCTCCCTGCTGATCGTCGACGAAGTGTGCCGCAAGCTGGGCTGGCCGCGACCGGGCGAGGCCTTCCGGGTGGGCGAGGGCGCCCTGCCGCGATCCTACGGGGCTTCGCGCCGCTACGGTGGCCTGTTCATCCGGCGGCCGCAACGGCGGCGCCATTCGCAGATGTTGCGGCAGCTTCTCGAGCACGCCGACACCACCGACATCGCGCAGGTGCAGATCGTCCCGGTCACCGTGCTCATCGGACGGGCACCCGACAAGGAAGACAGCATCTTCAAGATCCTGTTCTCCGAGAACTGGGGCGTTGCGGGCCGTATCCGCCGCCTTTTCTCGACGATCATCAACGGCCGCGCCACGATGGTCCAGTTCGGCAAGCCGGTCGACGTGGGCGAGGTGCTGGCCGAGACCGAGGACAGCTCCCAGGCCCTGGGCCGCATCAGCCGCGTGCTGCGCGTGCACTTCAAGCGCGTGCGCACGGCGGCCATCGGCCCGGATCGTTCGCACCGGCGAACGCTGGTCGAGCGCGTCATTCGCTCGGAATCCGTGCAGCAGGCCGTCACGGCCAAGGCGCGGCGCGACGACATCAGCGAGGACAAGGCCGAGCTGATCGCTCGCAAGTACGCCCGCGAGATCGCGGCCGACTACTCTTACGCCTTCGTGCGAATCGCCGATTTGCTCTTGACCTGGTTCTGGAGCCGAATCTACCGCGGCGTGGTCGTGCACCATTTCAGCCAGTTCCGCGAGGCGCAGGCGGGTCACGAGATCGTGTACGTGCCCTGTCATCGCAGCCACATCGACTACATGCTGCTGTCCTACCTGCTCTACCACCGCGGATTCGTGCCGCCGCACATCGCCGCCGGGGTCAATCTCAACATGCCCCTGGTCGGACCCCTGCTTCGTCGCGGCGGGGCCTTCTTCCTGCGGCGCTCGTTCCGATCGCAGCCGCTCTACGCCGCGGTATTCAACCAGTACGTCACGCTGATCCTCGACCGGGGCGTGGCGCTGGAATACTTCATCGAAGGCACGCGCTCGCGCACGGGCCGCCTGCTGCCGCCGAAGGGGGGCATGCTCTCGATCACCGTCCGGGCGTTCCTGCGCAACCCCTCGCGGCCGCTGTTGTTCCAGCCGGTCTACATCGGCTACGAGCGCCTCGCCGAGGGCAGCTCCTACATCTCCGAGCTGTCCGGCCAGCAGAAGAAGCCGGAGTCCCTGTCGGACTTCCGGAACCTGGTCAACATCCTCCGAAAGAACTACGGCGAGGTCACGGTGAGCTTCGGCGAGCCGATCAAGCTCGAGAGCATGCTCGACCAGCACAATCCGGACTGGCGCGGCGAAAAGCTCGACAACGGCAGCAAGCCGCCCTGGCTGGGCGACGTGGTCGACGACCTGGCCGAGCGCATCATGGTCAACATCAATCGCTCGGCCGACGTGAACCCGGTCAACCTGCTGGCCACCGCGCTTCTGGCCAGCCGCAAGCATGCCCTCGACGAGGATGACCTGGAGAAGATGATCGGCGTGCTCAAGAACGTGGTGCGTCTGAGCAGCTACTCCGACCGCATCACGATCACGCGCATGACGCCGGGGCAGGTCGTCGAATACGGGCTCGAGCTGGGCATCGTCGAGCGCCAGGAGCACCGCCTGGGCAACATCATCCGCACCGACGCCACGCGCGCGGTCTTGTTGACCTATTTCCGCAACAACACCGCCCACCTGCTGGCGATCAGCGCCTGGATCGCGTGCTGCTTCCTTAATACCCAGCGCGTGCGCCGCTCCCGGCTGCGAAGCCTCAGTCGCACCGTCTACCCATTCCTCCAGCGCGAGCTCTTCCTGCCCTGGGCCGAGGACGAGCTCGACAGCGTCGTCGAACGCTGTATCGACGCCCTGATCGAGCTCGAGCTGCTGCGCGCCTCCGGCGACGTCCTGCAGCGCGCACCGGGCGGTAGCGACGAAAGCTACTACCTGCGCCTGCTCGGCGGTTCGCTGCTGCAGACCTTCGAGCGCTACTTCATCACGATGGCGGTACTGGTCAAGAACGGTTCGGGCAAGCTCAATCGCCGCCAGCTCGAGCAGCTTTGCAGCCTCGCCGCACAGCGCATCTCCCTGCTGCACGAATTCGAGGCCCCGGAATTCTACGATCGCACCCTGTTCCGCCAGTTCATCGAGGCCATGTTCGAAAGCGGCTTCCTGTCACGGGACGAAGACAGCTGCCTCGTCTTCGGAAAGCAGCTCGAGACCTTCGCGCGCGACGCCAAACTGGTACTCAGCAAGGAGAT
>JAZBPT010000018.1:0-12756 GCA_036351755.1 Wenzhouxiangella sp. | reverse complement strand
TCGGCGACCACGCGGACGGGAACCGCGACGAAACCTGTCGCTTGCTCACTGAAGACGAAGGCTTCGCCGTTCTCGCGGAACACGGCGGCCCGCGGCACCCTGAACGCGGGAACCTCGGCGCCGCAAGTCACGCACAACTGCGCCTCGACGAACTGCCCCGGCCGCAGCAGGTCCGCCCCCTCCTCGACCACTGCGCGCACCAGCACGCCCTGATCCTGCCCGTGAACCTGGCGGCCGACGGTGATCACTCGGCCCTCCAGCCCCAGTTCCGGCACCTGCACCCGGGCGCCCGCGGCCACGCCCACGACGGAATCGAGCGGCGTGTGGATTTCAAGCCAGAGCCGGTCGAGCTGTCCGATTCGAAGGATCGGCGTGGCGGCATCGATGAGTTCTCCGGGCGTGCCCATCTGGTCGAGCACCACCCCGCCGAGCGGCGTGGTGACCTCCAGGCTGCTGCTGAGCTGATCACGCTGGGCCAGCTCGGCCAGGGCCGCCTCGCCGAACCCTGCCAGCAGCAGGCGTTGCCTGTGCTGCTTGAGCGTCGCCTCCGCTTCCAGCATCTCCGCTCGCGTGGTCTGGTAGCGCCGCTCCGAGATGATGCCGTCTTCGAACAGCTGCTCGTCCCGGCGCAGGGATTCGCGCGCCAGGTCCAGCCTGGCCTGGGCGGCGAGAAACTCGCGCTGAAGGTCCAGCAGGCTCGGCGAGCGGATCAGGGCCACCACCTGTCCCGGCTCGACACGGTCGCCTTCGGCCACGAGCACTTGCTCGAGCAGACCTGGCTGCGGCGCACTGACCACCCGCAGCTGGCGATTGGGCACGGTCACGCGGGCCGGCAGGCGATTGCCGATGGCCTCGGTCACGGGATCGAGCGCCTGCGTGCGCAGGCCGAAAGCCGCCCGTTCGGCGTCGGACAGTTCGAGCGGCTCGGCTGCCGCCAGCGGCCCGACAGCGGTGGCAAGCACCAACGCCGACAGAAAGGGAAGAAGGGGTCCGGGGACATTCATCGGGGAATCACTCCTGCTGCCTGGTTGAATCGTGCGATTTCGCGCATGCGCTCGGCCCTCCGCCGCTCGAGCATGCTGCTGGCGGCGAGTGCGCGTTCGCGCGCCCGGATCAGGTCGAGCAGGTCGATCTCGCCGAGCTCGAAAGCCCGCTCCTGCATGGCCAGGAAGCGCTGCGCCAGGTCGTTCGATTCGATGGCCGATTCGATCGATTGCGAGAGCTTGTCGAGGCGGGTCCTGCTCTGCTCCAGATCCAGTTCCAGCGCCCGGCGCGCCTGGTGCAATGCCACGTCGGCCGCAACCGTCTGCCGATCGGCTTCGGCCGCCTTGTAGCGGGAGTGGCTGCCCAGCCCGAACGGCACCGAAAGCGCCAGCCCGAGGGAATCGCCGTAGTCGGCGCCGAAGTCGCTGCGATCGCGGCGACCCACGACGCTCAGCGTCCAGTTCTCCCGCCTTTCGGAACGGACACGCTCCCCGTCGGCCCGGTAGCGGCCCAGCTGGGCGGCCAGATAGGCCAGTTGTGGGTGATCGGGTGCAACGGTCCCTTCTGCGACCGGTTGTTCCTCCAGGCCGACGGGCAACTCGGCCAGCCCGACCGTTCGCCGATAGTCGGCCCGGGCGGTCTCCAGCGTCTGCTCGGCATCGCGCAGGCCGGCCCGCAGCTGGGCGGTTTGCTGACGTGCCAGGAGGAGGTCGGAATTCGGCAGCTCCCCCGCCTCGTATCGGCGGCGGATCTGCTCCTCGAGACCGGCGGAGCGCTCCAGCGCACGGCGCGATTCGGCCTCGTCCACCTGCGCCAGGCGCACGGCCCAGGCCGCTGCGCGTACCAGCCCGGCCGCTTCCCAGCGCCTGAAGGCGCGAAACCGGCCGGCCTCCAGGCTCGCGGCATCGGCGACGGCCACGCGGGCGGCACGCTGCCCGGGGAGCGGCAGCGGAAGGTTCAGCGCCGCTTCCCATTCGCGAAAGCCGATGTCGCGATCGACCTGGTCGCCGATGTACTGCATCTCGAAGCTCGGATCGTCCGCGAGCCAGCTCGACGAACGCCGATCGAGTGACTCGGCCTCGCGCATCCGGACTTCGACGAGCGCATCGGAGCGATTCTGTTCGAGGGCCGCATCGACGGCCTCCGAGAGCGTCGGCGGTTCGGCCCGGACGGCATCGATGGACAGAATGCATCCCAGCAAGGAGAGGATCAGCCACCGCCTGCCTCCGCGGGCCGGTCGAGCGAGGATTGCGTTCATACCGCTCCCTTTTCGAAGTTCGATTCCTGGGAGCGAATTTACTTAAGATTTATCTAATATGCAACCCGGCTCAAGACATAATCGCCCCGTCTGCGCTGCCGGCGCTTCGCGACCATGCCCGGTGACAGGCGCAGCCGGCAGACGGCCATCGGCAGGAATGCCCGCGACCGCGCGACGGGCGTCTATGACATTCGACGCATGGGCCGTTCAGGACTCGTGACGCTCCAGCAGGCTCACCAGGGCGTCCTCGTCGAGTACATCGATTCCCAACTCCCTGGCCTTGTCGAGCTTTGAGCCCGGGCTTTCCCCGGCGATGACCGCCGTGGTGTTCTTCGATACGCTGCCGGTCACCCGTGCGCCAAGGCCTTCCAGGCGCTTCTTGGCCTGCGAGCGCGTCAGATCCGAAAGCGAGCCGGTCAGGACATAGGTGCAGTCGGCCAGGGGCAGCTCCCCGGCATCGGCAGTGGCCTCTTCCGGTTCGTACTCGACTCCCGCTTCGAGCAGCGCGTCGATCACCTTGCGGTTATGGGCTTCGTCGAAGAAGGCATGGACGTGGCGCGCCACCACCGGGCCGACGTCGCGCACCGCCTCGAGGTCCTCGACGGATGCCTCGGCGAGCTTGTCGAGGGTACCGAAGTGCCGGGCCAGGGCCCGGGCGGTGACTTCGCCGACCTCGCGAATGCCGAGCGCGAACAGCAGCCGTCCGAGGGCCACCTTCTTGCTGTCTTCCAGGGCCTGCAGGAGATTCTCCGCCGACTTCTCGCCCATGCGGTCCAGGCCTGCGAGCGTGTCGCGATCGAGCTTGTAGAGGTCGGCCGGGCTGTGCACCAGGTCCTGGTCCACGAGCTGGCCGATGACTTTCTCCCCGAGCCCGTCGATGTCCATCGCCGCGCGGCTGGCGTAGTGTTCGAGCGCGCGCTTGCGCTGCGCCGGGCAGACCAGTCCGCCGGTGCAGCGCGCCACCGCCTCGCCCTCGACCTGTTCAACGGCCGAATCACATTCCGGGCAGCGCTCCGGCATCTCCCAGGGCTCGAGCTCGCCCTCGCGGCGTTCGGGTATCGAACGCACGATCTCGGGAATCACGTCGCCGGCCCGGCGTACCACCACGTAGTCGCCGGGGCGCACATCCTTGCGTCGAATCTCGTCGATGTTGTGCAGCGTCGCGTTGGTTACCGTCACGCCACCGACGAAAACCGGCTCGAGGCGGGCGACGGGCGTAAGCGCACCGGTGCGGCCAACCTGTACCTCGATGCCCACCAGGCGCGTGGTTTCCTCCTGCGCGGGAAACTTGTGCGCAATGGCCCAGCGCGGCGCACGCGAGACGAAACCCAGTTCCTGCTGCTGATCGAGATCGTCGACCTTGTAGACCACCCCGTCGATGTCGTAGTCGAGCTCGTCACGGCGCTGGCCGGCCTTCTCGTAGTAGTCGAGCAGGCCCTTGAGCCCCTTGACGGTGCGTGCCTCCGGACTGACGGGCAAGCCCATGCCGCGCAGCTTCTCGAGAATCTCGGAGTGGCGTCCCGGCATGCCGTCGGTGGTGGCGGCCTGATAACAGAAAAAATGCAGCGGCCGGCGCGCCGTCACGCCGGAATCGAGCTGCCGTAGACTGCCGGAGGCGGCGTTGCGTGGATTGACGAACGTCTTTTCGTCGGCATCGGCGAGACTTTCATTGAGCTCGGCGAAGCCCGAACGCGTCATGAAGATCTCGCCGCGCACTTCCAGCGACTCGGGCAGATCCTCACCGCGAAGCTTGAGCGGCACGGCGCGGATCGTGCGCACGTTGGCGGTCACGTCTTCGCCGCTCCTGCCGTCGCCGCGGGTGGCCGCGAGCGTCAGCCGGCCGTTCTCGTAGCGCAGGGCGATGGCGACGCCGTCGAGCTTGGGCTCGGCACTGTAGACGACTTCGTCGATGTCGAGCGTATCGCGCACCCGGCGGTCGAACTCCGCCACTTCGTCCTCGCTGAAGGCGTTGCCGAGCGACAGCATCGGGATGCGGTGCGCGACGGTCTCGAAGCCCTCGGCCGGGCGCGCGCCCACTCGCTGGGTGGGCGAATCCTCGGTGACCAGGTCGGGGTGCTCGGCTTCGAGTTCCTGGAGCTCGCGCAGCAGGCGATCGTAGTCGGCGTCCGAGATGATCGGATCGTCGAGGACGTAGTAACGATAGTTGTGTTCGTGGATCTTCTCGCGCAGGGTTTCGATGCGCGATGCCGCGTCCTTTCGCTCGTCGTTCATGGAGTGCCGGCACTCACTGCCGTCATTGATCGGGAGCACCCTGGAGCATGCCCGTCCGACGATCGTATTCGCGCATCTCCTCGCGAATCTGGGCGATGCGCTGTCGGGTGAGCAGGCACTTGGCGTCGTCGAGCACATCGGCCTCGAGAAGCTTGCTGATGCGCTCGGCCGTTGCCAGCATCGCGTCCCAGGCATCCAGCGCGCTGACCGGCGCCGGCAGGGTCAGAAAGAGCGTCACCCCGGGCGTGTCGAAGACGTTCCACTGCGAGGGATCGAAATGGCCCGGCGGCGTCAGGTTGGCCATCGAGAAGACCGGCTTCTTCGCGCCCTCATGGCGGCGGTGGAAGATGTTCATCTCGCCGAAGTTGAGGCCCGCCTTGATCGCGGCGTCCAGCAACTCGGAACCACTGATGCGCTTGTCGCCGCGCCGGCAGATGTAGAGGTAGACGATCTTGTCGGGCGACTCGTGAACCGCGGACTGGCCGGTTGCCACATGATCCTCGTCGGCGCCGGCCTCTTCGGCGGCGGGCCACAGGGATGCGGTCTCCGGCGCCTTGCGTTCGGAACGCCGATCGCCCGCATCGTCGTCATCCGGGCCGGCATCCGGACCGCCGAGCGTCGGTTCCCGCCGGGCGGCGCGCCAGCGCGCATGGTTGCGCTTGGATTCCCCTTCGGGCTTGTGCAGCAGCACGATCAGGGCCAGCACCACCAGGCCGATCAGAATCAGGATCAGGCGCAGACTAATCTCCACGGTTTTTCAACCTTGCCCGTTGCGATGCCCAGAGTGTAACCGAAGCGGCTCGTCCGTCCCGTGTCGATCAGGCCTGGGCCAGCGCGACGGCGCGATCGAGGTCGACCGAAACGAGTCGCGACACACCCGGCTCGCGCATGGTCACGCCGAGCATCTGGTGAGCGACTTCCATGGTGACCTTGTTGTGCGTGACGACGAGGAACTGAACCTGCTCGGACATCTCGCGCACCATGTCCGAAAAGCGACCCACGTTGGCGTCGTCGAGCGGCGCGTCGACCTCGTCGAGCAGGCAGAACGGCGCGGGATTGAGGTTGAAGATCGAGAACACGAAGGCCACCGCCGTGAGCGCCTTCTCCCCGCCCGAGAGCAGGTGAATGCGGGCAATGCGCTTGCCCGGCGGGCGCGCCAGGATGGCGACCCCGGCCGACAACCAGTCCTCGCCGACCATCTCGAGGTGGCCGTGCCCGCCGCCGAACAGGCGGGGGAACAGCGTTTCCATGTTCTTGTTAACCTGCTCGAAGGTCTCGCGGAAGCGCGTGCGGGTATCCCGGTCGATGCGGCTGATCGCCTTCTCGAGCGTCTCCAGCGCTTCGACCAGGTCGTCGTGCTGGCGGTCAAGGTATTCCTTGCGCTCCGACTCGGTCTCGTACTCGTCGATGGCGGCGAGGTTGACCGGTTCGAGCCGTCGGATCTTCTGCTCCAGGGATTCGAGCTCGCCCTGGTACTTCTGCGCCTCGGCGCCTTCGGGCAATTCGCCCAAGAGCGCTTCGAGATCGGCACCGAGCTCTTCGATGCGACCGGCGATGGTCTCGGCCTTGAGCTGCGTTTCCTTCAGCGCCAGTTGGCGGCTGGACTGGTCGGCCCGGATCTGCTCGGCTTCCCCGGCGGCCTTCTGGCGAACTTCGTCCTGTTCGCGCCACTTGGCCTCGAGCGACTCCAGTCGCGACCGGGCCTCGCGCAGGCGTTCCTCGATCTTGAGGCGCTCGTCGAGCAGCTCGTCGCGTTTCTTCTGCTGGGCGGCTACCGGCTCGTCGCCCTGCGCGAGGGCCTCACTGAGTTCGAGGTAGCGGGACTGCAGCTGGCCGACCTGGTTGTCCATGCGCTCGATCGACTGGCGCAGGGATTCGAGACCCGCCCGACTGGACTCGACCTTGAGCGACAGCTCCTCGCGCTGGCGGCGGGCTTCGGCCAGGCGTGATCTGGCCTGCTGGCGCGCCTCGTCCAGTTCGCGCCGCTCGCGCTGCAGCGGCTCGCGCCCGGCCTCGGCCTCTTCCATCCGCTTGAGCGCGGATTCCATGTCGCGCCGGGCCGCGCCGACGGCCTCGCCGTCCTCGGCCTGGCGCGCCTTTAGCGTCTCGACTTCTTCGAGCGCTTCGCGGCGCTGACGCTCCAGGTTCTCCAGCCGCGACTCCAGGCTGCTGAGCTGTCCCTGCAGTCGGGCGTGCTCGCGCTGGCCGGCCTCGAGCTCGGAACCTTCCTGCGAGATTTCGGCTTCGAGCCGCTCGCGCTCGTCGCGCGCTTCGGCCAGCTGTGACTCGATCTCGGCGATGCGCTCGCCGTCGTGCTCGATCTGTTCGCCAAGCTCGCGGATTTCCTGCTCGCGCTGCAGCAAGCCGGCCTCGTCGGCCGCGCCGGCCGGCTGGCGCAACCAGCCCGCACCCAGCCAGACGCCCTCGGGCGTAATCACCGATTCGTGGTCGTCGAGCTCGGCGAGCTTGCTCTGCGCCACACCGAGGTCGGGCACGCAGTGGACGCGGGCGAGCACGTCGCCCAACGCGCCGGCGCCGCTGACCTTTTCAGAAAGCGTGCCCGGCCGGGACGGCCGTTCGCCCTCGCCGGCCAGGCGCAGCCCGGCCTCCGGCAACGCGTCGCCCAGGTGGGCGTCGATGCCGTCAACGCGAATTGCCTGCAGCCAGTCCTCGAGCACGGTTTCGACAGCGCGGTTCCATTCGCGCTCGGAGACCTCGAGCCGGTGGAGCACCCGGGCTTCGGCATCGAGCCCCTGCGACTCGAGCCAGCGGGCGATGTCTTCGCCGTTGTCCTCGCCGCTGTTGAGCAGGCGCAACGAATCGACGCGCGCCTGGCGCTCATGGCGCTGGGCGCGGGCGCTTTCCAGATCATTGCGCAACTGTTCGATGCGCTGGCGCAGCTCGCCCACGCGGCCCCGCTTGTCCTCCAGTTCCTCGCGCATCCGCTCCAGCCGGCTTTCGCTGCCCGCGATCTGCTCGACCAGGGTTTCCTTTTCGCCGGCCAGGCGCTCGACCGCGGAGTCGCCGCTGTGCTCGTCCAGGCTCTTGAGGCGCTCGGCGGCCCGGTTCATCCGGTCGTCGAGATGCTCGATGCGCTGGCGCAGCAACTCGGCCTCGCTGGAGGCCGACCCGGCACCCTCCTGGTGGGCCTGCCAGCGTTCCTGCCAGGATTCCAGGCCCTCGTCGATGCGCTCGAGTTCGGCCTGCGCCTCCTTCTCGGCTTCGCGCGCCGTCTCGAGTTCAGGATTGAGCCGGGCCAGGAGCTCGGATGTTTCCTTGACCTGCGCCTTGTCGAGCACGAGATGCTGCTTGAGCTCGTTGAGCTGGGATTCGGTTTCGCTGTACTCGGACTGCTGGCGCTTGCGGATCTCGCGCTGGTGTTCGATGGCCTGCTCGATGCGCGCGATCTCGCCGGCCACTTCGTAGAGTTCGCCCTGCACTTTCGAGACCGCCTCGCGGGCCTCGTGCTGGCCCTGGCGCAGTTCCTCGAGTTCCTTTTCGGCCGAGCGCTGGGTGGACAGGGAGGACTGCAGCTGGTTTTCGACTTCGCGCAGCGCCTTCTCCTCGCCTTCGGAGCGTGCCTTCATCTCGCGCCAGCGCAGCGCCATCAGCCGCGCCTCGTCGTCGCGATAGCGCGCCTTGAGCTTCTTGTAGCGCTCGGCGGCATTGGCCTGGCGCTTGAGCTTGTCGAGATGCTTGCTGACCTCTTCGCGCAGGTCGCTGAGGCGTTCGAGGTTTTCGCGCGTGTGGCGGATACGGTTTTCGGTTTCGCGGCGCCGCTCCTTGTACTTGGAGATACCGGCGGCCTCTTCGAGGAATGCGCGCAGGTCCTCCGGGCGGGCCTCGACGATCTGCGAGATCATGCCCTGCTCGATGATCGCGTAACTGCGCGGGCCCAGGCCCGTGCCGAGAAACAGGTTGGTGATGTCCTTCTTGCGGCACTTGGTGCCGTTGAGCCAGTAGCTGGACTGGCCGTCGCGCGTCACCTGGCGTTTGACCGAGATTTCGTTGTAGTCGGCGTACTCCCCGCCGGCCCGACCGTCGCTGTTGTCGAAGATCAGCTCGACGGTGGCCGTGGCCACCGGCTTGCGCGCGCTCGATCCGGAGAAGATCACGTCGCTCATCGATTCGCCGCGCAACTGGCGGGCCGAGGTCTCGCCCATCACCCAGCGCACCGCGTCGATGATGTTGGACTTGCCGCAGCCGTTCGGCCCGACGATGCCCATCAGATTCGAGGGAAACTTGATCGTGGTCGGCTCCACAAAGGACTTGAAGCCGGACAGTTTCATTGCGGTCAGTCGCATCGAGACAGAGTATTGTTCGTAGTTGTTGTAATGTACGCGCTTTTGACGCCAGGAGGCCGACCGAAATGGCCATCGAAGCCAGCCGAAATCTGGAAACTTTCCCCAACCCGCAGCCGGCGCAGGATTATACCATTCGCATCCGGATTCCCGAATTTACCTGCCTGTGCCCGAAGACGGGCCAGCCGGATTTCGCCGAACTGCTGATCGAGTACGTTCCCGAAGCCGAATGCGTCGAGCTCAAGGCGCTCAAGGGCTACGTCTGGAGCTTCCGCGACGAGGGCGCTTTCCACGAAGCCGTCACCAACCGCATTCTCGCCGACCTGGTCGAGGCCGTCCAGCCGCGCTTCATGCGCCTGACCGCCGAGTTCAACGTCCGCGGCGGCATCTACACCACCGTGGTGGCCGAACACCGCGCCGAGGACTGGCAGGCTACGCAGCGCGTCGACCTGCCCTGAAAGCCGGTCATTGCTGCTGCCCGGCGCCTCCCTCGGCGTCGGGATCGGTTTGTTCGAGCGGCAGCTTGGGCGTAATCTCGGCCTGGTCGTAGAGCGACTCGACCAGGGCTTGACCCTGCTGCTGCCTGAGCGAACGCGCGATGCCCTCGCGCACCTGCTCGAAAGACGGCACCTGCAAGTCGCGCGTGTCCTCCACCCGGACCAGGAACCAGCCGCGGCTGTCCTTGAGCGGCTGGGGCACGATTTCGCCGGCCCCAGTCCGGGCAAGCAGGGCCGCGAAATCCTGCGGAACCTGGCTTCGATCGATCCAGCCCGGCTCATTGACCGGAAGACCGGAAGCTTCCGCCTCGGCCCGCAGCGCCGCGTAATCGATTTCGCCGTCCTGCAGACGCTTGATGGCGCGAAGTGCGCGCGCCTGGTCGTCGTAGCCGATGATCTCGATTCGGTACTGGGTGTCGCCCGAACGCTGCAGCTGCGCATCGTAGACATCGCGCATGTCCTGCTCGGACACCGTCTGTCCAGACTGCGCCCGCTCAAGATAATGGCGATAAAGCGTCTGCATCTCCGCCAGGCGCAATTGGGCGCGGATCTTCGGATCCTCGTCCAGCCCCTCTTCGCTGGCGGCATTGGCCACGGCCTGCATCCGGATGAGCTCATCGAGCACTTCGCGCATGCCCTCGTGGTCGTCTTCGGAAACGCCCCGGCTTTCCATCACCGCTTCGAGCATGGGCAGGGTCACGGGCGTGCCGTCGACCTCGACGAGAACGACCGTGTCGTCGTCCGTGCCGCCGGACTCGCCCTCCGGTCCCCCACATGCGACCAGCAGGGCAGAAGTCATTAAAATCAGATATCTATATTTCATTCTTGGCAAGCGCCTCGATGTTGAGTGCATGGATGTCGGTCTGCATCAGTTCGCCGACGGCCGCGTAGACGCGCCGGTGCCGGGCCAGTCGCGGCAGGCCGGCGAAAACGTCGCTGACGATCCGCACCCGGAAATGCCCGCGGCCGTCCTTCGCCCCGGGGTGGCCGACATGCAGGTGGGATTCGTCGACGATCTCGAGTTCGTCGGGCTGCAGCTGCGCCTCCAGCCTTTCGCGAATCATGGCGACGCGATCGCTCACGGCAGCACCTGCTTGAATGGATGAACCTCGGTTTCCGTCCAGGCCCCGGCGTTGAGGTAGGGATCCGAAGACGCCCATTCGCGGGCCGATTCCAGGCTGTCGAACTCCGCAACGATGAGGGAACCGGCGAACCCGGCCGGCCCGGGGTCTTCCGCGTCGATCCTCGGCAGCGGGCCGGCCAGCACGAGGCGCCCCTCGTCGAGCAGGGCATTGATGCGCGCCAGGTGCGCTTCGCGCGCGGCGCCGCGGCGGGCCAGGCTGTCCTCGGCGTCACGGCCGACAATCATGTAGAGCATTGCGTTCTCCGCAGCGATGATTGCCCGGCATTGTATCGGCATGCGCAACCCCGCGGTTCGCCGACCGGCGCCGGGGCCACATCGACATCACCTGCCCGGGCGTAAACCGCTACACTTGCACTCCATGAGCGAGACGCCAGAAAATCGGGCCCGGCAGGAAGAGATGCCCTTTGCCATCGTGCAGGGCGCTCCCGTGCTCAAGCTGCCCGACGACCTCTACATTCCGCCCGATGCGCTGGAAGTGTTCCTGGAGGCCTTCGAGGGGCCGCTCGATCTGCTGTTGTACCTGATTCGCCGCCAGAATCTCGACATCCTCGACATTCCCATCGCCGAGATCACCCGGCAATACACCGGCTACATCGAGATGATGACCGAGATGCGCCTGGAATTGGCCGCTGAGTACCTGGTCATGGCCGCCATTCTCGCCGAGATCAAGTCGCGCATGCTGCTGCCCCGGCCGCAGGCCGAGGACGACGAGGAAGAGGATCCGCGGGCCGAACTGATTCGGCGCCTGCAGGAATACGAACGCTTCAAGCAAGCCGCAGAGGATCTCGACGAGTTGCCTCGCCTCGAACGCGACGTGGCCGTGGCCGTCGCAGAGGTCGAGGATCACGGCCAGGTCAAGCTGCCGCCGGAAGTCGAGCTGCGCGAGGTCCTGCTGGCGCTCAAGGACGTCATGGCGCGTGCCGAAATGTTCGCGCATCACCACGTGCAGGCCGAACCGCTGTCGGTCCGTGAGCGCATGTCGCGCATTATCGACCTGGTCTCCAACAACCAGTTCGTCGAGTTCGACGCCTGCTTCGATCTCGAGGAAGGCCGCAAGGGTGCCGTGGTCACCTTCCTTGCCATGCTCGAGTTGCTGCGCGAACACCTGATCGACCTGGTTCAGCAGGAACTGTTCGGCAGCATCTACGTTCGCACCCCGACCCACGCCTGATTTCGAAGACGAACCGGATGGATATCGACTACCTCAAACGCATTGTCGAAGGCGCCCTGCTGGCGGCCGGAAACCCACTGAGCCTCAACCAGCTCAACAGCCTCTTCCCGGACGGCGAGCAGCCCGGCCACGGCCCGCTGCGCGAAGCGCTGGCCGCACTGGACGCCGAAATGGAAGGCCGCGCGGTGGAACTGCGCGAGGTGGGCAGCGGGTACCGGCTGCAGATCCGCAGCCAGATCATGCCGATCATTTCCCAGCTCTGGGCCGAGAAGCCGCCCCGCTACTCGCGCGCACTGCTCGAAACCCTGGCAATCATCGCCTACCGCCAGCCGATCACGCGCGGGGAGATCGAACAGATCCGCGGCGTTTCGGTCAGTTCCAACATCCTGCGTACCCTCCAGGAACGCGACTGGATTCGCGTGGTGGGTCACCGCGACGTGCCCGGACGTCCGGAGCTGATCGGCACGACCAAGGCTTTTCTCGACTACTTCAACCTGAAGTCGCTCGACGAGTTGCCGACGCTGGCCGAGATCAAGGACATCGACAACCTCGAGCCGGAGCTCGAACTGCAGAGTCCGGAATCCGAATCCGACTCGTCCAAAGCGGAGAAGGACGCCAATGCCCAAGTCGACCACGAACAATCCGACCAACAACAATCCGACGCAGAGGAAACAGACCCGGAAGCCGGCGAAGACCACCGAGCGGGCGAAGAAGACGACGAAGCCCGGCAAGCCCACGAGCCGCCGGGACAGCCCGAAGACGACGGGGAAACCGGCGCAAGGGCCGGCGAAGACGAGTCCGGGGAACGATTCGAAGAACAGCCCGAAGAATCGGAAGAACAATCCGAAGAGCAAGGGTCGCAAGCCGAAAACGAAGCGGACGCGACGGGCGAACCAACGGACGACGAGCGTCCGCCCCACTGAGACGAACGCCGAGGAGCGCTTGCAGAAGGTCCTGGCCCGCGCCGGCCTGGGCTCCAGGCGCAAGCTGGAGGCCCGGATCGAGGCCGGCGACATTCGCGTCGACGGGCGCATCGCCGAACTCGGCACCATCGTGCGCGAAGGCAGCCAGGTGGAGATGGACGGTCGTCGCTGGCGGATCAGCACGCAGCCGGCCGAGCACCGGACCCTGATCTACCACAAGCCCGAGGGCGAAGTGACCACGCGCAG
>JAZBPT010000017.1:0-20436 GCA_036351755.1 Wenzhouxiangella sp. | reverse complement strand
CAGGCGACCGACGACGATCAGCGAGATGATGACGAAATAGGCCGACATGGGCGAAGATCATACGGTAGATTGACCGCCTCTCGGCAATCCTTTCTCACAATCCGGGGACCCGCATGACCATGCAACTCTACGGCACCTACACCTCGCCCTACGTGCGCCACTGCCGCATTGCCCTGGCCGAGACGAAACAGGATTACGAGCTGATCGAAACCGACTACACGCAGAGCGCGCGCATGGCGCCGGCAAAACGGGTACCGTTCCTGAAGGCCGGCGAACTCGTACTCAACGACTCCCTGTCCATCCTGAAATTCATCCGCGAGTCGGCCGGCCGGGCATTCCTGCCCGACGTGGAGGACTGCGACCTTTTCGCACTGACCAATACGGCCCTCGATACGGCCATCAACCTGTTCTTGCTCGAGAAAGACGGACTCGGGCCCGCCGAGAGCGGCTACCTGGCCCGGCAAGCCGAGCGGGTACAGGACATTCTCAAGGCGCTGGACGGGCGAGCGGGCGCACTGCCCGCGAAAACTGACAGCTTTACCGACGGCGAGCTGCGACTGGGCTGCTTCCTGGACTGGGCTCTCTTTCGCGAGCGTATCGACCTGGCCGATTACATCGAACTGGCCGGCTTTCTCGAGCGAATCAAAGCCTATCCTCACTTCGCCAACACGCCGCCCACGGTGGGCTGAAAGGCTTTCGACAGGTATTTCCGGACCGATGGTGCTGAATTGATCCCCCCACAAGATCATTTTCGGGAGGGAAATCATGAAATACGCATTCATCGGCATTGCCTGCCTTTCACTCGTTGCCGCCCCGGCGTTCGCCGACGAGAACGGGGAGGCTGAAGACTGGGTCCAGCGCGTCTACCTGGAATACGTCAAGGGCGACATGCACGACGAATATCGTGAGGTCGTCGGCGACTGGAACGAATGCATCACCGAAGCCGACGACAGCATGGAGTGGTGGGTCTTCCGCGCGGAGACCGGTAACATGAATCGCTATGCTTTCGTGCTGAGCAACCAGCGATGGTCCGAATTCGATTCCGAAACGCCGGAACTGGACGCCTGCTACGAGCAGTACAAGGACCGCTACCACGCGGCCGTCGACAAGGTATACGCCTCGTTTGACATCTACATGGACGAGCACAGTCATCATGTCGACGACGACAAGGACCGCAAGATCGCCTGGGTGACGACCTTCCAGCTCGAGGATTCGAGGGCATTCCTGGAAAACGTCAAGAAGTACGCAGAGGCGGCCAGAGAGAACGAGTGGCACGAGCCCTTCTACTTCTACTCGTCGGTGGGCGGCGAGCACCACAGCGGCATCTACGTGGTGTCACCGGCAGCCAGCTTCGGCGAATTCGACGGCGACAACGGCTTCTGGTCAATGCTCGAGGAGCACTTTGGCGAAAAGGAGTTTCGGAGAATGCGGGAAATCGATCGCGCTGCGATCACCGACTACTACGCCGAAGTGTGGGTTCGCGTAGATGAACTCAGCAACATGAACGAATAACTGCCATGGCGGGGCCGAGCTTCATCCCCCGGCCCCGCCAGCGACAGGCGCGCACTATTCCCTCTCGGTCTCCGACGGCGATTCGCCAAAGTGATTTCGGTAGGCGCGGCTAAAGCCGGAAACACTGGAGAATCCGACGGAATAAGCCACATCGGAGACGGTCTTACCGCTGCCTTGCAACATTTGGCGAGCCAAGCCGAGCCGCACGTCACGTATAAACTCACCTGGAGAGCGGCCGGTTTCCGTAACCAAGCGCCGATGCAGTTTGCTACGTGACATGTGCATCGACTCAGCCAGGGCGGCCACAGACAGGCTGCTCCGCTGAACGTTGCGTTCGATCCATTCGCGAACATCGTCGGCAAGCAGGGGCTGCTCAGTCCCGGAGTCAGCCTCGCTTGCCGTAGCGGAATCATCCTTACTCTCGAATCGCTCTCCGGCGACCGCCACGGCCGCATCGGCCCGGCGCTGGTGGCGCAACGCCTGGCTCGTCCGCCGCTCGACTTCGCGATGAAGATACTGTTGCAGACGAACCGCCGCACGATGGCGACGCCCCAGCCAGATTGCTGCCAGCAAGACGATTGCACCCGCGATGGCGATACGAAAGCTCAGCCTTTCGTGAAGATGAGGCGGAACCTCAATGGCCATGGCCGCGACCGGCCCCGACAAGCCGCTGTCGGCGTCGACTGCTGCGATCTCCAGGGTGTGCCGACCCGGTCGAACATTGTCGAAGCCGAGGTTGCGGTCCTCGCCGACCTCCACCCAGGATCCGCCGTCAAAGCGATACCGAAAATAGACTTCCCCGGTCAATCCGGGCTTGATGCCGGCAATCTGCACTGCAAATACCCGCTCTCCGAGCGGTAGCCGGACGCGATCACCGGCAGGCAGGCGTGTGCCGTTAGCGAGTCGAAGCAGCTCGATGATCACGCGAGGCGCTCCCTGAAGTTCCCGCACGGAGTCGGGGTCAAACACAGCGATTCCACCCTGGCCCGGAAATGCCAGGCGACCATCGAAGAGACGAATACCCGCATTCTGCACACCCCCGTTGCCTTCACGGTCCAGCAGCCCATCGCTCTCCGTATAAACACGCGGGTAGACGCGATTGGCTCTACCCTCCAGAACACGCTTCAGGGCCTGCTGATGCACCCAGAAGACACCGCTGTTGCTGTTGAACCAGTACCGACCCTGACCATCGGGTAGCAGCCGGTGCAGACTGTCGGAATGCAAACCCTCGCGTTCACCAAGGCAGGTAAAAAGCGGCTGCGGAGCACTCTCGGCCCGATCTGAGCGACACAAACCGCTGTCGGCGGTTACCACCCACAAACGCCCCTGTTCGTCCTGATGCAGGTCGCGGATCCGATCACTCGTCAACCCCTGGGCTGAATCGAACTCGTCAACCACGCCACTGACCGAACGCCGTCTGAGACCGCTGGAATCGGTTCCGAACCAGAGGTTGCCGCTGCGGGCTTCCATGATGACCTGAACCTGAACCCAATCCGGCAACGCCAACCCACCCTGCATATCTTGCCAGCGACCGTCCAGTCGGCGCCAAAGTCCCGCGCGCCCGCCGACCCACAAACCACCCTGGCCGTCTTCGAAAATACTCCGCACCAAACCTTTATGCAGTGCTTCCGGCAATCCATCCGGCCTCTCGCAACCGGCGTCCGTCATTCTGCACAAGCTTCCCTTGCCGACCCAGATTTGGCCATCGCCATCCCTGGCCACCGTGCCGACAACCTGACCTGTGGAGCCCGCCTGGTGCAGTGCGTGTAGTCGCAGGTTGCGGATCTCGGCGACCAGTCCGGAATCGACGCTCGCCCACAAGCTGCCCATCTCATCCTGAATCAGCCCGTAAACAGGCCCCTCGGGCAAGCCTCGATCTTCGCCAATGGTCTGGAACTGACGACGACTGATCCGCCAAAGTCCGTCGCACATCGTGGCCAACCACACGCTGCCGGTCGAGTCGAATTCGAAATCGCGAATGGGACAGGAAGCGCGGACCACCGACCGGCCCTCTCGCAGCAGCTCGCTCTGCCGCACTCGCCACTCGAACCCTTGCGGCCCCTCCGCCACCAGCCTGACGTAACCGGCGATGGGACCGTCGTTGACGATCCGCCACCGCCCCTCCGCCAGACGATAGGTCCGCTCATAGGATTGCGCGATCAGATCGCCCCCAGGTGCGGATTCCACATCGTTGATCACCGCCTCGTTGAAGGTCTGCAACATCTCGGCACGACCGGACTCGATTCTGGCCATACCGCCTTCCCCTCCGGCCCAGACGATACCGTTGCCGTCGACCAGCAATGCCCTCACGTCGTCCAGGCCGAGCCCGTCCGATGCATCGACGACCTCGCGCACGCCGTCGGGCGCCACGCGCAAGACGTTCCCAGCGCCTGTGCCCACCCAGATATCTCCGCTCGGTGCATTGGCAAATGCCTGCACGGCGTGGCCATCGAGGCTCGGGGCCGATACTTCGTGGAAACAAGTGGAACCGCAGCTGATCGCAAGACCACTTTCCGTGCCAATCCACAGGCGGTTGAGGTTGTCCAGGTGCAGTTTCAGAACCCGGTCGGCGGGCAGACCTTGGTCAGCCCCCGCCGCGTGGAAACGATGCCCGTCGAAGCTGGCCAAAGCATATTGCTCGGTCAGCACCCAGATGAGATCCGAGCCCTGCTGGATCAAGCGCGTCAGGCGATTGCCCGGCAGCCCGGGATGACTGCTGGCATTAAACGTCCGAAAGCGATAGCCGTCGAATCGGACCAAACCGTCGAAGGTGGCTAGCCACAGATAGCCCTTCTGGCCGAGGTGGATATCCGTCGTTCCGTTCACCGGCAGGCCGCGCGCGTTGGTCCAGCGATCGAGCAGGTATTCGTCGCTCAGCGAGATCGGCTTCGCTTCTACCTGCAGCAGGGCCAACAACAGAACCAGAGCGAGCACGACCCGAATGCTGGCCGCACAGCGATCGAACCCAGAGCGAATTGTGGGCATGGATATGACGGCATGTTTTGGATGACGTCATTCTAACCACAGCGGCCCGGACGACTTCACACCGCTCCTTTTTGAGGAATGAGCCGACCGCACACTAGCGGTCGACAGCGCCCCGTCCCTCACCAACGATGCCGTCATCCACGGGCTCGATGGGAACCGACACCAGTCGGACGCGGCCACCCGACGAACCGCCGAACTTCTGCCGTGTCCGGCATTCAGGCACGACACAGGCTGGATTGCGGGCGGCATCCGCCGAAGCAAAAGTGGCACGCGCATCGCCTAATGCAGCCGCGCTCGGAGGGCTGGTACCGGTCCACAGCGTAGCCAGGAACGCCACACAGCAGCCCAGAACCCCCGAGGTGCTTGCAAATCGGCTTTCCATTCCTTTCCCCGGTGTGTCAGAACACCTTCACACTGACGCCAACCGAGAAATATTGCTTGCTCGTTTGTTGCAGGTTGTTTGCAGGATGTTGCGAGTTTCCAGACCGGTGGAATACCTGCAAAAAAAGACCCCGGCGCCCAGGGGGAGCCGGGGTCAAGTTGCTGACGGGTCTCGCTGGATCAGGCGAGATCGAAGCGGTCCGCGTTCATCACCTTGTTCCAGGCGGCGATGAAGTCGCGGACGAACTTCTGCTTGCCGTCTTCGCTGGCGTACACCTCGCCGACGGCCCGCAGCTGCGAGTTGGAACCGAAGATGAGGTCGTTGCGCGTGGCGGTCCACTTGATCTGGCCCGATTCACGGTCGTGGCCTTCGTAGATGCCCTCACGGTCAGACTCCTTCCACTCGGTCTTCATGTCGAGGAGGTTGACGAAGAAGTCGTTGGTCAGCTTGCCCGGCTGGTCGGTGAATACGCCGTGAGCGGTCTGGTCGTGGTTCGCACCCAGGGCACGCATACCGCCGACCAGTGCCGTCATCTCCGGCGCGGTCAGTCCGAGCAGGTGCGCCCGGTCGACCAGAAGTTCTTCCTGCGGGCGATCGTGGCCGTGGCCGAGATAGTTGCGGAACCCGTCCGCTTTCGGCTCCAGCCATTCGAACGAATCGACATCGATCTGATCCTGGCTGGCGTCGGTGCGACCCGGGTGGAACGGCACGGTAGCGTCGAAGCCCGCATCCTTCGCGGCTTTTTCGACAGCCGCGGCGCCGCCCAGCACGATCAGGTCGGCCAGCGAGACCTTCTTGTTGCCCGACTGGGCGTCGTTGAAGGCCTTCTGGACACCCTCGATCTTGTCGAGCCAGGCCCCGAGATTCTCGGGCTGGTTGGCTTCCCAGTCCTTCATCGGCGTCAGACGGATGCGCGCCCCGTTGGCGCCGCCGCGCTTGTCGGTGTGGCGGTAGGTCGAAGCCGAGGCCCAGGCCACGAAAGCCAGCTCGGAAACCGACAGCCCGCTGTCGAGGAGCTTGGCCTTGAGTTCGGAAATGTCGGAGTCGTCGATCAGTTCGTGATCGACCTTCGGGACCGGGTCCTGCCAGATCAGTTCTTCGTCCGGCACTTCCGGGCCGAGATAGCGATCGATCGGGCCCATGTCGCGGTGGGTCAGCTTGTACCAGGCCCGCGCGAAGGCATCAGCAAACTCGTCGGGGTTCTTCCAGAACCGCAGCGAAATCTCCCGGTAGGCGGGATCGACCTTCAGCGAGATGTCGGTGGTGGCCATCATCGGGGCATGGCGCTCGCTCGGATCGTGCGCGTCGGGAACGGTCTCCTGCGCTTCGGGATTGACCGGCTTCCACTGCTTGGCGCCGGCCGGGCTGGTGGTCAGTTCCCACTCGAAATTGAACAGGTTTTCGAAGTAGTTCATGTCCCACTTCGTCGGGTCCATCGTCCAGGCGCCTTCCAGGCCGCTGGTGATGGTGTCCTTGCCCATGCCGGTGCCGTAGTCGCTCTTCCAGCCCAGGCCCTGCTGCTCGATGGGCGCGGCCTCGGGTTCCGGGCCATGGTGCGAATCGGGTGCGGCGCCGTGGCACTTGCCGAAGGTATGGCCGCCGGCGATCAGGGCGACGGTTTCTTCGTCGTTCATTGCCATGCGAGCGAAGGTCTGCCGGATGTAGAAGGCAGCGTCCTCGGGGTCGCCGTTACCGTTCGGGCCTTCGGGATTCACATAGATCAGGCCCATATGATCGGCGGCCAGGTTACCCATCAATTCGCCGTCGGATTCGTGACGCTCATTGCCCAGCCATTCGCTCTCGGGGCCCCAGAAGACATCGCCTTCCGGCTCCCAGATATCCTCTCGCCCGCCGCCGAAACCGAAGGTCTTGAAGCCCATCGACTCGAGCGCGACATTGCCCGTCAGGATATAGAGGTCGGCCCAGGAAAGCTGCTTGCCGTACTTTTGCTTGATCGGCCACAGCAGGCGCCTCGCCTTGTCCAGGTTGCCGTTGTCCGGCCAACTGTTGAGCGGTGCAAAGCGCTGGTTGCCGGTCGATCCGCCGCCACGGCCGTCGGCCACGCGGTAGGTGCCGGCGGCATGCCAGGCCATGCGGATGAAAAATGGACCGTAGTGACCGTAATCGGCCGGCCACCAGTCCTTGGAATCGGTCATCAGGGCGTGCAGGTCTTTCTTGACCGCATCGTAGTCGAGCTTTTTGAACTCCTCGGCATAGTCGAACCGCTCGCCCATCGGGTCCACCTTGGGCGAGTTCTGGTTGAGAATCCTCAAGTTGAGGCTTTCAGGCCACCAGGTCGAATTCGACAGGCTACCGCTGGCGGTATGCCGGTACTTCGCCGGGGCAAATGGGCATTTGGCTTCGGTATCCATGATCTCTCCTCCAGTGTCAGCAACTCATTCCGGCCGATCCGGGCCGGGAAAGCAGTTTGTCCAGCTGCGCGCCGGTACAGTAGTGTGATGATATCGACACGATGTCAATTTTCACAATACATTGTTTTCATGATCATGATAGGCGTCGCTTATCGGCCAACTTGGGGAGTGGCATGAACATGCGAGTCGCCCTGCTGCGCGGCATCAACGTCGGCGGGCACAACCGCATCCCGATGGCCGACCTCCGCGAGCTTTGCTCCGAAATCGGCTGGGAGGAGGTGGCAACCTACATCCAAAGCGGCAATATCGTCTTCGCGTCCGACCGGGAAGCGCGCACGCTCGAGGACGAACTCCAGGCCGCAATTCGCGATCGCTTCGGGCACGATGTCCACACACTCGTTCGCACCGGCCGCGAATGGACCAGCCTTCTGTCTTCCAACCCGTTTCCCGAGGCCAGCGAGGCCGAGGCCAACCGGGTCATGCTCGGGCTCTCCAAAGCGCCGCTCGACCCGCGCGCGGCCGAGGCGCTCCAGGCCCGCGCCACGGCTGACGAAAGCGTCGAGCAGCGTAACGGGGCCCTGTGGCTTTACTTCCCGAACGGCTCTGCGCGCAGCAAGCTCACCCCGGTCGCCCTCGACCGGCTGGCCGGATCGCCGGTGACGACGCGAAACTGGCGCACGGTCGTCAAACTGCAGGCCACGCTTCAGGATCGATGATCGAACTCGCCCCCGGTCGCGATCGATCGTCAACCCGCCGTAGCGCAGTCGATGGATCGCCCCGATGATCCTGTGTACGCCAAGGATGAGAGCGACAGTCAACAAGAATTCCACGACGGTTGCGATCATGACCAGCTGAATTTCGTCAAAACCATCGGAGAAGCGCAGCATATCGGACTGTGCCCGATAGACGAGCTAGTGGTAGACGAAATCCGATGTCGCCGTTAGCAACCACCAGAAACCGATCAGCACTGCCCCCACTTCGACCAGACGGTTGACCCAGGCCCCACCCTCTGTTTCCGGCTGGTTTCGCACAACGCTCTTGGCCACGAGCGCCGGAAAAGCCACAGAAAGAGGTCAGCGGCCAGCGAAATCGCCGGCTGACTCACAAATATCAGGCCCTGCAGCCTGTCGGGACTCGACAGCGACAACGCCAGAGACTCCGACAGTGTCGCCTCGCCATAGACCGCAAGCGCCAGCCCGAAAGCTTGAGCACGACGCAAATGAATCCTCCCCAATTAACTGAATCTTCTGCCTCCATCGCGATTCCCGCTCCTGATCGACAAATCAGGGACATTCCACGGAATGCCTACCCGCAGGCTTGTATTACCTGTCAGGTTTAGCGCTCCAAAATCGTTAGTCAGGCCGGACCAGCATTCTTTGAGTCCGATTTGAACATTAGGGAGGACTTGTATGTTTAGGAGATCGATTATTCCTGCTAGCCTGCTGATCGCAACCTCGCTCAGCGCCCTTTCGGCGACATGGGCAGCTAGCAACCTGGAGCGCACTGTTTTCGAACGCTCGGCACAGGCAGAACCTTGGGGTGATCTTGCTGATCCCTCGGCCTCCCAAGAGCTAGCAGCAATGAGCGGCAACACCATTCGCGTCGGCTCGGATGCAGGAACTTGCGATTACGATAATCTCGTCGACGCCCTGGGTGCTGCCGGCAACGGTGACACCATTCTGCTCGAAAGCGATACGAGCCTCTATCTGGGGGACACTTACGTATTGGACGAACTAAGCGTGACCATCCGGGGTGGTTACGAGTCGTGCAGTGATATCACGCCAACAGGCCGAACGACCCTCGATGCTGACGGCAATTCACAACGAGTCTTCACAATCCTGGGATCGGGTAGCAATCCAACGAATGTCGTTCTGGATAATCTCGCCATTCGAGGCAGCCAGTTGTCGCTTGAGGGCGGCGGTGCCGGTCTCGGAATCGCGGGGCGGCAGGGAGTGCTGTCAGTCGATTTGAAAAACGTACAGATCGCTTTCAACGAGGCAGTGAACAGTGGCCAAAACGGAGGCGGCGTACTCGTAGTCGTTGGCGGCGACGCCATGGATACCAGTCCCTTGATAACGATCGACAACGATTCGATGATCAACGACAACTCCACGACCGACAACGGCGGCGGCATCGCCTGCGTCAATCCGCAGGAGGCCAGCACCGCCGGTGAGGTCATAGTCATAGGATCCGCCGCGATCGCCAACAATTCGGCAGAAAACGGCGGCGGCATCGCGCTTATGAACTGCGGAGAGACACTCTATGCTGGCGGTGGTCCGATTGTGTTCGGCGCACCGGCAGGCGCGATCTTCGGCAACACGGCCAGCGCCAAGGGTGGCGGTCTCTACATCAGCGGCGCGAGCAAGCTGTCCACCCGCGGATCGGAGTATGCTCCCGGCTACGGGGATCCTGACAACGCTGGCCACATCGTCATGAACGAGGCGGCCCTTGGGGGTGGAATATACATCGACGGAGCGGAAGCCGATCTGCAGGACCTGGTCATTCGAGACAATACTGCAACGAATAGCGGCGGCGGCATCTATGCGGACAACAACGCCACCGTGTGGCACGGTCGGGAACAGGAAGAAGCGTGCCAGCCGCCCGAATCGATTGGCATTGGCATTACCGTCCCGCGCTGTAGCCGCATGACCGGGAACACAACCGTAAACGGGGGCGGTGGAGGCTACTACGTCACCAATGGCAGCATGCTGGAGGTCCAGCGCACCATCATCACCAACAACACTTCCAGCCTGTCCGGATCCATCGTCCGCGCCACGTCGGGCTCGACCGGCGACCCAGGCAAGGCGAATTTCTACGACTCCCTCGCCTACCAGAATAGCGGTTCGGCCCTGTTCTATGGCTGGCAGAGCTCCCAGATTCTGATTTCGCGGAGCACGATCACCGACAACACCTCGGTCGATCATGTACTTCGAGGGTTTGCCACCGCACCGGACGAGGCACTTTTTCACATCGAGGCGTCCATTATCTGGGAGTCCGAAGGCCACGTGCTGACTCTTGATGGCTCTGGGAATTCAGCGGCGTCGGCAGAATGCGTCATTGCGCACCAGGAAGCGAGTGATACCGATCTATCGTCGGCGTTCTATTTCAGCAGCATCGACCCGGACTTGACTACTGTCGACGACAACCCTTACTTTCCATCCGCCACGTCCCCTGCTATCGATTACTGCAGCGACTCCAGCATCGCCCCTGGTAATCTCGATCTTGTGGGTGTTGAGCGCGGCAGTGAACATCTGGGTCCCGATCCAGTCGATCCCCCGAACGGCCACACCGGTTTCCATGATCTGGGCGCCTACGAAACGCAATGGTCGCCCGTAGCTGACTTGATATTCCAGGATCGCTTCCACTAGAGCCGAGGTCGCCGCTCGCAGTACAGGAAAGTCGTGTGTCTGAGATACGGGAACTCTTGACTTCGATTGATCATTGACAGAGTGATCGGGCACAGGGAATTCAATTGCCTGAGCCCGATCACCCTATCCCGGCCACGAACAACTCAGCTCGATTCCGCAGCGCAAGCACAGTGATAGCCCGGTCCTTCGCCGTGGACGAGATTGCGCGGCGGCAGGGACACGTTTCAGCGGAAACGTTCCCTGGCGACCGGCACCCGGCTCGGCGACGCATCGCAGAACAAGCACCGAGCTGATCAGCCGTCCGGACAGATCGGATCGCCACTCGCACCGCTTCCAGCCAACCCTTCCCGCGCGCCATCCTACCGCGTCGGTGCGAACACCGCAGCTATCGGCTCTTTACGGCCTTCTCGTAGAGCCCCGGGAACCGACCCTCGGGGTCGTATTCCCGCTTGAGGGATTCGTAGGCCTCGCGGTTGTACTCCTGCCAGAAGCGCTGTTCGTCGTAGGTGCTGCGCGAATACAGGCTCTTCTTGCCGCCGTGCCTGGCGACCAGGTCTTCGACCAAAGCGTTGTAATGGCCGTCGGGCTCGTCGCTGCGCACCATGTCCCAGAAACCGAAGTTGATGTAGGGCGTATCCGTGCGCAGCTCGAAAAGCGAGAAGCGGCCGTCGGGCACGACGAACGGACAGATCCAGACCGGGCGGATGCCGATTCGGGCTTCGAACTCGGCCAGGAAGGCCGCGGCATTGTCGATCGGAATGTCGACATCCTGGATGACCGATTCGGTGCGGGGACGGACGTGGCGCATCATGCTCAGGGGCCAGCGATTGCTGGCCCGCATGACTTTCTGATAGGTGATGCTGTTGAGCCGCTTGCGCCCCATGAGAAAACGCAGGGGCTTGAAGTTCATGCCCAGGTTCTTGCTGCACCAGAACCAGTCGGTATCCCAACGCCACAGATAATCGTGGATCGAGAGGTAGTCTTCGCGCTTGTCCCGCAAGCTCTTCCAGTACTGCTGCATCCAGGTGTAGTCGCTGGGGGCCGTGTCGGGCGGCAACTCCTCGACGAATCCCGCCCGGGTCAGCACGAATTCGCCGGGCGCGAAATACACCGCGTCAAGGTAGTCGCAAGTCGGCTGCTCGCATTCGTCGGCGATCGCGGCGAACAAGTAGCCCGGATCGCTGAAGCGCGTGTGTTCCAGGCGAACTTGACGGGCCACCGGCACCAGCCCGACGCGGAGGCGCATGGCATAGCCGAGACTACCGAAGGAATTCGGAAAACCGAAGAACAGTTGGCTTCGACGGTTGGGCGAACAGGTCAGCACCCGGCCGTCGGCGACGAGCACGTCCATTTCACGGACCGTGTGATGCACCAGGCCGTATCGGAACGCCATGGACTCGATCCCCAGGCCGGTCATCGCGCCACCGACGGTAATGCTCTTCAGCTCCGGCACGATGGCTGGCGCGAGCCCGTAGGGCAAGGTCGCGTCGACCAGGTCGGCGTAGGTCGTCATGCCTTCGACCTCTGCCACGCCCGAGTCGGGGTCGATCTCGATGACGTGATCGAGCGAAGCCACGTCGAGCTGCGCGCGCTCGATCTCCTCGCGCGGGCGAAAGAGATTACTGGTGCGCTTGCGCAGGCGAACCGGCCCGCGCGAGTCCGTCAACGCCTTCGAGAGCGCTTCGGTACGGCGATGATGTGCCTCCCGGGCATCCGTGCTCATGCTTCAGCGCACCGGAACGTAGCGCGGGATGTCGCCGTGGCTGAGCACCAACTGCCAGAGATTGAGACCGCGCGAGCGAAAGGCGCCGGCGGAACAGTTGAGATAGAAGCGCCACATCCGATAGAAGCGCTCGTCCAGGCCGTCCCGCTCGGACAGTTCCGGCCAGGCGTCGAGGAAATTCGACTCCCAGGCCATCAGGGTTCGATCATAGTCCGGGCCGAAATTGTGCCAGTCCTCGAGGACCAGGAGACCCTCCTTGGCGCGGGTCAGTTGCGCTTCGGAGGGAATCACGCCGCCCGGGAAGATGTACTTTCGGATCCAGCGGTCGGCGGTCGTGCGGCTGACATTGCCGCCGATGGTGTGCAGCAGGGCCAGGCCGCCGGCCTTGAGCCGTGCACGAACCAGCTCGAAGAAGCCGCGATAGTTCTTGGGGCCGACGTGCTCCATCAGCCCGACGCTGACGACGCGATCGAAGGCCTCGGGCTCGTCCATGGCCTCCCTGTAGTCCTGCAGGCGAACATCCACAGGCAGCCCCTGGCAGATCCGGCGGGCGTACTCCACCTGGCGACGGCTGATATTGAAGCTCACCACTTCGCATTCGTGCTCGGCGGCCAGGTAGCGTGCCAGCTCGCCGAAACCGCCGCCGAGCTCAAGAATCCGCATACCCGGTTTCAGATCCAGTTTGTGCGCCACCAGCGCCAGCTTGGCGAGCTGGGCCTCGTCGAGCGAGTCGATCCGGCCTTCCCGGCCGTAGTAGGCACAGGTGTACTGCATGGTCGGGCCGAGCATCGCCTCGTAGAGACGATTGGAAAGATCATAGTGCTGCTCGGCCACCTGGCGGGAACGCCGACGGGTCTGCTGGTTGGCCAGCTTGCTGATCAGGACCTGGGCGATGGTCGACGGCGTGCGGATATGCTCTTCGATACGGGCGCGCTGGACGCGAACGAAAAACTCGTCGAGCCTCTCGGCGTCCCACCAGCCGTCCATGTAGGCCTCGCCCACGCCGAGCGATCCTTCGGCCAAGGCACGCCGGTAGAAGCGGTCGTCGTGAACCTTCAGGTCCCAGGGCCGATCGCCGTCGATCTGCACATCGGCGGCCTCGAGCAGTTCTGCCACTTTCCGTTTCGCTGACACCACGCCGCTCCCTCTGTCACGGTGGTTTCCAGTCGAATTGCAGCCGCCAGGCAGGCCCCCTTCCGCCTGATCGGCACTTGCCAGAAAGCCTAGTCGTCAGGATCCGACCGGTCAAGTTGCCGGATGGATCATCATCCGGGCAGGCGAGTCAGCGGTCTTCCCGAGCGATCAGCGCAGGAGCAGGACGGGGATCGAGCAGTTTCGCAGCACGCTGGTGGTCGTACTGCCGACGATCAGGTGGCGGATGCGCGAGTGTCCGTAGGCGCCCATGACCAGCAGGTCGATATCGAGTGCTTCGACCTGTTCGGCAATCACGTCATCGGAGTTGCCCGGCCGCACCACGACTTGTGATTTATAGCCGGCGGCCTCCAGCTCCCGACGGGCCCAATCCAGCCTGTCGCGCATCCGTCCGTCCTCGCTGCCGGCAACGATCAAGTGGCAGTCGAGCCCGCGCAGAAGCGGACTCTGGCAGACCATGGCCACGCACTTGCGGCTGGTGTCGCTGCCGTCGTAGGCGATGGCGAAGGACCGAACCGGACGGAACCGTCGCGAGGCGACGAGCAAGGGGCGATGCACCGCGCGGACGGTGCGCTCGAGGTTGGCGCCCAGGTGGCCCTTGCCGGAGTCGACCGACTCCCCGCGTTTGCCGATGACGAACAGGCGGACGTCTTCTTCCAGCTGCGTGGCGGTTTCGACGAGCGTGCCGTGACGTTGCAGGCTCTCGGGCTCCCGGGCTCCTGCCTGCGCAGCACGTTCGGTGGCGCGCTCAAGCAGGGCGCGGCCGTGCTGCATGGCCAGGCGCGAGCGCTGGGCATCGAGCTCGGCCAACTCTTCCAGCAGGGTCGACTGCGTATCGACGCCGATACTGCCGCTGTAGTCGGCCGAAACCGCCCCGGCCGTTTCCCGGTCGAGGACATGCAGGCAGACCAGCGCGGCCTCCAGTCGTGCAGAAGCCCAGGCGGCGTGGTCGATCACCGAATCGGCGTAGATCGACGTGTCGAGGCAGGCCATGACCTTGCCGTCTTGAGGAATGGTATAGGCAGTCTTGCTCATCGCAGTGAATCCATCAGTGACCCAGCAGTTTCTCGGCATCGGGCTTGTCGTGGACACCCAGCCGGTCGACGAGCGTCCGGCTCGCCTCGTCCATGCCGACGACCTCGACTTCGACCCCCTCGCGCCGGAACTTCAGTATCACCCGGTCCAGCGCGCCAACGGCGCTGAGGTCCCAGAAGTGGGCCGCGGTGACGTCGATCCGCACGCGCTCGACCACTTCCCGGAAGTCGAAGGCGGCGAGAAATTCCGCGGCGGAGGCGAAAAAGACCTGCCCGGTGACGGTGTAACGGCGGGTCCGGCCCTCGTCTTCCTGATGCCTGGCCACGACCAGGACCTGCCCGACCTTGCGGGCAAAGCCCAGCGCGGAGAGCAGCACGCCGGTCAGCACGCCCTTGGCCAGGTCGTGAGTGAATACGGTGACCACGACCGTTCCGATCATCACCAGGCTCGATGTCCGGGGATGGTGCCTGAGATTGGCGATCGACTGCCAGCTGAAAGTGCCGATCGAGACCATGATCATGACCGCCACCAGGGCCGCCATGGGAATCATGCCTACGTAATCACCCAGGAAGACCACCATCAGCAGGAGGAAAACACCGGCGACCAGGCTTGAAAGCCGCCCGCGCCCACCGGATTTCACGTTGATCACCGACTGGCCGATCATGGCGCAGCCGGCCATGCCGCCGAAGAAACCGGACACGATGTTGGCCAGCCCCTGCCCCCGGGCCTCGCGGTGCTTGTCGCTGGGCGTGTCGGTCAGGTCGTCGACGATCTGCGCGGTCAGGAAGGACTCGAGCAGCCCAACGACCATCATGGTCGTCGAGACCGGGAGAATGATCATCAGCGTTTCGAGCGTCCAGGGAATGTCGGGCAGCAGGAAGGTGGGCAGGGAGTCGGGCAATTCGCCCTTGTCCCCCACGGTCGGCACCTCGAGGCCCAGCGCGACCGCCGCGACCGTCAGCAGCACGATGGCCACCAGCGGAGACGGGACGGCGCGCGTGAGGTACGGCAGGCCGTAGATGATCAGCAGACCGGCGGCAACCATCGGGTACACCATCCCGGGCACACCGATCAGTTCCGGGAGTTGGGCCAGGAAAATGAGAATCGCCAGCGCATTGACGAAACCGGTCACGACCGAGCGCGACACGAAGCGCATCAAATCGGCGAGCTTGAGATAGCCGGCGACGATCTGCAGCAGCCCGGTCAGGACCGTGGCGGCGAGCAGGTACTGCAAGCCGTGCTCGCGCACCAGCGTCACCATCAGCAAGGCCATGGCGCCCGTCGCCGCCGAGATCATGCCGGGGCGGCCACCCGTGAACGCGATCACCACGGCGATGCAGAACGAGGCATACAGCCCGACCCGCGGATCCACCCCCGCGATCAACGAAAAGGCGATCGCCTCGGGAATCAGGGCCAGCGCGACCACGAGGCCGGCCAGCACGTCGGCACGGATATTGGACAGCCAGTCGCGCCGGACGGCGTAGAGGACATTCATTCGGGCAATACCTTTTGGGCCCGAACAGCGATGCCCGGCCTGTGGGATATGTCTTGGGAGTCGAGTCAGGACAACGGCGCGACCACAGAAGTCGAAACCGCCCCTGATGAACCGCCATCGAAGCGGCGCGCATTGTAAACCAGTTTGCGGTTCTTGACACTTCGGGACGGACAATCGCCCCCGAGTCGCGCTAAATTGGCGCCATGAAACAGCCCAGCGTCCTGATCGTCGACGACGACATCGAGCTATGCACCATGCTCGAGGAGTTTCTCGGGGGCGAGGGCATGAACGTCTCCAGTGTCCACGACGGCGAGGCGGGCCGGATCCGGGCCACCCAGACGACGCCGCCCGATGCGGTGGTGCTCGACGTGATGATGCCCGGCGCCAACGGATTCGAGGTACTGCGCGA
Source organism: Wenzhouxiangella sp. (assembly GCA_036351755.1). GTDB lineage: Bacteria > Pseudomonadota > Gammaproteobacteria > Xanthomonadales > Wenzhouxiangellaceae > Wenzhouxiangella. The sequence continues at coordinate 4,003 of JAZBPT010000017.1, read as the reverse complement.
GATCCGGCGCCATGGGGATGTACCGGTGATCATGCTCACCGCCAGGGGCGATGACACCGACCGGATCGTCGGGCTGGAACTGGGCGCCGATGACTACCTTCCCAAGCCGTTCAATCCGCGCGAACTGGCCGCGCGCCTGCGCGCCGTTTGGCGGCGCGGCCGACCCGGCCCGGCCGAAGAGATCCCCGCACAGGTCGGGCGCCTGCGCCTGGACGCGGAGAGCCGCCACGCCGAGGGAGCCGCCGGACGGATCGCTCTCACCGGCGCGGAGTTCGCCTTGCTGGAATTGCTGGCGCGTACGCCCGGCGAAGTCCGTTCCAAGGACGAACTTTCCCGGCACGCCCTCGGCCGCGAGGCCATGCCCTTCGATCGCAGCGTGGACACGCACGTGAGCCGATTGCGCCACAAACTGGAGGACGCGCGTGCCGGGGTCAGCATCCGCAACGTCCGCGGGCGCGGCTACTGCCTGACGGCCGACGGAGAGGGGCCGTGAACCGGCTTTCGGTCCGCGTCTTCCTGGCCTTCTGGGCAGTCATCGTCCTGAGCCTGGTTTCGGTGGTACTGATCAACTCCCAGATCCACCGCTACCAGCGCGGTGAAGAATTCGAACAGGAACGCACGGAGTTCATCGAGGAACGGGTCGTCGCCCCGGCCCAGGCGGCGCTGAACCGGCACGGTGAGCGCGGCCTGAAACGCTGGCTGGTGGCCGCGAGGGCCCGCTCCCGCGTGCTGGATCTGCACGTGGTCGACGCGAGCGGCACGGAGCTGCTCGGCGATCGCTTGCCGCGGCGCGGACGCCCGCTGGTCGAGTCCTGGCAGTCCGGTCAGGCGGTGGACCGGCCGGGCAACACACACCGCTGGGCACGCGAGCTCCGGGCACCGAACGGCGATCAATACCTGCTGATCGTCTCGCGCCCGCCCCGGCCCTTCCTTTTTCGCCTGTTCGGGCCGTTCGGCCCGCTGGGCCTGCTCCTCGTCGCCATTGTCATCAGCGGCTTGATCAGTTTCGCCCTGGCCCGCTATATCGCCCGCCCCATGCAGCGCATGCGCGAGGCCGGTAGCGCGCTGGGCAGCGGCGATCTGGCCGCTCGCCTGCCGGAGCGGCTTGCCCGCCGACGCGACGAGATCGGCGGCCTGGCCCGGGACTTCAACCGCATGGCCGACCAGCTGTCGCAGATGATCAGCGGCCAGCAGCAGTTACTGCGGGATGTCTCCCACGAACTGCGCTCGCCGCTGGCCCGGATCCAGGTAGCACTGTCGCTGGCCGAGCGCGACGGGGATCCCCGCTACCTCGAACGGATCCGCGTCGAAAGCGAACGACTGGACGCCCTGGTCGGCGAAATCCTGGCCTACGCGCGCCTGCAGCATGCCGATCCGCTGGCCGATCGCGCCTTCGACCTGGTCGATTGTGTCACTGATATCGTCGCCGATGCCCGCCTGGAAGGTCGGGCGCGCAAGGTCGAGGTCAATTTCGATGGTCCGGACCGGCTGATGGTCCATGGCGACGAACAGGCCTTGCGCCACGCCATCGAAAACGTGATTCGCAATGCGGTCCGTCACAGCCCCGAGGGAGAGCGGGTGGCCGTCTGCCTGGCTCGAGAAGACGGGCGAGCCCGGCTGCGGGTGAGCGATCGGGGCCCCGGCGTGGATCCAGGTGACCTGCAACGAATCTTCGAGCCTTTCGTGCGGCTCAGCCCGGGCCGCAGCGAATCGGGCGTCGGCGGCGGAATCGGCCTGGCCATCGCCCGGGCGGCCGTGGATCGGCACGGCGGCCGCATCTCTGCCGAGAACGCGCCGGATGGCGGCCTGGTGGTCAATCTTGACCTTCCGCAGTAGACAAATCTTGACACTTCGACAATCGAATTGACCCAACTTGTCGGTCGTGCGGCGCAAACTGCAATCGTGGTCGGACAGCCCGGCCACGCCCCAAACCCGAACCATGGAGAAAGCGCAATGACGACTTCCCGACTGACCAAGACGATCATCGGCCTGGGCCTGGTCTGCCTGACCTCGCTGGCACTGGCCCGCGGACCGGTGGACAACCTGGCCGAGAGGCTCGACCTGGATGAACAGCAGATTGCAACGATCACCGCGCTGTTCGATGAACACCGCGAATACATGCAGAGCGGAATACAGTGGCGCGATGCCGAAGGCAATCCCAACCCGGAGGCCCGGGAACAGGCCATCGCGGCCAGGGAAGCCCTGCACCAGGAGATACTGGCCGTGCTCGACGAGGACCAGGCGGCTCGCTTCGAACAGATGAAAGAGCGCCGGGAACGCCGGCACGCGGGCGCAGGCCGTGGCAATCGTGGCGGCAATCGCCTGGCCTACGCCCTGGGCCAACTCGACCTGAGCGACGAGCAGAAGGAGGCCGTCCAGACCCTGATGGCCGAGCACCGGGCAGAACGCATGCACGAGCGCGGAGCGCTTCGATCCGAGCTGGCCTCGATCCTGACCGAGGAACAGCTGGCCGAACTCGAGGCCATGCGCGAAGCACATCGCGGACGCCGCAACCGCTGAATGCGAACCGCGGGCTTCGCGCGTCCACCCGGCGCGCGAAGCCCACGGCATTCCCGATATGGATAATGACCGGACACATTGTCTCGGGAGCGCAGGAATGCGAGGTATTCAGATCACGGAATTCTCAAACCCGGCGGCCATCGGCGTCAGCGAACTGCCGCAGCCGCCCGAGCCGGGTCCGGGCGAGGTCCGTCTCGATGTCGCCGGCGTGGGCGTGGGCTTCTTCGACGGTCTCATGATTCGCGGCGACTACCAGATCCGGCCCGAGCTGCCTTTCGTGCCCGGCAGTTCGATGGCGGGCACCGTCGAGTCGGTGGGCGAAGGCGTCACCCACATCAGGCCCGGGGACAAAGTCGCCGCTTTCGCCCTCAACGGCGGCCTGGCCGAGCAGGTGACCTTGCCGGCCGCTTCCTGTGCGCCGCTGCCGCCGGGCCTCGAGCCGGTCATTGCCGCCAACTTCTTCATTTCCTGGGCCACGAGTCTCTTCGGCTTGCGCGAAATCGGCAACGTGAAGGAAAGTGAGACCGTCCTGATTCTCGGCGCATCGGGAAGCACGGGAACCACGGCCATCGAGTGCGCCAAGGCGCTGGGCGCGAAGGTAATCGCCTGTGCCTCGAGCGAAGCCAAGAGAAATCACTGCCTGGACCATGGGGCCGATGCTGTCGTGGACTACACGGCTGATGGCTGGCGAGACGAAGTCAAGGCGATCACCGGCAAGCGTGGCGTCAACATCGTCTACGATCCGGTCGGCGGCGATGTGTCGGAGGCCGCATTGCGGCTGCTGGCCCCCGGCGGACGTTTCCTGGTCGTGGGCTTCGTCGCCGGCATCGCGAAGATCCCGATGAACCTGCCGCTGCTCAAGCGCTGTTCCATCCACGGCGTCAACTGGGGCGGCACGGTCATGGCCGATCCCACCGTGGTCCCGCCGGTCATCAAGACGCTGGCTGAATGGACCTTATCGGGGCGGATCGATCCCACCCCGTCCCGAATCTACGACCTGGCCGATGCCGGCAAGGCCTTCGAAGCCCTGTTCGGCCGCACTTCCACCGGCAGCCTGGTCGTCAGACCCTAGCAGGCCGGCGCGATACATGACTTCTGGCGCATGCCCTCGCATGCACCGGGAGCTAAAGTGCTCGGTCGAGTCAACGATAACCGGGAAGACAATGAAAAAATTCCTCAAGTGGGGCGGCGTCAGCCTGGCAGCCCTGATGCTCGTCGGCGGCCTGCTGTTCGTCAACTTCTGGTACTTCAAGCCGCTGTCCATCGACTGGTTCTACAGCCGGGCCTTCCTGAAGTTCAGCCTTCAGCAGCCCGAGATGCTCACGTCGCTGCGCATCCTCGACCAGTTCGGCATTCGCGGCCACAACGCCGAACTGGGCGACGCTTCGCCCGAGGCCGGCGAGGAAATGCTGGCCTACTGGCGCGACGAGTACGAAACCTTCCAGCGCTACGACCGCGCCGACTACGAAGGCCAGGACCTGCT
>JAZBPT010000016.1:0-8184 GCA_036351755.1 Wenzhouxiangella sp. | reverse complement strand
CCGCGCGAAGGCATTACCCGCTGTATCCAGCATGCCCTCGAGCGACTCGGCCAGCCCGTGCCCAAGCAGGACCGGCTCCTGCACTTTATCGGCCCGCCACTGCATGAGAGCTTCTCGGAGATGCTCGGTGGAAACGAGAAGCTGGCCGACCGGGCCGTGGCGTTGTATCGGGAACGCTTCGGCGAGGTCGGGCTCTACGAGAACGCGCCCTACCCCGACATCGCCGAGGCGCTCGAGGCACTGCGCTCCGGCGGTGCGCGCTTGTTCGTGGCGACCTCGAAACCGACGATCTATGCGCGACGCATCGTCGTCCACTTCGGCCTGGACAAGTGGCTGGAAGACGTTTTCGGCAGCGAACTCGACGGGAAACGGACCGACAAGTCCGAACTCCTTGCGTATGTTGCACAGCAGCTCGGACTGTCGACCGAAACCACGCGGATGATCGGGGACCGCAAGCACGACATGATCGGCGCCCGGAACAACGGCATTCAGGGTCTCGGCGTGACCTGGGGCTATGGTTCCGAGCAGGAACTGCTCGAAGCCGGCGCAACGGCACTCCTGCGTACGCCGGGCGAACTGGCGCGGCTCGTCACGCACGAATTCTGAGCCGGCCCGTTCCCGGGCCGGCCGGATTTCAGAAGCTGTACTTGCCCGTGAACTGCAGCCTGTCGAGCCGGCCGCTTTCGCCTGACTCGATTTCGCGCTCGGCGGTGAGATATTCGACGCCGAAGCTCAGTGCATCGACCGGGCTGTAGAAGAGGTTCACCTGGCCGCTCCAGTTGCCGCTGCTCACGCCGGTTCCCGTGTATTCGACGGGATTGTCAACGTCCAGGTATCCGAAGACCGCGGTCGAGCGAAGGCGTTCGCTCCACCAGTGCCGGTAGGCCACGAAACCGCCCGTCGTGCCGATGGTCTCGAGACTCCCGGTATCGCTCAGTACCGCTGCGTTGACGAAGTTCAGGCCGACGTGACGCCCGAGGCCGTCGCCGTGGTGCACCATCCAGCGGATGTCGTCACGCCCGATCGGGAACTTGCCCGAAAGGCTCACGCCCCAGCTCATTTCGTCGTCGTCGATGCCCAGCGCTTCATCTTCGTAGGCGAGCTGGCGCAGCATGCCGCCGAGCTGGACGTGGCCCCAGTCGCCCTTCCAGGTGTAGCGGGCGGCCAGTTCGGGCATCAGTTGGTCGTCGGTCACGATCCGGCCGGCGCCGCCGAAGGGTGTGATGGTCGTTTCGGGATTCTCCAGCGCGATGGCGAAGTTTCCGTTCGTGTAGCGGATCTGGGTCTGGCGGCCGAAAGTGGTACTGCCCGACGGCCCGATGAAGTCGACGCTCTCGGGCAGCGTGCCTACGTCCATGAAGGTGTTCCAGGTCTGGCCCACGAGCCAGTTGTTCCAGGTGATGAAGGCGTGTCGCATGCGCGGCGAATAGGAGTTGCTGACCCGCTCGTTGCCGCCGGCGGTGGCCAGGAAATCGAATTCGACGAAGGCGCCCAGCCTGTTGTTCTCGTCGACCTGGTGACGAACGCCGAAATTGATCCGGCTCTGGCGCGCATGAAAGTCCGTGACCGCTCCCTCGCCCTCGCCGCCGACCGGGATCGTGCTCGGCACGAAGAAGTCCCGCCCGATGCTGCCGGCAGCGACTTCGCCGTCTGAAAAATCAGAGACGATCGCGTCGGCCTTGATATAGCCGCCCCAGTAGAATTCGGGTCCCTCGGCCTTCTCTTCGGCGGCGGCAAGCACCGGCTCGGCCCGGTCGCGGATTTCCTCGACCATGGCGCGGGTGGCCCGCGATTCCTCGGCCACACGCTGCACTTCAGCGCTGGCCGGTGCCGACGCGCGACGCTCGTCGAGCAGTTGCTGGACCATGGCTTCGAGATCGGCCACGCGCTGCTCGAGTTCGGCCACCCGGTCAGCGTCGTCGGCCAGGACCGGACCGGCGCAGGCCAGTGAAATGGACAGCGCCAGCAATCCGCGGCGCCAGCTCGGGGATGCGTTGCGATCCCTGGTCTCGACGATTTGCCGTCCCGTCATTGGAAATTCCCTCTTTCTGATAGTGAGCTCGATGAACGGTCCTCATGGTTCCGGCATCGCGCTCGCACGGCAATTAGCCTTTAGTCGTGTTAGACCAAAGTCGTAGGTCGTATACGCGGGCCCTCCTTTACAAGCTTTCAGGCTTTGGCGACACTGAACGACGGCGTCACGAGGCCGCCCCTGGCCCCCAACCAAGCAGCCGCGAAGAGGAAGCGAAACCATGTCAGAACATCATCCGCAAGCCCAGATCCACCCCGTCCCCGACGACATCGCGAAATCCGCCCACGTCGATCGTGAGCGCTTCGAGGAGCTGACGCGGGAGGCGCTGGAAAACGAGGATGCGTTCTGGAACCGGATCGGGCAGCGCCTCGACTGGATCAAGCCCTACTCGCGCATCAAGGACGTCAATTTCGATCTCGACGACCTTCACATCCGCTGGTTCGACGACGGCACGCTCAACGTCTGCGCCAATTGCGTCGACCGCCACCTGGACGACCGCGGCGACCAGGTCGCGATTCTCTGGGAGGGCGACGACCCCCAGCGCGACGAGAAGATCACCTACCGCCAGCTGCACGATCGGGTCTGCCGCTTCGCCAACGTGCTCAAGCGCCTCGGCGTGGGCAAGGGCGACCGCGTCACGCTCTACATGCCCATGATTCCCGAAGCCGCCGTGGCCATGCTGGCCTGCGCGCGAATCGGCGCGATCCATTCGGTGGTCTTCGGCGGCTTCTCGCCCGACGCGCTGGCCGGCCGCATCATCGATTGCGATTCCAAGTGCGTGATCACCGCCGACGAAGGCATGCGCGGCGGAAAAGCCACGCCGCTGAAGAAGAACGTCGACCGGGCCCTGTCCAACGAGGACGCGGCCGGCCGCGTCGACTCGGTGCTGGTGGTGCGCAATACCGGCAACGAAATCGACTGGGATTCCGACCGCGATCACTGGCTTCACGAGGAACTCGAGCAGGTCGACGCCGACTGCGAGCCCGAGGAGATGAACGCCGAGGATCCGCTCTTCATCCTCTACACCTCCGGGTCGACGGGCAAGCCCAAAGGCGTGCTGCACACCTCCGGCGGCTATCTCGCCTGGGCGAGCTGGACCCACGAGATCGTGTTCGATTACCGCGACGGCGAGATCTACTGGTGCACGGCGGACGTCGGCTGGGTCACCGGGCACAGCTACATCGTCTACGGTCCGCTCGCCAACGGCGCCACCACGCTGATGTTCGAGGGCGTGCCCAACTATCCCGACAATAGCCGCTTCTGGCAGGTCGTCGACAAGCACGAGGTCAACATCTTCTATACCGCCCCGACGGCGATCCGGGCCCTGATGCGCGGCGGCGACGACCCGGTGAAGAAGACCAGCCGCCAGTCGCTTCGCATTCTCGGCACGGTCGGCGAGCCGATCAACCCGGAAGCCTGGGAGTGGTACTACAACGTCGTCGGCGACGGCCGCTGCCCGATCGCCGACACCTGGTGGCAGACCGAGACCGGCGGCATCCTGATCTCCCCGTTGCCGGGGGCGACCGATCTCAAGCCCGGCTCGGCGACTAAGCCCCTGCCCGGCATCAAGCCCGCCCTGCTCGACGCCGACGGCAAGGAGCTCGAGGGCGCGACCTCCGGCAACCTGGTGCTCACGGGCAGCTGGCCCGGCCAGATGCGCACCGTCTACGGCGACCACAAACGATTCGGCGAGACTTATTTCGCCACCTACAAGGGCCGCTACTTCACCGGCGACGGGGCGCGGCGCGACGAGGACGGCTACTACTGGATCACCGGCCGGGTCGACGACGTCATCAACGTCTCGGGCCACCGCCTGGGCACGGCCGAAGTCGAGTCCGCCCTGGTGGCGCATTCCGCGGTGGCCGAGGCGGCCGTGGTGGGCTTCCCGCACGACATCAAGGGCCAGGGCGTGTACGCCTACGTCACCCTGATGGCCGGCCGGGAAGGCGACGAGAAACTGGCCGAGGAACTGGTCCAGTGGGTGCGCGAGGAGATCGGCCCGATTGCCACGATTGATCACCTGCAATGGGCGCCGGGCCTTCCCAAGACGCGTTCGGGCAAGATCATGCGCCGCATCCTGCGCAAGATCGCCGCCAACGAACACGACCAGCTCGGCGACACTTCCACGCTGGCCGATCCCGAAGTCGTCGAAAACCTGATCGAGAACCGGCGACAGGTCTGACGCGCATGAACCTGCAGGCGGCCGAGCACATGGTGGTCGTGGACGACCACCCGCTGTTTCGCGAGGCCCTGGCCGGTACGCTCAGGCGGCTGCACCCGCACTGCCGGGTGTCGGAAACGGCTTCCTTCGAGCAATTACAGGAGCTGCTCGAAGCAGACTCGGCCATCGACCTGGTGCTGCTCGACCTGCACCTGCCCGGCCGGCACGGCCTGTCGGCGCTGGCCTGGCTGCGCGGCCGTTATCCCGAGATCCCCGTCCTGCTGATCTCCGCGCACGACGACACTCGGATCATCCAGCGGGCGCTGGCCGACGGCGCCGCCGGTTTCCTTTCCAAGTCGGCCGACTCCGAAACGATCGACCAGGCCATCGGCCGCGTGCTCGACGGCGATACCTGGGTACCGGCCGGGCTCGAACCGCGCGAACGCGATCCCGGCGAGCTCGAACTGGTGCAGAGGATCGGCGCGCTCACGCCGCAGCAGTACCGCATCCTCATGATGCTCGGCGAAGGCCTGCTCAACAAGCAGATCGCCTGGGAACTCGATATCACGGAAGCCACGGTCAAGGCCCACATGACCGCCATCATGCGCAAGCTCGACGTGTCGAACCGCACGCAGGCGGTCACCCTGCTCAACCGCCTGCAGGTCTCGCCGAAGGACTTCGAGCAGGACAGCCCGTAGCGATCGGCCGCCCCGGCCGTCCGCCTCAGCGATCGATCGGCCCGGTCCCGGCCTCGTCGAGCATGCGCCGCATCACCGAGCGCAGGGCCGCCGGCTTGACCGGCTTGAGCAGGCGCCTGAAACCGAGTGAGACGATGCGTTCCTGAAGCGCGCCGCCGCGATCGGCGGTGACGACCAGGACCGGAATGGAGCGACCCGATACGTCACGAATGGACAGGGCCGCATCCAGCCCGTTGTCCTGCCCTTCCAGGTGGTAATCGACGATCAGCAGGTCGGGAGCCTGTTCGAGCATCTGGCGTGCCGCTGCCGGCCGGTCCCGCGCAGTCGAGACCTGGCAACCCCAGCGCTCGAGCATGGCGCGCATACCGTCGAGCACGTCCGGGTCGTCGTCGAGGCACAGGACGCGCTGTTCGGTGAACGGCCGGGACGGGCCGTCGGGACGGGCCGCGCGACCGCCCGCTTCCCAGAGCCCGGCCTCGGTGGCGGGTACGGTGACCGAGAAGACGCTGCCGCTGCCCAGCCTCGATCGAAGATCCAGCGGTGCTTCGAGCATCAGGCTGATTCGCTGGCAGATCGCCAGCCCCAGTCCCAGCCCCTGTTCAGCCCCCTCGGGGTCTTCTTCCGCTGCAAGGCGTTCGAATTCCCTGAAGACCCGTTCCCGGTCGCTCTCGGCGATGCCCGGGCCCGAATCCCTGACTTCGATCCGCACCTTGTCCCCGCGCCGCCTGCAGGCCACGAGCACGCTGCCTTCACGCGTGTAGCGCAGGGCATTGCCGACCAGGTTGGCGAGAACGCGCTGAAGCAGCTTCTGGTCGCTGCGCACCCAGGCAGCGCTCGGGCGCAGCCGCAATCTGAGCCCCCGGCGAAGCGCCAGTGCCCCGAACTGCCGTTCGAGCTTGTCGAACAGGACCTGCACCGGGAACTCCGACCAGCGCGGCTGCAGGGCGCCCTGGTCGAGCCGACTGATGTCGAGCAATGCCGACAGCAAGTCTTCGGCCACGCTCAGGCTGTGGTCGACCCGGCGGCTGAGATTGGCCTCCTCCTCGGGCAGGCGATCGGCGGACTGCCTGAGCGAAGACGAGAAAAGGCGCGCGGCGTTGAGCGGCTGCAGCAGGTCGTGACTGGCCGCGGCAAGGAATCGCGTCTTGCTCTCGTTGGCCGCCTCGGCCTCCTGTCTCGCGCTATCGAGTGCCTGCATGGCGCGATTGAGTTCGCGCGTGCGCTCGGCGACCCGTTGCTCCATCGTGGCGTAGGCGCGCTTGAGCTCGCGCTCGGTCCGCTTGAAGCTGGTGATGTCGGTGTAGGTGGTCACGTAGCCGCCCTGCGGCATGGGGTTGCCGCGGATCTCGATGACGCGGCCGTCGCCGTGGTGGCGTTCGAACACGTAAGGCGTGCGGCGCCGCATGTGGTGCATGCGTCGGTCGACGGCCTCCTCGATCTGCTCCGGGCTGCCTTCGAGCCAGCGTTCCAGGTTGTAGCGGATCAACTCCTCCACCGGCCGGCCGATGTGGACCATGCCGGGCGGATACTCGAGCAGCTCCGCGTAGGCCCGGTTCCAGCTGACCAGGCGCAGGTCGGCATCGACCACGCTCACCCCTTGGCTGATATGGTCCAGCGTGGCGTCGAGCAGGTCGCGATTGAACTGGATCGCGCTGGAGGTCTGCTCCAGCAGGGCCATGGCGTCGTCGGGCCGCATGCCGCTGCGCCTCAGCCCCGCGGCCAGGACGGTCCGCGCCGAGGCCGACCCGATGCAGCCGGACAGCAGGCGCTCGGTGAAGCCGATGAGGTCGTGGTCGGCGGGCATGTCCTCCTCGGCCGCCGTTCGCTCACCGCCCAGCGCGCTGGCGAAAGCGGTATCGACCCGTTCGCGGCCGATGAAGCCGGCCGCCAGTTCGCGCAGCTCGCCGATGGTGACCGGTCGGGCGGCGCGGCTGCCCAACAGGCGGGGAAGCACCGGACGGCGCCGCCGTACCCAAAGCGACACCAGGACCAGCGCGGCGACGTTGCCCGCCAGGCCGATCAGGGTGGCGCGGTAGAGACCGGGCTCGAGCCAGCCGGGCCAGTCGGCGAATATCGAGGGCATGAAGATCATCGACAGCCACACGCCCAGGCCGAACAACAGGCCCGCCATCGCCCCTTCCCGGCTCGCCCCGCGCCAATAGACGCCGATGACCAGCGCGGGCGCGAACTGAATCACCGCCGCGAAGGACGTCAGCCCGATCGCGGCCAGCCGATCGGTAGTCTGCAGCACCAGGTAGTACAGCCAGGCCATGACGGCCAGGGCGATGATGGTGATGCGGCGGGCATTGAGAACGACCTGGCTGAAGTCGTCACCCCGGCGCGACTTCAGACGCAACAGCAGCGGCACCAGCAGATCGTTGCTGACCATGGTCGCCAGCGCCACGGTGGCCACGATGACCATGCCGGTGGCGGCCGAAAAGCCGCCCAGGAAACTGAGCATGGTCAGCCAGCCCTGTTCGGCGCTCATCGGCAGGGTCAGCACGAAGGTGTCGGCATTGAAGGATGCGTCGCCGAGACGCTCCATGCCGGCCAGCGCGATCGGCACCACCAGCAGCGTGAAGGCCAGCAGGTAGACGGGAAAGAGCCAGCGCGCCGTGCGCAGGTCGGCCTCGTTCTCGTTTTCCACGAAACTGACCTGGAACTGCCGAGGCAGGCAGATGATGGCCGCGGCCGCCAACAGGGTCTGCACCCAGAATCCCTCGGGCAGTGCGCCCGGCAGGAAGAGAGCCCGGTATTCCGTGTTGCCGCTGACGCGCTCGAGCATGCCGGAGGGCCCGTCGAGCACGGCGAACAGCGCCCACAAGCCGACCGCGGCAAAAGCCACGAGCTTGACCATGGACTCGAAGGCCACGGCGACGACCATGCCGCGGTGGTGCTCGCTCGCCTCGAGCCGGCGCGCGCCGAAAAGCACCGCGAATACCCCAAGGCCCAGCGCCAGCACCAGCGCCAGGGTCTGCTCGGACAGCACGTCGCGCCCGTCGCTGATCGCGACGAGCCCCATGGTCACGGCCTTGAGCTGCAGCGCAATGTAGGGAATCGAACCGATCACCGCCGCCAGGGTCACGGCGATGGCCAGCGGGCGGGAACGCCCGTAGCGATGCGCGATGAAGTCGGCGATCGAGGTCAGGCGCTGCTGGCGACTCTGGCGAAGGATTCGCTGCATCAGGTCGTGGCCGAAGACCAGGACCAGGATCGGCCCGAGATAGATGGTCGCGAACAGCCAGCCGTTCTCCACGGCGCTGCCCACCGCGCCGAAGAAGGTCCAGGACGTG
>JAZBPT010000015.1:0-2376 GCA_036351755.1 Wenzhouxiangella sp. | reverse complement strand
TCGCTCGAGCAGATCCACGAAGTCGAGGAAGGCGACGTCCTGATCACCGACATGACCGATCCCGACTGGGAGCCCGTCATGAAGCGCGCCGCGGCCATCGTCACCAACCGGGGCGGAAGGACCTGCCATGCCGCCATCATCGCGCGAGAACTCGGCATCCCGGCCGTGGTCGGCTGCGGCGACGCCACCGAGCGTGTTCCGCACGCCTCCGAGGTCACGGTCTCCTGCAGCGAAGGCGACACCGGCCGCATCTACGAGGGGCAGCTCGAGTTCAGCGTCAGCGAGGACTCGCTCGACGACATGCCCGAGGCTCCGCTCAAGATCATGATGAACGTCGCCAATCCGGACCGGGCCTTCGACTTCGCCCTGATCCCGAACCACGGCATCGGCCTGGCGCGCCTGGAGTTCATCATCAATCGGATGATCGGCATTCATCCACTGGCCCTGCTCGACTACGACGGCCAGAGCGACGAGGTCCGGGCCGAAATCGACCGGCGCACCGCCGGATACGACGATCCGGTCAGCTTCTACGTCGACAAACTTGCCGAGGGCATCGCCACGATTGCCGCACCTTTCGGACCCAACCCCGTCATCGTGCGCCTGTCGGACTTCAAGTCCAACGAATACGCCAACCTGATCGGCGGCGATCGTTACGAGCCCGACGAGGAGAACCCGATGATCGGCTGGCGCGGCGCTTCACGCTACGTCGACGAGAATTTCCAGCCGGCGTTCGAGCTCGAATGTCGCGCCATGAAGAAAGTGCGCGAGGAGATGGGCCTGGATCACGTTTGGGCCATGGTGCCCTTCGTGCGCACTGTTGGCGAAGCGTCGGATGTCGTAGCCGTGATGGACAAGTTCGGCCTAAAGCGCGGCGAGAACGGCCTGAAAATCATCATGATGTGCGAATTGCCGTCCAACGCCCTCAACGCCGAAGCCTTCCTGGAGTATTTCGACGGCTTCTCGATCGGCTCCAACGACATGACCCAGCTCACCCTGGGCCTGGACCGCGACTCCGGCCTGGTCGCCCACCGATTCGACGAACGCGACCCCGCGGTCAAGGCGATGCTGGCGATGGCCATCGAGGCCTGCCGCAAGCAGGGCAAGTACATCGGGATCTGCGGCCAGGGGCCCTCGGACTATCCGGACCTGGCCGAGTGGCTGATGGACCAGGGTATCGAGAGCATGTCGCTCAACCCCGACACGGTGGTCGACACCTGGCGCAAGCTGGCCGCCCACAAGAAATGAGGCCGGTGGGGGGCGCGACGTCGGGCCTGCCCAAAACAGTCGTAACCACGGAAATCACGGAGGGCACGGAAAGAGGAGCGTTTTCATCTTTCCGTGTTTTCGGTGTATTCCGTGGTTACAAGGTTTAAAGTCCGCCCAACTCGCCCATGAAGCGGCGGTAGTAGCGGAGCTCGTCGACCGAATCCCTGATATCCTCCAACGCCTGGTGGCTGGAGTCCTTGCTGAATCCCTTGGCCACCTCGGGCGCCCAGCGCCGTGAGAGTTCCTTGAGGGTGCTGACATCGAGATTACGGTAGTGAAAGAAGGCTTCGAGATCGGGCATCAGTCGCGCCATGAACCGGCGGTCCTGGCAAATGGAGTTGCCGCACATCGGCGAAGCGCCGGCGGGAACGTGCTGCTCGAGGAAAGCGATCGTGCGGCGCTCGGCCTCGGCCAGATCGATGTCGGATTCCAGGCAGCGCCGGACGAGCCCCGACTCGGTATGGGTGCGGGTGTTCCACTCGTCCATTCCCTCGAGAACGGAGCGCGGCGTTGCAATGGCCAGCTCGGGTCCGATGGCGACCTCGGTCAGGTCGGCATCGGTCACCAGGGTGGCGATTTCGATGATCGTGTCGGCGGCCGGATCGAGTCCGGTCATCTCCAGGTCGATCCAGATCAGGTTGTTCTCGTTCATGCCCGGGCCAGCTGTTGTTTGGCAGGGGCAGCACTATACCAGCAAGCGTGGACCCGATGACCACGGCCCCCGTCCGCATGGTCCAGGCGCACGCCAATCATGGCGCGGCTGCCGTCGACGGCGAACTGCTGAAAGTCCACTTTCCGCGTCGAATCGAGCGGCCGCTACCCGGCGATCTCGTTCGGCTCGACTCGGCCGGCACCCTCACGGAAGTACTCGAGCGAAAGAACCTCTTCGGACGCGGCGACGGTCGCGGGCGTTTTCGCCCAATCGCGGCCAATCTCGATCGGGCCGTGATCGTGATCGCCCCGGAACCGGCACCCAGCCGCGACCTCCTCCATCGCTACCTCGCCGCCTGCCTGATTCGCGGCATCGAACCCCTGACCGTGGTGAACAAGACCGACCTGCCGCTGCCGGCGCAGCCGCCATTCACCGAACTGGAAGAGCTCGCGGCGATG
>JAZBPT010000014.1:0-22917 GCA_036351755.1 Wenzhouxiangella sp. | reverse complement strand
GGCGGTGACGGAGACGACAAGGGCGAACAGCCGTCGGGGCACCCAGCGCTCGGGTAACTTCTGGTTTTTTCGTTTTTTGGTTGTTTGGTTTTTTGGTTGCTCGAGGGCTTTAGGCTTGCGGCTTGAAGAAGGCGGCTAAGGCGTCGCCCTCAAGCACCAAAAGACCAAAACACAAAAACACAAAAAGACCAAAACACTAAGCGTCAGCTTGTTCGCCCTTCAGTAGCGCCCGCTTTCGTTCGATTCCCCACCGATACCCCCCGAGTCCGCCGTCGGCGGCTACCACGCGGTGGCAGGGCACGATCACCGCGGCCGGGTTGGCGCCGCAGGCCTGGGCCACGGCCCGGGCCCCGCCGGGCAGACCGACCTGGCGGGCTAGCTCGCCGTAAGTCATCGTCCGCCCGGCAGGAATCTGCTGTAGTGCAGTCCAGACTTTGCGCTGGAACACGGTGCCGCGCAGGTCCAGCGGGATGGTCCCGGCCGGTTGGCGCCCCCGATCGATCAGGGCGACCACGGATTCGAGCGTTGCCGCGAAATCGCGAGCGGCCCGCAACCGCTCGGCGCGTGGGAAGCGCTTCGCCAGTTCGGTCGTCAATGCATCGTCGGAATCGCCCAGCAGAACGGCGCACAGCCCCCTGGCTGTCGAAGCCACAAGGATCCTGCCCAGCCGGCATTCTGCGGTGTCGAATCGAATGATCTCGCCGTCCGCTCCTCGCACCAGCTTCGACGGCGCCATGCCCAGGCCGTCGCGTGCGGCCTGGTGGGCGCGGCTCGATGATCCCAGCCCCGCCTCGAAGGCGGCCTCGGTCACGCTCGATCCGGCGCGCAGGAGTTCGCCGAAGCGTTCGATGCGGGCATGGCGCAGGAAGCGCCCGGGACTCAGGCCGAGGCAGCGGCGGAAGACGCGCTGGAAATGGCCGGGGCTGCAGCCCGCCAGCCCGGCCAGCTCGGCCACGGTGACGTCGAAGTCCCGGTCGGCGGCGGCCCGCAGGGCGATGGCGAGGTTCTGTGTTTGGCGGTCTACGTCTGTCATGTCCGGAAGCATATCGCCGCCGGGGAGATCGCGCATTCCGTTTCGTGACACGTTAATTCGTTACGCGCCTGGGAGACGGGGGCGGCGCCGACGCGATAAAATGCCGGGCTGGATTTCCAGCTCCCGAGATAATGGCCGAAACGCTCGAACATCGCCTTCAAAGGGCGCACGCGACGGGAAAACCGTTGGTGATGGGCGTGGTAAACGTCACGCCCGACTCCTTTTCCGACGGCGGCGAGTTCCTGGCGCCCGATCGGGCCGTTCGGCACGCGCTGGAGCTCGTTGCCGCCGGCGCCGATATTCTCGACGTCGGCGGCGAATCCACCCGCCCGGGCGCCGAACCGGTCGGAGAGGTGGAAGAACTGGAGCGCGTGCTGCCGGTGATCGAAGGCATCGTCGCCGCGACGGACGTCCCGGTTTCGATCGACACCGCCAAGCCCGGCGTGATGCGCCGGGCCGTCGCCGCGGGTGCTTCGATGATCAACGATGTCAACGGCCTGCGCGCCGAAGGCGCGGTCGAAACGGTGGCCGGGCTCGAAGTCCCGGTCTGCATCATGCACATGCTCGGCGAGCCGCGCACGATGCAGAAGGATCCCCGCTACGACGGCGTCGTCGATGACATCCGTGATTTCCTGCGCGAGCGTGCCCTGGCCTGCGAAGCGGCCGGTATTCCCGCCTCGCGCATCGTGCTCGACCCCGGCTTCGGCTTCGGCAAGACTCTGGAGCACAATCTCGAATTGCTCGCGCGGCTCGACGAGGTCGTCGCCCTCGGCAGGCCCGTACTCGTAGGCATGTCGCGGAAGTCCATGCTCGGCAAGATCACCGGGCGCGATCGCCCGGCCGACCGGGTCGCGGCCTCGCTGGCGTCTCACCTGATCGCCGCGCAGAAGGGCGCTGTCGTGCTGCGCGTGCACGATGTCGCCGAGACGGTGGACGCGCTCAAGGTCCTGCAGGCGGTCGGACGTGCGGTCAAAAACCGATAGAATCGAAGGGGGCTTGTGACAAGATGGCAGCAATGAAGTATTTCGGAACCGACGGTATCCGCGGGCGTGTCGGCGAGCCGCCCATCACGGCCGATTTCGTGCTCAAGCTGGGCTGGGCGGCCGGGAGCGTGCTGGTCGAGGCCTTCGGCGAGGACGCCACCGTCGTGATCGGCAAGGACACCCGGATTTCGGGCTACCTGTTCGAGTCGGCCCTGGAGGCGGGCTTCTCCGCCGCCGGCGTGGACATTCTCCTGCTCGGTCCGATGCCCACCCCGGCCATCGCGCACCTGACGCGCAGCATGCACGCCGCGGCCGGCATCGTCATCTCCGCCTCGCACAATCCGTTCGAGGACAACGGCATCAAGTTCTTCTCGCGCGAGGGCCAGAAGCTCGGCGACGATCTCCAGTCTGCCATCGAGGCGCGGCTCGACGAGCCCTTCGACCAGGTCAGCCCGGAGCGACTGGGCAAGGCCCGGCGCATCGACGACGCCGTCGGTCGCTACGTCGAGTACTGCAAGGGCACCGTCACCTGGGGCACGCGTTTCGATGACCTGAAGATCGTAGTCGACTGCGCCAACGGCGCCACCTACCGCATCGCGCCCGAAGTGTTCCGCGAGCTGGGCGCGGAGGTGATCAGCATCTTCGACCGGCCCGACGGGCTCAACATCAATCGCGAGTGCGGCTCGACGCATCCTGAAAACCTGGCCCGCATGGTCACCGCCGAGCGTGCCGACCTGGGCGTGGCCTTCGACGGCGACGGCGACCGGGTCGTCATGGTCGACCACCGCGGCGAACTGGTCGACGGCGACCAGATCCTCTACGTCCTCGCCGAGGCGCGCCACGCCAACGGCGGTCTCAATGGGGGCGTGGTGGGCACCGTCATGAGCAATTTCGGGCTCGAGCAGGCACTTTCAGAGCGTGATATCGACTTTGTCCGCAGCGCTGTCGGCGACCGGCACGTCCACGAGGCACTGGTCGAGCGCGGCTGGGTACTCGGCGGCGAGGCCTCCGGGCATATCCTCTGCCTGGATCGCGCCACCACAGGCTGCGGTATCGTCAGCGCCCTGCAGGTGCTCGAGGTCGTCGCACGCAGCGGTCGCCGGCTCGCCGACCTGACCGCCGGCATGACCAAGTGCCCGCAGGTGATGATCAACGTGCCGTCGGGCGGCAACGGTCGCGCGGTGCTCGACGGCAACGAGGCCATCGATTCGGCGGTCCGCCGCGCGGAAGAAGCGCTCGCCGGCAAGGGCCGCGTCATCCTGCGCCCTTCCGGCACCGAACCGGTGGTTCGGGTGACGGTCGAAGGCTTCGATTCGCAACAGGTTCAACGGCTGGCCGAGGAACTGGCCGGCTCCGTCAAACAGGTACTGGCTCCATGACGACACACGACACCGGCATTCCCGTTCTCTCCCTGTCCGACTTCGACGGCCGAAAAGGCGACTTCAGCGACCGGCTCGGCCGCGCCTGGCGCGAATTCGGTTTCGTCGGCATCACCGATCACGGCATCGACCAGCGGGTGATCGACGATGCCTACGACGCCTTCCGGGAGTTCTTCGCGCTGCCCGATGAAACCAAGCTGCGCTACCACCAGCCCGGCAAGGGCGGTGCCCGCGGTTACACCGGCTTCGGCGTCGAGCACGCCAAGGGCCGCGACGTGCCCGATCTCAAGGAGTTCTGGCACGTCGGCCGCGAGATCTCCAACGACGCCAATCCGCACCCCGACATCCTGATGCCCAACCTCTGGCCCGACGAGGTGCCGGGATTCCGCGAGCGTGCGCTCGGGATCTACGAAGCGCTCGAGAGCGTCGGCGACCGTGTGCTCTCGGCCGCGGCCTGCGATCTCGGCCTGGAGCCGGACTGGTTCGCCGACAAGACCAATTACGGCAATTCCATCCTGCGGCCGCTTCACTACCCGCCCATCGAGAATGCGCCCGAAGGCGCGGTGCGCGCGGCCAGCCACGAAGACATCAACCTGATCACGCTGCTGGTCGGCTCGCGCGAGCAGGGCCTGGAAATCCTCACCCGCGACGGCCGCTGGATTGCCGTCACCACCCTGCCGGGCACCATCGTGGTCAACGTCGGCGACATGCTGCAGCGACTGACCAACCATGTCTATCCGTCGACCACGCACCGGGTCGTGAATCCGCCGGGCGATGCCGCGAAACGTTCGCGCTACTCGATACCGTTTTTCCTGCATCCCAACCCGGATTTCGTCATCGAGACGCTGCCCGGCTGTGCCACCGAAGACAACCCGGATCGCTACGAGCCGATCGCCTCGCACGACTACCTGCTCGAGCGACTGCGCGAGATCGGTCTGCTCAAGTAGGACGGCTATTTCGGTGTCTTCGGTGCCTTCGGTGGTTCCACGGTTCTTCTGGCGTGGGTTCAGCGTCCCGCGATACGGTAGGCCTCAGGGTCGAAGCGCCGCAGGCGGCGCCTGAAATCGAAGGTGAATCCCGGCCAGATCGTGGTGTTGCGCCCGCTCGTCGGGTGCAGGTACCAGCTTCGGCAGCCGCCCGCATTCCACACCGAGCGCGACAGTCGCCGCTCGATCCACTCGTTCCAGGTCCGCTCGGCATCCTGGCTCACTTCCAGCGGCGTTCCGGTTGCTTCCAGGTAGTCCAGCGCCGAGAGCAGGTAGCGGATCTGCGATTCGATCATCAGCAGCACCGAACTGTGCCCCAGTGCCGTGTTGGGGCCGAGCAGGATGAACAGGTTGGGAAAGCCGTGCACCGTGGTCCCCTTGTACGCGGCCGGCCCGTCGCGCCAGCGCTTCGCCAGGTCCACCCCGTCGCGACCGAGGACCAGGCCTTCGGGGACGGGCTCGGTGGCCCGGAAGCCGGTCGCCAGGATCAGGATGTCGACCGGATGCGCCTTCCCGTCGGCATCGACAACGGCGCTTCCCGTCACGCGTTCGACGGCACGGTCGACCAGCGTGACGTTGTCGCGGTTGAAGGTCGGGTAGAAGTCGTCGGAGAGGATGACGCGCTTGCAGCCGATGTCGTAGTCGGGCTTGAGCTTTTCGCGCAGCGCCGGATCGCGAATCTGGCGCCGGCGATGGCGATTGGCCAGCCAGCGGTGGCCGGCGGCCATCCATTGCCAGCGCATCAGGGCCGGCACGCGCAGCTCGTTGCGCGCCCAGATCGCGAAACGGGCCATTTTCAGCGCGAAGGGAACGCGTCGGAATAGCGTTCGCCTCACAGGACCGATGGGTCGGTCCTTGCGCGGGATGATCCAGGCCGGCGTGCGCTGGAAGACGGTCAGGTGCCGCGCGCGCCGGGCCACTTCGGGCACCAGCTGTGCCGCCGAAGCGCCCGTGCCGACCACGGCGATGCGCTTGTCCTCCAGGGACAGATCCCCGGGCCACTGCTGCGAGTGCACGACCTGTCCGCTGTATTCTGCCAGCCCCGGCAGGTCGGGCCAGGCGGGCCTGGAGAGCCCGCCGAGGGCACTGACCAGGACATCGGCGGTGCATTGCCGGCCCTCGTGGTCGGTCAGGCGCCAGCGCTGCGAGTCCTCGAGCCACCGGGCCTGCACGATTTCCGTGCCGGTCCTAAGATGCGCCTCCAGGTCGTGGCGGGACACCAGGCGCTCGAGATAGGCCTGGATTTCGGCGCGCGGCGCGAAGTGCCGGGTCCAGTCCGGGTTGGGCGCGAAAGAAAGCGAGTACAGCCGCGAGGGCACGTCGCAGGCGCAGCCGGGATAGCGATTGACCCACCAGGTGCCGCCCACGCCGTCGGCCTTTTCGAAGATCCGGAAGTTGCGCTCACCGCGCTCACACAGGCGAACGGCCGCGCCGATGCCGGCGAAGCCGGCGCCGATGATGGCGATTCGGAAATGCTCGGGGTGCGATGACATCGAATCCAGTCTATCCCAGCGCAACCACGCGATGGCCGGCCGCGGCCAGGCATTGCCAGGTCGGGTCGCCGCCCAGGTCGTGACCGCCCGTGAAGCGCCCGAAAGCGGGCAGGATCAAGTGCTGGTCGCGGCGCGCGAATACGGGCAATCGCAGGCGCTCGGGGCCGGCGCGAAGCCGGGCCACGGGGTGCAGGTGGCCGGACAATCCCGGCCGGGGCCGGTCCAGGTCGGTGGCGTGGACCAGGGCGAGGCCGCCGCGCTCGCAGCACTCGCCCAGGTCGGACATGTCCCATGCCCGGAGCTGGGCGGCGAGCGAACGGTCGTGATTGCCGAGCACGACGCCCATCGCCAGCCCGGCATGGTCGCCGCGCCATTTCGCGATGACGTCCGGCCAGTCTTCGCCCGGCTCGGGCGGAGCGTGCACCAGGTCGCCGAGCACGATCAGCTCCCGCGCCGGGTGCGCGGCGAGCAGCTGGTCGAGCCGCTTGAGCTCGCCATCGAGCACGCTGGCCGGCACGGCCATGCCGTGGCGCCGGAACACCTGATCCTTGCCCAGGTGCAGGTCGGCGACGAGCAGGGCGTCCTGCTCGGGCCACCACACCGCCCCTTCGGGCAACAATTGAAGCGCCTGTCCGGCCAGTTCGATGCGCATGGTCGTTCAGGCGCTCTTTCGCGTCGGTTCGCGGTCGATTCGCGCCAGCATGCGTTCGAGCCGGTCTTCCCACTGTTCGCTCGACAGCTGCCCGCGCAGGCGATCGGCCCACAGCGGGAACGCCAGGGGCGTCAGGCGGCCCGGTTCGGTGATGATGGCTTCGCGGCCGGCCAGGGCGTTCAGGCAGGCCTCGAGGCGGCTGAATTCGAGTTCCGCCTCGAGCACTTCGCGCCGCGACTGGTCGAGCAGGGGGTTGGCCGGGTCGTGCTCGCTGAGCACGTCGAACATCAGTCCGCTGGAGGCATGCACCTGACGCGCGCCCTTTTGCCGGCCGGGATAGCCCTGGAAAACCAGTCCGGCAATGCGGGCGATATCCCGGAATCGGTGCCGGGCCATCTCCGAGGCATTGAGTGCGGCCAGGGTGTCCGCGAGCAGGTGGTCGGGCGACAGCAGGTCGCGCAGGCTCGGTAGGTCCAGCGGTACGGGCTGCTGACTGACCAGCTCGACGCCGTAGTCGTTGACGGTCAGTGAGAAAGTCCGCGGCGTGCGCTGGCCGATGCGCCAGGCCAGCAGGGCGGCCAGGCCTTCGTGGGCGAGTCGGCCGGCGAAGGGGAACAGGTACAGGTGCGCGCCCTCCCGGCTGGCGATGCGCTCGACGACGAGACGGTCGGGGCCCGGCAATGCCGAGCGGCGGCTCTGTTCGGCCAGCAGCGGTGCGACTGCCGCGGCATCCGCGGGCAGCGCTTCCCCCCGCTCATAGCGCTGGAGCAGGTCGAGCAGGCTGTCGGCGAGCAGGGTGGAAAGCGGGAGGCGGCCGCCGGCCCAGCGCGGCACGCTGGCCTTGTTGGAGTTCGAGGCCCGCACGTAGGCGGTCATGTCGCGGATGCGCTCGAGCTTGAGCGCGCGTCCGGCGAAGATGAAGGTCTCGCCGGGTTTGAGCCGGGTGAGGAATCGCTCTTCGATGTGCCCCAGCCGCGCGCCGTGCTTGAAGCGCACCTGCAGGCTGGCGTCGGCAGTGATCGTGCCGACCGACATGCGGTGCATGCGCGCGATGCGCCGGTGGGCGACCCGGTAGACGCCGTCCGGATCGATTTCGACCCGCCGGAAGTCGGGGTAGGCCTTCAGGGCCGGCCCGCCGCGGGTGACGAAATCCAGCAGCCATTGCCATTGCTCGGGGCGAAGCGCACGCCCCACACGCGTGTCGGCGATTTCCTCGCGCATGGCCGCTTCCCGAAATCCGCTGCCGAGGGCGACGGTCACCAGGTGCTGGGCAATCACGTCCAGGCAGCCCTCCGGCGGCGGGCGGGCTTCGACTTCACCGGCGGCCATCTTTTCGCGCGCGGCGGCAATCTCGAGGATCTCGAGGGCGTGGGTGGGCACGCACAGCAGCTTCGCCCGCTGGCCGGGCCGGTGCCCGGACCGCCCGGCGCGCTGCATGAGCCGGGCGATGCCCTTCGGGCTGCCGACCTGGATGACCTGATCGACCGGCGAGAAATCCACGCCCAGGTCGAGGCTGGAGGTGGCCACCACGCAGCGCAGGCTGCCGTCGCGAAGGCCCGCCTCGGCGCGGAGCCTGGACTTGCGGTCGATCGATCCGTGGTGCAGGGCCACCTCCCCGGCGAAGGGCGCCACCGACTCGATCGCGCGAAACCAGAGTTCAGCCTGGGAGCGCGTGTTGGTGAACAGCAGCGTGGAACCGGCGCGCTCGATCGCCCGGATCACGCCGGGCAGCTGGACCAGGCCCGTGCGCCCGGATTGCGGAAAGCGTTCCACGGTAGGCGGCAACAGGGTCTCGACGTCGATATCGCGCCGCAGGTCGCCGGCAATCAGCCGGCCTCTGCGGCCGGGGCCGAGCAGCGCTTCCATCGCCTCGTCGAGATTGCCCAGGGTCGCCGAAAGCCCCCAGACCTGCAGCCCGGGGTTGAGCGCGAGCAACCGGGACAGGGCCAGTTCCAGAAGCACGCCGCGCTTGTTGCCGAGCAGCTCGTGCCACTCGTCGACGATCACGCCGCGCAGCCGGCCCAGGCGACGATCCGCGTCCGCGTAGGAGAGCATCAGCGAAAGGCTTTCGGGCGTCGTCACCAGGGCCGGCGGGGGCGCCTCGCGCAGCTTGCGCCGGGCCGAGGTCGAGGTGTCGCCCGTGCGCAGCCCCACGCGCCAGTCCGCGCCGAGCGCTTCCAGCGGTGCGTCGAGGCTGCGGGCGGTGTCCACCGCCAGGGCGCGCAGCGGTGTGATCCATAGCCAGGCCAGGCCGCGCGGCGGGCGCTCCAGCCCGTCGGCCAGCGGGCCGCCCCAGACCGCGAGGGTCTTGCCGGTGCCGGTCGGGGCGTGGATCAGGCCGCTTTCCCCTTCGGCCCAGGCCGACCAGGTTGCGCGCTGGAACTCCTGCGGCGCCAGGCCCAGTCCGTCGAGGTAGCGTTCGGCCGGGTGGCTCACGGCGTCTTCGCCTCCTTCGGCAGCAAGCGTTCGAGCGTCTCGAGCGCGTCGGCGTCGGCGACCGAAAGGTCACGGCGCCAGCGGTGAATCCGCGGAAAGCGCATGGCGATGCCCGACTTGTGCCGTGGCGAGCGCGTGATCCCCTCGAAGGCCAGCTCGAAGACCTGAACCGGCTCGACGGCGCGAACCGGCCCGAAGCGGTCGGTGGTGTGGGCGCGGATCCAGCGGTCGAGTTCATCAATCTCCGCTTGCGTCAGGCCGGAGTAGGCCTTGGCGACTGGAACCAGCGTGCCGTCGTGATGGACGGCGAAGGTGTAGTCGGTGAATAGCCCGGAGCGGCGGCCGTGGCCGGGTTGGGCATAGAGCAGCACGCCGTCGAAAGTGTAGGGGTCGACCTTCCACTTCCACCAGTCGCCACGCCTGCGTCCGACGCGGTAGGGCGAGTCGGCGGCCTTGAGCATGAGGCCCTCGACACCCCGTTCGCGGGCCGACGCACGCAGGGCGGGCAGGTCGGCCCAGTCATCGAAGGCCACGGGCCCGGGGCGGAAGAGCCGCTCTCCCCGATGGGCGCGGAGCAGGGTCTCCAGCCGGCCGGAACGCTCGTCGAGTCCGAGCTCGCGCAGGTCCCGACCGTCCAGTTCGAGCAGGTCGTAGGCGAGGAATGCGGTGGGCGCGGAAGCCAGGGTCTTGCGGCCCACTTTCTTGCGACCGATGCGGCGCTGCAGCACGGCGAAGGGCAGGGGACCGTCGCGCCAGGCCATGATTTCGCCGTCCAGTACGATGCCGTCGGGCAGGGATTCGGCCTCGGTCTCGAACTCCGGGAAACGGCCGTCGAGACGCTCCTCGCCGCGCGACCACAGGAAGGTCCGGCCTTGCCTGCGGATCAGCTGGGCGCGGATGCCGTCCCATTTCCACTCAGCGCGCCACTGCGTCGCCGGGCCCAGATCGGCTGGTTCGGACTCGAGAGGCGAGGCGAGAAAGAATGGGTAAGGTCTTGAAATGTCGAGGTCGGCGTCCGCCTTGTCGGCCAGCAACTGCTCGAAAAAGGCGGCCGTGGGCTGCCAGTCGCCCATCAGGCGGTGCGCCATCAGGCCGCTGTCGATACCGGCCAGCTCGGCCAGGGCCCGCGTGACCAGGCGCCTCGACACGCCGACGCGCAGGGCGCCGGTGAGCAGCTTGTTGTAGAGGAAACGTTCGGTTCCGGACAGCTCGCTCCAGGCGGACAGGACCTGCCGGCGCTTGTCGTTCTCGTCGAGCCGGCCCAGCGGCCGGATCCTGTCCTCGATCAGGCGGTGCAGGGCCGGGGCGGATGTCGCCCGCTCCGGTTCGGGTACGAGCAGATTGAGCGTCTCGGCGAGGTCCCCGACGTGCTGGTAGGACGCCTCCATGAGCCAGTCCGGCAGCCCGGCAGCCTGCGCACCCCACTGACGAAGCATGCCGCTGGGCACGAGGCGTTTGAGCCGCCGCCCGGTCAGGCACCAGACGGCCCAGGCGCCGTCTTCCGGCGGCACGTCCCGGAAGTAGTCGGCCAGGGCGGCCACGCGCGCATTGGTCGAGGTGGTGGCGTCGAGGCGGTCGTAGAGCCGGGCGAAGCGCTGCATCAGGGGCTCCTCAGCGTCTCGCGCAGGTTCCAGGAGTCGGCGGTAAGCCCTTGTTCGTTCAGGTATCCGGCCAGCGCGGCGCCGTCGCCATGGATGGTGATCACGCGCTTGGCGCGCATGTCGGACGCGGTGTCCACCAGGCCGGGCCAGTCGGCGTGGTCGGACAGAACGAAGCCGCGGTCGTAGCCGCGCCGGCGCCGATTGCCGCGAACGCGCATCCAGCCCGACACGAAGCCGGTCGAGTGGTTCCGGAAGCGTTTCATCCAGGGCGAGCCCGCGGCCGAAGGCGGTGCCAGCACCAGGTCCTGAGCGTGGTCTTCTCCCTTGCCTGCCTCGCTCACCGTGAGGGTGTCGGGCAGGGGGATGCCCTGTTCCCGGTAGCAGCGGGTCAGCGGGAGCATGGCGCCGTGCAGCCAGATGCGACCGGGCAGTTCGTGGCGGGTCAGCTCGGCGAGCACGCGCTGGGCCTTGCCGAGGGCGTAGCAGAAAAGGACTGCGGGCCGACCCGATTCCGCGCACTCGCGCCACCAGTCGAGCAGCTGGCCGATCACTTCTCCCGTCGGCTGCCAGCGGTAGACCGGGAGCCCGAAGGTGCATTCGGTCAGCCAGACGTCGCAATCGAAGGGCTCGAACGGCGCGCAGGTGGGATCGGCTTCGCGCTTGAAGTCTCCGGACACACCCCAGGTACCCTGCGCCGATTCGATGCGGACGGTGGCCGAGCCGAGGATGTGACCCGCCGGAAAGAGCGTGACCCGGGTATCGCCCAGCTCGAAGTGTTCGCCGTAAGCCTTTGAAATCAGGCCGTCATCGTGGCCGATTCTCTGACGCAGCACGGGGCGTCCGGCTTCGGCGGTGTAGTACTCGCCGCTGCCGGGTCGCGCGTGGTCTGCGTGGGCATGGGTGATGACCGCGCGGGGGACCGGTCGCAGCGGATCGATCCAGAAGTCGCCGGCGGCGCAGTAGAGGCCGCCAGCGTCGGGTTTGAGCAGGTCTTCCGGCATGGGGTTATGGTGCCGGAGGGTGGGTCAAGATGGTGTCGGGGGTGGGGCGGCCGTGCGGGTTGCACCGTTCTCTCATGCGGCTTGTCCCGCGACTGGCGTCGCGGGATGCCCTGCAGTGCTCGCCGGGAGCGGCGCCGGCGGAACTCGCTCCGGGCCTGCGGCCCTGCGCTCAGACATCCGCCGGCTTGGCCCGCTCCCGGCTGTGCGCTTCGGCTGCGCCGAAATCGCGAACGGCGCAACCCGCACGGCCTGGATGGCTGTTGGGCTGCGGCGCTAGATGCGGGCGACTCGGGCCTGGCCCTTGGCGGCGTCTCTGAGGTGTTCGGCGAAGGCCTGGCGGCTGGCGGCCGGGACGGTGACGATCAGGGTGACGCCTTCGGGGTCGTAATCTTCGTCGAGCTTCTCCCCCTTGAATTCGGACAGGGCATGGTGGGCGGCGTCGACGAACTCGAAGGGGAGGCTCAGGCGCAGCCGGACCTTGGGCACGATGGGGGTGCTCTCGGCGGTGCGAAGCGCCTCGTTGGCGGTGCCGCCGTAGGCTCTCGCCAGGCCGCCGGTGCCGAGCTTGGTGCCGCCGAAGAAGCGGGTGACGACGACTACCGTGCGGTCGTAGCCCTGGCTCTCGATGGCCTGGAGGATGGGGCGGCCGGCGGTGCCGCCGGGCTCGCCGTCGTCGTCGAAGCGGTAGTTGTCGCCGATCAGCCAGGCCCAGCAGTTGTGGTTGGCGGAAGGGTCGCTGACCTGCTCGATGAAGGCCCTGGCCGTTTCCTCGTCGTCGGCCGGTGCGGCGTGGGCGATGAAGCGGCTCTTCTTGATTTCGGCCTCGTGCGTGACAGGCCCGGTCAGGCGGTGGCTCATTCGAGGCTGGCATCCCGGGGTGCGGTCACGATCTCAGCATCCACTTCAAATGTATCCATCAATATGTTGATTTTGTTTCCCTTTTTGAACTGCTTCCGCTCGGTCAGGGCCTGCCCCTGCGGGTCGCGAATCACGGCGTAGCCGCGCTCGAGCACGGCTAGCGGACTGACGTTGTTGAGCGCGCGGGCCACGGCCGCCACCTGCTGCTCGCGTCGTTCGAGGGTCTGGCTCGCGGCCCGGACGAGCCGGTTGCGCAGTGCGCCGACCTGCAGATCGAGCTGTTCCAGTTGGCGTCTGGGGTGACGGGCGAGCAGGCGGCTTTCGAGTCCCTGAAGCTGTCGCTGGCGGGTTTCCATCTGCCGCATCACGGCGAGTTCGCCCCGCCGGGCGAGTTCTGCACGCCGGCGCGAGAGCTCGTCCAGCTTTCTTTCGGGATGCTGCTGGCGCAGCCGGCCATCGGCGTGGTCGAGCCGCTGCATCTGGCGCTGCAGCGATTGGTCGATGGCCCGGTGCAGGCGGGCTTCGCTCCGGCCGAGCTGGGTGAGCAGCGCCGGCCCGTCGGGCGTGGCGGCCACGGCCGCGGCGGTCGGCGTGGGGGCGCGCTGGTCGGCGACGAAATCGGCGATGGTGAAGTCGGTTTCGTGGCCCACGCCGCTGACCACCGGGGTGGCGCAGTCGTGGATCGCGCGGGCCAGGCCTTCGTCGTTGAAGGCCCAGAGGTCCTCCAGCGAACCGCCGCCGCGGGCGAGCAGGATCACCTGGCCGAAGCCGTGGCGGTCGGCGGCGCGCAGCGCCCGGATCAGTTCGGCTGGGGCGGATGCGCCCTGGACCTGGCTGGGGTAGATGCGGATCCTCGCGCGCGGCCAGCGTCGTTCCAGCGTCTGCAGGATGTCGCGCACGGCCGCGCCGGAGGGCGAGGTCACCACGCTGATGCGTTCGGGCCAGCGCGGCAGGGGGCGCTTGTGCGACTCGTCGAACAGGCCTTCGGCCTCGAGCTTCTTCTTGAGCGCCTCGAAGGCCTGGGCCAGCGCTCCGGCGCCGGCCTCGAGCATGCCGTCGGCGATCAGCTGGTAGTCGCCCCGGGGTTCGTAGAGGCTGAGGCGGCCGCGGACCAGCACCTGCATGCCGTTCTCCGGGCGGAAGCCCATGCCCATGGCATTGCCCTTGAACAGGGCGCAGCGGATCTGGGCGCGCTGGTCCTTGAGGGTGAAGTAGAGATGGCCGGAGGGCGGCCGCGCCAGGTTGGAGATCTCGCCCGACAGCCAGAGCCGCGGAAAGCCGGCTTCGATGTGAAGCCGGACTTCGCGATTCAGTTCGGCAGGCCGATAGACGCGGGTTTCGGGTCCGGGGGCGGCGAGTGACATGGGGCGGGATTATACCGTCGCTCCGGGGTGGCTTCTTCGACCGGCTTGAGCAGGCCGAGGAAGCGGCGGGTCGAGGCGTCCCAGGAGAATCGCCCGGCGAACTCGGTGCAGCTGTCGCCGTCGACCGACAGCGCCCGGAATACCGCTTCGCGCAGGTCTTCGTCGAGCGCGCCGTTGCCGCCGTCGGTGATCAGGTCGGCCGGGCCGGGCACCGGGAAGGCGGCGACGGGCACGCCGCAGGCCATCGACTCGAGGATGACCAGGCCCAGCGTGTCGGTGCGGCTGGGGAAGACGAAGACGTCGGCCGAACTCATCAGGCCGGCCAGTTCCTCGCCGTGGCGATAGCCGAGAAAGTGCGCGTCCGGGTAGCGATCGCGCAGCGCCGCCAGGGCGGGTCCGTCGCCGATGACGACCTTGGAACCGGGCAGCTCGAGTTTGAGGAAAGCTTCGAGGTTCTTCTCGAGCGCCACGCGCCCGGCGTACAGGCTGATCGGTCGAGGCAGGCGGAGCTGGTCGCGTTCCCGGGGCCTGAACAACTGCGTATCGACGCCGCCGGGCCAGACATGCAGGTTCTTGAACCCGCGCTCGGTCAGCAGGGACTTCTGCGTAGGCGTGCGCACGAAGGTGCGGGTGGCGCGCGAATGGAACCAGCGCATGTAGGCGTAGCTCACGCGAAGTGGAACGGGCGCACGCATACGCAGGTATTCCGGGAAGCGCGTGTGATACGAAGTCGTGAAGGGCAGGCCGTGGCGTCGGCACCAGCGGCTGGCCGCGAGGCCCAGCGGGCCCTCGGTGGCGATGTGGATGGCGTCGAAGGGGCCGCCGGCCATCGCCTCGCGAATGAGCTTGCTTGGGCGTAGCGACAGGCGAATTTCCGGATAGCCCGGGCAGGGCAGGGTCCGGCCGCCCGGCGAGAGCACGGTGACGCGGTGTCCCAGTTCGGTCAGCGCATCGCGCGTTCGCTCGAGCGTGCGCACGACCCCATTGACCTGGGGCGCCCAGGCGTCGGTGACGAGCAGGATGTTCATGCGGCTTTGACGGCGTCCGGTGTCGGCGAGGTCTGACGGCGCGGCGGCAGGCGCTTGACCACTTCCTGAACGTCGCTGGAGCGGATCAGCTCGATCGTGCCGTCGTGGTGCTCGATCAGCGCGGTGCAACTTTCCACCCAGTCGCCGCAGTTGAGGTAGATCACGTCCTCGCCCACGGCAATCTCCGGGCGATGGATATGGCCGCAAACCAGGCCGTCGACTTCGTTCTTTTCGGCCGAGCGCCGGACGGCTTCCTCGAAGTTCGACATGAACTTGACCGCTTTCTTGACGCGCTGCTTGAGGTAGGCGGCCAGGGACCAGTGATCGCGGCCCATCTTCGTGCGCACCCAGTTGACCAGGCGGTTGAGTTTGAGCAGCCCGTCGTAGAGCCTGGACCCGATCAGGCCCAGCAGCGGCGAGCTGACCACGGCGGCGTCGAACTGGTCGCCGTGGAGGATCAGCAGGCGACGGCCGTCGGCGGTTTCGTGGACGACCTCGTTGATGACCTCGATGTTGCCGATCGTCATGCCGTCGTACTGGCGCATGGCTTCGTCGTGATTGCCGGGCACGAAGACCACGCGTGTGTCGTGCTTGGCCTTGCCGAGCAGGGAGCGAATGACGTTGCTGTGGCTCTGGGGCCAGTAGCGCTTCTTCTTGAGGTACCAGAAATCGACGATGTCACCGACCAGATACAGGGTTTCGCAACGCATCTCGCGAATGAAGTCCAGCAAGTAGTCCGCACTGCAGCCGGGAAACCCCAGGTGCACGTCGGAAATCCAGATCGTGCGCACGTTGCGCTTGAACGGAAACGGGTTGCGCTGTGTCATGTCGCCACCTCGGCAAGGATGTGACTGCAGGCTAGGGTCGGCTCGTGGCAGCCCGGTGACAGGCGCTTGACGAAACCGTGACGGCGTTGGAGACTGGCCGGCGTTCCCCAGACTGTCCGGTACGATTCTGCCATGTCACGCCGCTTCCTGCTCCTATCCCTTCTGTTGATCTCCCTGCCGGCACTCACTAAGCAACCCGGCGCCATAGTCAATGCACGGATCCATACGCTCGATCCGGAGCGGCCTCTGGCCAGCGCAATGGCCTGGGACGCCGAGGGGCGCATCGTCCATCTCGGCGATGCCGGCGGATTGCCGACCGACCACGACGGGCTGGCCCCGATCGATGCCGGCGGGCGGGCCGTGTTGCCGGGACTGATCGATGCGCACGGCCACGTGATGGGCCTGGGCCTGGCCCGCCTGCAGGCCGACCTGACGGGGGCGGCCAGCATCGACGAGGTGATCGATCGCCTGCGCGAGCATGCCGCTCAGTTGCCCGCGGATGCCTGGCTGACCGGGCGTGGCTGGGACCAGACCCTCTGGCCCGGGCAGGCCTTTCCGACCGCGGCCGATCTGGATTCGGCGTTTCCGGAGCGTCCCGTGTGGCTGGAGCGCGTCGACGGCCACGCCGGCTGGGCCAACTCGGCGGCGCTTGAAGCCGCCACCCGCGACCTGGCCGGCGACTGGCAGCCGCAGGGCGGCGACATCCGCCGTGACGAAGACGGTCAGCCCGAGGGTGTGCTGATCGACACCGCCATGCGTTTCGTCGAGGAGGCCGTTCCGGCGCCCGACCGGGCCGTGCGTGAGCGGGCCTTCGACCTGGCCCTGGCCGAGATGAGCCGTTTCGGCGTCACCGGCGTCCACGACATGGGCGTCAGCCTGGAGAATTTCCGCATGTTCCTTGAGCGTGACCGCAACGGCGGGCTTCCGGTGCGCATCACCGCGTTCGCCGACGGCGACGAGGCGATGCTCGACTGGCTGTGCGAGAACGGCGCTCACTCGGGACAGCGGCTCGAGGCCCGCTCGGTGAAGTTCTATGCCGACGGTGCCCTGGGCAGCCGCGGCGCGGCCTTGCTGGCAGACTACAGCGACGACCCGGGCAACAGCGGTCTGCTGTTTCTCTCCGACGAAGAACTGCAGGCGCAGGTCGACCGCGCCCTGGGTTGCGGCCTGCAGCTGGGGATCCACGCCATCGGCGATGCCGCCAATCGGCAGGTCATCGACGCCATTGCCGGCGGACAGGACGAGTACCCGGACAATCCGGGCCGTCATCGCATCGAGCACGTCCAGATCATCCACCCCGACGATATTCCGCGCCTGGCCGAGAAAGACATCGTCGCCAGCATGCAGCCCATCCACGCGACCTCGGACATGCGCTGGGCCGGCGAACGCCTGGGCGAGGAACGTCTCGAGGGCGCTTACGCCTGGGCGACGATGCTCGAGCAGGGCATTCACCTGGCGCTGGGCTCGGACTTCCCGGTTGAACCGGTCGATCCCTGGCTGGGCATCCACGCGGCCGTGACGCGCCAGCGCGACGGCCTGCCGCCCGGCGGCTGGCGCCCGCAGGAGGCCCTGACCCTCGAGCAGGCCCTGCGCGGCTTCACCATCGACGCCGCTCGCGCCGGCTTCGCCGAGGACGAGGTGGGCAGCCTGGCCGTAGGCAAGCAGGCCGACTTCATCGTCGTCGATGCCGATCCCTTCTCGGTAGAGGCCGCAGAGTTGGCCGAAATCGACGTGCTTCGAACCGTCGTCGGCGGAGAGACTGTCTACGAAGTCGGCGATTGACGGCAATCCGCGGCGCTGCGCGACCGTGTGTCGTCGATCTGCGTTAATCTGCGGTCACATCCTTTCCACGAAGCGGGAGTGCACGAGTGAGCACGACTGACGCCAGTTCCGAGTCGCACCGCCTGATCCTTCGCCAGTCGCGCAAGGAAGACTACGACGACATCGCCGAGATCATGGAGCGCGTCTACCAGGGCCTGGACGGCGCCTGGGAACGCGAGCAGTTCGAGTCCCAGGTCACGCGCTTTCCGGAAGGGCAGATCTGTATCGAGGACAACGGCAAGGTGGTGGCCGCGGCGATTTCGCTGATCGTCAAGTACAGCCGCTGGGGCCAGAGCCACCGCTACTGGGACATCGTCGGCAACGGCTATCTCACCACCCACGATCCCAAGGGCGACGTGCTCTACGGCGTGGACGTCTTCGTGCATCCCGACTATCGCGACCTCCGGCTCGGCCGCCGTCTCTACGACGCGCGCAAGGAGCTCTGCGAGAACCTGAACCTGCGCGGCATCGTCGTGGGCGGCCGCATCCCCGGTTATCGACACCATGCCGACGAGATGACGCCGCAGCAGTACGTCGCCAAGGTGCGCGCCCGCGAACTGGTCGATCCTATCCTGACCTTCCAGCTCGCCAACGATTTTCAGGTGCGGCGCATCGTGCGCAACTACCTGCCCGACGACCGCGATTCGGCCGGCCACGCCGTCCTGCTCGAGTGGGTGAACATCTACTACGACGAGGGCGACCAGAAGATGATCGGCGGCCGGCCCTCGGACGTGCGCGTCGGGGCCGTGCAGTGGCAGATGCGGCGCACCGATTCCCTCGAGGACCTCTACAACCAGATCGAGTATTTCGTCGACGCGGTGTCGGGCTACCAGGCCGACGTCGTGCTCTTCCCGGAATTCTTCAACGGCCCGATGATGGCGCCGTGGAACGACCAGGGCCCGGCCGAGGCGGTCCGCCAGCTGGCCGGCTACACCGAGGCGATCCGCGACAAGATGCAGCAGTTCGCGGTGTCCTACAACATCAACATCATCGCCGGCTCCATGCCGGAATACGACGGTGAGCGCCTGCGCAACGTCTGCTATCTGCTCCGGCGCGACGGCACCTGGGACCGGCAGTACAAGGTCCACGTGACGCCCGACGAGGTCAGCTACTGGGGCCTGAAGGGCGGCGATAAGGTCAAGGTCTTCGACACCGACTGCGGTCGCATCGGCATTCTGATCTGCTACGACGTGGAGTTCCCCGAGTTGCCCAGGCTACTGGCCGACGGCGGCATGAACATCCTGTTCGTGCCCTATTGGGTCGACACCAAGAACGCCTACCTGCGGGTGCGCCGATGCGCCCAGGCGCGGGCGATCGAAAACGAGTGCTACGTCGTGATCACCGGCTCGGTCGGCAACCTGCCGCGGGTCGAGAACATGGACATGCAGTATTCGCAGGCCGCGGTGTTCACGCCCTCCGACTTCGCCTTCCCGCACGACGCCATCGCGCACGAGGCCACGCCCAACACCGAAACCATGCTCATCGCCGACCTCGATCTCGACAACCTGCGCGAGATCCGCTCGCACGGCTCGGTGCGCAACCTGGCCGACCGGCGCCACGACCTGTACGAACTGCGCTGGAAGGACGGCGAGAAATAACGGGCCGGTAACGGAGGGCTTGTTACCATGCCGTCAGGCATCGAGGCAGGAGCAACAACGTGGACAGCATGACCTGGGGCATCATCGGACTTCTCGTCGGCCTCGCCCTTGGCGGCGGACTGGCCTGGCTGCTCGTGGCCCGGCGCACGCATGCGCCGTCGGTCAACCAGCTCAAGGCCGAGAACGAGCGCTTCCGGGAGGAAGTCAACGCGCACTTCGTCCAGACTGCCGAGCTGATCAACGAGCTGACCGACAGCTACAAGAAGGTCTTCGATCACCTGAGCGACGGCGCCGAGCGGCTGGTGGACAAGGAAGCGGTGCGCGAGCGCATGCCGCAGGTCGGTCACCGGGAAGTGCGCCTGCGCCATATCGGCGCACCGAAAGACTACCGGCCTTCGGGACCGGCTTCACCGAGTTCAGACTCCGGGTCGTCGAAACCCCGACGGTCTCCGCCGGATGAAGGCGGCGAGGACGGCGAGGACGGCGAGGACGACAACAGGCCCTGACCGGGTGTCAGAATCGGCGGCTGTAGACCACCGACCAGCTATTGATACCGTCGTTGGGTTCCTTCAGGCTGGCGTTGGAGTAGTGGATGATCCGCAGTCGCAGCGCGTCCCGCTCGCTCATCTGCATGCCGACGGCGAAACGATCCTCGAAGTGAGCCCTTGAACCCAGGCGCTGGTCGCCGACCCGGTCGTCGCTGAAGTAAGCTGCGCCCACGCCGAGTTCGACGAAGGGTTCCCAGCCTTCTGCATTGAAACGGTAGACCAGCACGGGCGAAATAGAGATCGAATGCTCGTCGCTGCCGAAGCGGCCGGCTTCCCACCAGGTGTAGGCCACGTTCCAATAGCCGCCCAAGTGACCCGTATCACTCTCGAACCAGCGTCGTTCCCAGTCGAAGGCCAGGCTGACATTGGCCGTCGTCTCGCTGCCGCTGGTCACGCCCGGAGCCAACATCAGTTCCGTCGCGCTGGCCCCGGACGGTGCCGCCGCCAGGGTGAGGCCGAGGGCTAGAGAGATCGCGGTCTTGTGGGTGGAAACGGGCACGACGGTACTCCTCTCAAACGACGGGTGGGCCAAAGACTACCGCATATCGGTCCGCGCCGGGCGGATGGCCCGCTATGAGCGCATCTGATACGGTTCGCGTATTGGCGTGGCGGAGATGTCGACAATGCACAAGGGCATTTGGTTCGGTCTGTTGGCGATCGTCTTGCTTGCTGGGGTTGGCGCCTGGTTCCTGTACGGTGCGCCACCGTCTTCCGGATCCATGGATGGGGCGACGCCCAGCGCGGTGTCGCCGTCGCGTGAATCCGATCTTCCCGAGTCCGGCAGACAAACTGATGGCCGGAACGCGGTTGCCAGCCCCTCTTCCGATCCGATGCAGGGATCCCGTGATGGGCCGGCTCCGTCCTCCAGGCAGCCCGGTAGCCGCCTGACCCTCATGCGCGATGTCGAGAACGCTCCCAATGCCGTGGAGCGGGCGCAGGCCCTTGAACGGCTGGCGGAAATGGAGCCCGTGCTGGCGGCAAGGAAGTTGCTCGAGCTGAGCGCTTTCTGCGACCCGGAGGACATCCGCGCCCAGAAAGCCGTGGGCGCCTCACCGGAGTTGATCGAACAGCGGCGGCAATGGTGTCTCGGACTGGACCTCTCCAAGGCGGCCATGCAGTCCCGGGTGGAAGAGCTGATGCAGATCGACGCGGACCTCGAAGGGGAAGCGGCTCTGATCGAACGCATGGCGCGGGACCCATATGTGGGCCGTCGCTATGAACTCGAAGAAGAACTCGCCGATGCCGCACAAGAGGATCGCAGCGATTATTTCACCAGTTTGCTGCAGCGTGCGGGTGACTTCGACGATATCCAGAGCCTCGTGGCACTGAACATGCAGTATGCCCTGGACCACGGGGGGCGACCAATGTGGCAGCTCGGGGTGGATCTTCACGAAAGCCACTATCCCCAGGCCGAGTTGCTGCACGCGCAAAGGGTTGCCATGGTCCTGTATGGTTGCAGGCGGCTCGGCGGCTGCGGATCGGGTCAGTACGTGACCATGGTGTTCTGCACGCTCGGCGCTTTCGGGCAATGTGGGCCGGGCAGTTCGCTCGAGGAGCATTTGTACCTCACGACTCCGCCCGCCGACTATGGGCTGGCGCGCGATATCCTCGCCAGACTCTAGTCAGTTCTCTCCCCTCCATAGCTCGATGAGACGGTCGCGAATGCAGTCCCTTGCCTGCCGGAATCTCTCCAGCATTTCCTCCTCGGACCGTTCCTTCTCGCGCCCCTTGGCC
The DNA here is from genome assembly GCA_036351755.1 of Wenzhouxiangella sp. Lineage (GTDB taxonomy): Bacteria > Pseudomonadota > Gammaproteobacteria > Xanthomonadales > Wenzhouxiangellaceae > Wenzhouxiangella. The sequence continues at coordinate 1,575 of JAZBPT010000014.1, read as the reverse complement.
GGGTCGGGAACGGGCCAGTGCCGGTGCTCGACACCGGCTGGCAGGGCGGGGCAGACTTCTTCCGCGCACAGCGTGACGACCAGGTCGATTTCGGTCGGGTCGAATTCCTCGACCGATTTCGAGCGATGCCCGGAGATATCGATGCCGATCTCCGCCATGGCCTGTACAGCCCACGGGTTGACGGTCGCCGGCTGCGAACCGGCGCTCATCACGGTGGCATGATCTCCCAGCAGTTCCCGCGCCAGGCCCTCGGCCATCTGGCTGCGGGCCGAGTTGGCGACGCAGAGGAACAGGATGCGCCTAGTGCTCATCGCTCGGACTCAAAAGCCTGTTCCGGTGTAACGCTGAACCATCGGCGTTTGAGCCACAGAGCCACGGTCACCAGACTGATCAGGACCGGTACTTCCACCAATGGCCCGATGACGGTGGCGAATGCTACCGGTGAGGCCAGGCCAAAGGCGGCGATGGCTACCGCGATAGCCAGCTCGAAGTTGTTGCTCGCCGCGGTGAAGGCAATGGCCGTGGTGCGCGGGTAATCGGCTTCGATCAGCTTGCCCATCCAGAAGCTGATGATGAACATCACCGCGAAGTAGATCGCCAGCGGCACGGCGATGCGCAGGGCGTCGAGCGGCAGGCCGAGCACGGCCGAGCCCTTGAGCGCGAACATGACGGCGATGGTGAACAGCAGCGCGAACAGCGTAATCGGTGAGGTGGCCGGCACGAAACGGTTCTCGTACCAGGCCTCGCCCTTGCGCGCGATCAGAATGCGCCGGCTCAGGTAGCCCGCTGCGAAGGGAATGCCGAGATAAACGAAAACCGCCTGGGCGATGGTGCCGAATCCGACGTCAACCACGCTGCCTGCAAGGCCGAACAACGGCGGCAGGACCGCCAGGAAGATCCAGGCATACAGGCTGAAAAACACGAGCTGGAAGATCGAGTTGAAGGCGACCAGCGCGGCGACGTACTGGTTGCTGCCGCCGGCGAGCTGGTTCCACACGATGACCATGGCGATACAGCGCGCCAGGCCGATCAGGATCACGCCGGTCATGTATTCGGGGTGGTCGTGCAGGAACAGCACTGCAAGCCCGAACATCAGCACCGGGCCGATCAGCCAGTTCTGCACCAGCGACAGGGCCAGTACGCGCTTGTCGCGGAAGACGAGCGGCAGTTCTTCGTATTTCACGCGAGCCAGGGGCGGATACATCATCAGGATCAGCCCGGCGGCGATCAGCAGGTTGGTATGGCCGATCGACAGGGCGTCCAGGGCCGACGGCAGGCCGGTAAAGACCGTGCCCAGCACGGTGCCGGCGGCCATCGCCAGGAAGATCCACAGCGTGAGATAGCGGTCGAGAAAGGGCAGGCGTTTGCGCGGCGGGGCGTTCAACAGCAGCTCCTGACTTCGGAGATCAGGGCGGACAGTTCCGCCAGGCGTTCGGACGACAGCGAATAGCACACGCGCGGACGCTCGATCTCGCCGACGACGACGCCGGCTTCCTTGAGAATGCGCAGGTGCTCCGACACGGTGGACTGGGCCAGGCCGATTTCCTCGACGATGTCGCCGCCGATGCACGCCTC
>JAZBPT010000013.1:0-8626 GCA_036351755.1 Wenzhouxiangella sp. | reverse complement strand
GGGTGCGGCGGCCTTCCTGCTGGTGGGCTACGAGATCCTCTTCGCCACCGCCACCGGCGATCCTTCGGCGCAAATCGATCCGACGCGAATCGTCGAGGGCGTCATCGGCGGCATCGGTTTTCTCGGTGCCGGCAGCATCATCCAGGCGCGCGGCGACGTGCACGGCATTACCACCGGCGCGGCGATCTGGATCGCCGGGGCGATTGGGGTGGCCTGCGCCACGGGCAACCTGATCCTCGCGGCCATGCTCACGGGTATCTCGCTGGTCATCGTGCTCGTGCTCGGCCATTTCGAGGAGAAGGCGCTGAACTCCGACTGACCGGCCTGCCGCGGCCGGTCTGCTATCGTTGAAGACACGATCCGCACGGAGGGGCCGACGTGTCGACGAAAGAGTACGAGTCAAAACGGGATTTCGATCGCAGCCCCGAGCCGCGCGGCGGCAAGGGCAAGGCCGGCGCGGGTAAGCGGCCCCGCTTCGTGATCCAGAAGCACGACGCCTCCACCCCGCACTACGACTTCCGCCTGGAAATCGACGGCGTATTGAAGTCCTGGGCCGTTCCGAAAGGGCCTTCGACCGACCCACGCGACAAGCGCCTGGCCATTCCCACCGAGGATCATCCGCTGGAATACGGCGATTTCGAGGGCGTCATCCCCGAAGGCGAGTACGGCGGCGGGACGGTGATGATCTGGGATCAAGGCACTTTCCGAAACATCACCGAGAAGGACGGCGAACTGCAGCCGTTGGACAAGGCGTGGAAGAACGGCCACCTGCTGGTCGAGCTCGATGGCGAGAAGCTCTCCGGCGGCTATGCCCTGCATCGCACCGGCTCGGAGAAGGACGCCAACTGGCTGCTGATCAAGATGGACGACGAGGCGGCCGATGCCCGCCGCAACCCGGTCTCCAGCCAGCCGAAATCCGTCAAGAGTGGGCGAACGATCAAGCAGATCGCGAAAGAGGAAGGCGGGGACGATGAATGAGCGAACAGGCTGAAACGCGCGTCCTGGAGGTCGGCGGTCGCAAGGTCGAGATCAGCCGCCCCGACAAGCTGTTGTTTCCCGACGACGGCATCAGCAAGTACGATCTGGCGGAGTACTACGCCCGCATCGCCCCGACGGCGCTTCGCCACTACAGGGGTCGCGCGTTGACCATGCATCGTTTTCCCGACGGCATCGGCGAGGAAGGCTTCTTCCAGAAGCAGATCGGCGAGCACTTTCCCGACTGGGTCGACCGGGTGACGCTGCCCAAGCGGGACGGCGAGGTCACCTATGTCGTCGCCTACAAAGAAGCCACGCTGGTCTACCTGGCCGACCAGGCCTGCATCGAGCCCCACCTCTCCCTTTCGCGCATCGATCGACCGCAGTATCCGGACCGGATGATCTTCGATCTCGATCCCTCCGACGAGGACTTCGGCAAGGTCCGCCGCGCCGCGATGATCCTGAAGGACTTGCTCGATCGGACCGGCCTGAACACCTACATCCAGACGACCGGTTCGCGCGGCCTGCATCTCGTCGTCCCGCTGGATCGTCACGCCGATTTCGAGTCGGTGAGAGCATTCACGCACGCGCTTTGCCGGCGCGCCGCGGCCGAAGACCCGGAGCTCATGACCACCGAACAGCGCAAGAACAAGCGGGGCGATCGCGTGTTTCTCGATGACCTGCGCAATGCCTACGGCCAGACCGCCGTCGCCCCCTATGCCGTCCGCGCAAAGCCGGGCGCCCCGATTGCCACGCCGATCCGATGGGAAGAGGTCGACAGCGATCTCCATCCGCAGCGCTACCACATCGGCAACATCTTCCAGCGCATGAGCCGGGTCGATGACCCCTGGCAGGACATCGCCCGACATGCCTGCCGATTGCCCACGATCGAGAGTATTCCGGCTTCAGACTGAAGGCCTCGTGGCGCGATTGCCGGAAGACGACCGGTGCTAATATCCGCGCCTTTGGTCTGGATAACATCATGTCGAGAAAGCTCGCTGTCGCACTTGCCTGGTCCGTGATCTGCTGCGCGTCGGTATCGGCGGGCTCGCCGCAAACGGTGTTCGAGCAAAGTGGCGGCACGGCCAGCGCCGACTACGACCAGGTCCTGGCCTTCTATCGCGAACTGGTCGAGGAGCATCCGGAGCGCGCCTGTCTGCGCGAGCGGGGTATGACCGACGCGGGCGAGCCGCTGGCCGTGATCTACCTGTCGATCGATGGCTGCGAGCCACTGCCGGGCAAGGGCGGCAAGCGCCCCCGCCTGCTGATCATGAACGGCATCCATCCCGGCGAGCCGGCCGGCGTGACGGCCTCGCAGACGTTTGCGCGGGACGCCCTGGCCGAGCCGGAGCTGGCCGGCCTCGACAAGGTCGACATCGCCATCATCGCCGCCTACAACATCGGCGGGATGCGCAACCGGGGAAAGCCCACCCGCGCCAACCAGGCCGGTCCGGAGGCCTACGGTTTTCGGGGGAATGCCCGCAATCTCGATCTCAACCGTGATTTCGTCAAGGCCGACTCGCGCAACGCTCTGAGCTTTGCCCGCCTGCTGCACGACTTCGATCCCGACCTGTTCATCGACACCCACACCACCAACGGCGCCGACTATCAGCACGTCATCACCTTGCTGGCCACGCAGGCCGACCAGCTCGGCGGCAGCCTGGGCGAATACTGGCGGCAACACTTCATGCCGATGCTCTACGGCCGCATGGCGCGGCGGGGTGAAAACGCCGTGCCCTACGTCAATGTCTTCGGTCAAGACCCGGGCGAGGGCTGGACGGAGTTCCTTGACACGCCGCGCTACTCCAGCGGCTTTGCCGCCATGTTCCAGGTGCCGGCCATCGTCAGCGAAACGCACATGCTCAAGCCCTTCGAAGAGCGTGTCGAAGCCCAGCGCACTTTCCTGGTCGTCAGCATTCAACTGCTGGCCGAGCACGGAGAGACGCTGCGCGACCGCCGCCTGGCCGACCGCCGGGACTGGCCCACGCGGGAACATCTGCCGGTCGCCTGGACGCTCGACGAAGACGCCGAGCCCGAGCAACTGGAATTCCGCGGCTACGAAGCCCGGCTGGTCGACAGTCCTTTCGGTCGCGACGAACAGCGCCGGGTCTTCGACCGATCGAAGCCCTACCGCCGGTCTGTGCCCTATCGGAATCGCTACGAGCCGAGCGCGAGCATCCGGCGACCGGCGGCTTGGGTAGTGCCGCGCGGCTGGTACGACGTGATCGAGCGTCTCGAGGCCAACGACGTGCACACGGTCGAGATCACCGAACCGGTAACCGTGGATGCCGAGGTGGGGCGCATCGGCCCGGTGGAGAGCCTGGACTCACCCTGGGAGGGTCATTTCTATCACCACCGATATGAGGTGTCCTGGGCGTCGGAGCAGGGCGTGATGCTGCAGCCGGGCGACCGCGTGATCCCGTCCGACCAGCCGGCCGTGCGCTACCTCGCCGCCGTCCTGTCGCCGGACTCGCCCGATGCCTTCGCGCGCTGGAACTTCTTCGATACCGTGCTGGGACGAAAAGAGCACTTTTCTCCATACATCTTCGAGACTCACGCCATCGAGATGCTCGAGGAAGACGCCGAACTGCGCGCGGCATTCGAGGCGGCCAAGGCTCACGACGAAGCCTTCGCCGCCAGTCGCACGGCCCAACTGCGCTGGTTGTACGAGCGTTCGCGCTTCGCAGAATCGGCGTACCGCCGCTTCCCAATCTTGCGCCTGCCCCATTGGTCGGGGGATACACCCGGGAACTGATACCGGATTTGGATTCGCCGGGGGGCATGGCTATACTGGCCGCGCAAAAGAGGCGCTCAATGCGCCCGGCGTTGGCAGGCGCTCGAAGGCTGGGAGGCTCGCGAGCATTGCCGTGGCTTTCCGGTTCTGGTTCAAATCGTGTTCAAGGGGGAATCATGTCTCGCTTCAGCGTTCTTTTCCTGGTTGTCTTCGTTTCTCTAATTGCCGGTTGCGCATCCGTCACCACGGGGCGTCACCAGACGATCTCCGTCGACGCACCCAACTGTCCGCAAGCCTCCTGCGTGCTGACGAACTCGGACGGCACCTTCCATGTCGATCGCACGCCGGGCACGGCCGAGGTCAACAAGTCCTGTTCGGGGCTGACGGTCGAGTGTTCGAAGCCCGGGTATCCCGTTGCCGCCCAGCAGGTCAAGGCCGGCTTTCAGTCCATGACGATAGGCAACGCCCTGATCGGCGGGCTGATCGGGCTGGGCGTGGATGCCATCACCGGCGCTGCCTGCATCTACCCCTCGATGATCGTCGTGGACATGGATTGCGGCGGACCGGTGGAATCCGTCGGCATCGCCGATGCTTCAGGCAATGCCGACGAGGCGCTCGCCGCCGAGCAAGCGTCCGGTATTCCGTCCTACGTGTGGGACGCAGTCTATGCCGGCTACTGCGGCGACGTGGAACACCTGGGCGACGGCGAGGAAGGCGAGAGCTACTACTCGGCCACCTGCCAGGCGGAAAAGAAGCTCCTGACCTGTGCCGACGAGGCTTGCGAGCTGTCCGAGTACCGCAGCGATCCGGTAGCGGAAGACGTGGTCTCGACCGAGTCGGCGCTCTGAAACACCGGCAAGGTCTACTCCCGTAACGCCGACTCGAGCGTCCCGAGGAGGCCATGAGCGTATTCCAGCGCGCCAGGATTGACGAGTATGACGCCGCGCCCAATGCGGATCAGCCCGGTCCGGGCCACCATGCAGCGGCGGTCAGGAGCACCAGGCCCACGCCGAGCAGCGGCGCTGCGATCTGCAGTCCCTTGCGACATTCCTCGTCGAGGGTGCGCAGGCGTTCGTCGAACGTGCCGGCAAGGACCTTGAGTCCGCCCGGACGCCTGGCGCCCAGGCCGCGGGTTCGGGCGCTGTAGGCGGCGAGGACGGTGACGGGTTCGTCGATGGGCACGGCGTCCTCGATGACGCCGATCTCCGGCCCGGCGGATCGGGTCGAGGCCACGTAGAGATCTTCCGATTGCGGCGCTCGCACGAACCGGTAGGCATCGGACAGGGTGGCGCGTGCCAGTGGCTCGTCCACCGAATCCCTTTCCTGTTCCAGCTTCCGGATTTTCGCCAGCCCGCGATCGCCCCAGTCACCGCCTGTCGCGATCTCGCGCAGGTCGGTGTCCACGTCGGGCAGGGCGTGGATCGGGAACGAGCGCGTGCCGCAGTCCAACCGAGCCTCGGCCAGGGCGAAGCCGAGCAGGCACAGCTGCTGGCGTGAATCGTTGTCGGGGCCCACGTTGCGCCGCTGCGCCGTCACCTGGTAGCGGTAGGCCGCGCATGCCTTGCCGCTGAACGGAGACGCCAGGGGCGCTTGCGCCACCCGGATCCGACCCGACAAGGCCAGCGTCTGTCCTTCGCGAAAGGCGCTTTCCGGGTCGGCACGATGGCGTCGCAGCGCGCGGCGGTCCAGCCACGTGATTGCCGTAGCCCAGGTGGCGATCGCGCCGGCGGCCAGCGCGAGCACGCCGATGATGATCGGGATCCAGCCGATACCGCCGAAGCGGGTGGTGGTTTGCTCGACACTGACTGTCAGCAAGTAAAGCGCACCGCAAGCTCCGAGCAGCAGAAGGGCCACTTTGAAGATGAATCGTTCGCGTCCCTCGTTCATGTGTCGACTCCCGTTGGCGTTCGATGGTCTCCCAAGGATCAATGCCGGCAGCAGCCGGGAGCGCACTCGGATGGCGGCTGAAACCCGACATTCGATTGATTGATCACCCCCCTGAATCAAGCGACCGCGTATCATGCGCCGCATGCTTTTATTTCTGATTATCGGGGCGGGCATCGGGCTTCTGGCAGCCGGTCCGGCTGGACTGTTTCTCGGCGCGGCTCTGGGCTACGCCGTAGGGCACTTCATGACGCGCGTGCTTCTGCCGCGCGGCGTGGGCATGATCCGTGCGCAGTTCCTTGAATCGACTTTTGCCGTGATGGGCGCGCTGTGCAAGGCCGACGGTCAGGTCAGCCGCGACGAAATCCGGGTCGCCGAGCAATTCTTCGGCAAGCTCGGGCTTTCGACCGAGCAGCGCGCCACAGCGCGGGAAGCCTTCAATCGCGGCAAGGAAGAGGGCTTCGACCTGGCTGCTGAAATGGAACAACTGCGCGGCCTGGTGCGCGGCAATCCGGCCCTGCTGCAGCTCTTCCTGCAGGTTCAGCTTTCGGCCATCGCCGCCGACGGAGTGCTCCACGACAGCGAGCGCCGCTTGCTGGTGCGGGTGGCGCGGCTGCTGGGCCTGTCGGAAGACGACGTCGCGCGGCTCGAAGCGATGTTCCGGAGCGCATCGGCATCCGGCGGCGAACAGACGGCGGGCGCCGCACACGGAGCGCCGAGGCTGGCCGACGCCTACGCCACGCTCGGCGTGGATGCCTCGGCGAGCGATTCCGAGGTCAAGAAGGCCTATCGGCGCTTGATGAGCAAGTACCATCCCGACAAGCTGGTCGGCAACGGCATGCCGGAAAACATGCGTGAGGTCGCGAAGGAGCGCGTGCGCGAGGTGCGAAAGGCCTACGACACGATTACCGCCGAGCGGAAACGGGCGGCCTGAGTCGATCCATTCGGCCTTCGCTGGCACATCCCTTTCGTTGTTGTCGTAGGGTGGGCACACGGATCAAAACCGGAGGCTCACCAATGCCAAGACTCGAATCCGATATTGCCACCCGTCTCGACCAGCCGGCACATCGGCTTGGCCGCCCGCGTCGGGCGGCAGCGCTGGGAGCGATTGCGGCGGTGCTCCTGCTGTTTTCCGCGACCGTCGCCGCAGCCAAGCCGCCGCATCAGATCCGGGCCTACCTGCTCGAGGAATCCGACCAGGCGGTCAGCGCGGTGAATTCCGTCGAGCCTTTTCACGCCGATGCGATCGACGGTTTGCTGACCGCCGGGGTATGGAAGGTTTCCTACGCCAGCGAGCGCAGCGACGGCGAAAGCCTGATCTTCATGGCGGTGCACGACGGTGAGGTTCTGCGCCTTCACCGTTTCGATCAGCCGCGCAAGCGCGATGGTTTCGTCAAACTGTTGCCCGAAGATTTCCGGATTGGCTCCGAGGCCGATGCCAGGCGCGTCGTCTCTGCCGCCCTGGCCCTGCATTTCGGCTTTCCCTTCAGCGAACCGGAAATGACGGCCGACGAGATGCGCATGGAACGGCGCGGCGGCGAGTATTTCTTCGTCGACGGTGAACGCTTCGGCGATGCCACGGGCTATCGCATCGCCACCGATGAAGAAGGCCGCGTCACGGAATTCGAATACAGCTGGGAACTGCCCGTCGAGCCGCCGCAGGACTAGCGGCTTGAACCAGGGCGTCTACGACTCGGGCAGAGCGACCAGGCGTTCCCAAAGGCCGTTGATCCATTCCATCATCTCGGCCACGAAGGGCTCGCCGACGGCGGCCGGATCGACGGTCCACACGTCGATGTCGGGGTGGCCCGGGGCGGCATATTCCCAGTCGATCAGGCACAGGCCGTCCGCCGTCTCCAGGATGTTGTCGGGAATCAGGTCGTGGTGGACCAGGCGGACCGGCCAGTTGCCCCGGTCGAAGGCGCGCAGGCGCGGCTCGAAGGCGCGCCACTCGCTTTCCAGCGTCGAATCGATCCGCCCGGCCCGCTCGAGCCGCTGCCAGTAGTCCAGCAGGTAAGCGTGATAGACCCGTCGCGCGCCGGGCGATTCGATGTCATGGAGCCGGTCCAGCGCTTGCCAGAGCCGGGCCGTTTGCTTCGGGTCTTCGAAATCCGCGTGCGTCCAGGTGCGGCCCGCCAGGTAGGGAAACACGACGAAGCGCTGCGCGGGATCCCAGTGCCGGTAGGGCCGGGAAAGGCCCGCTTGGGCGGTCAGGTCGATGATCCGCCGTTCACGCTGTCGGTCGATGCCCAGCCGCGCCGGGTCCGGATGGTTGATGCGCAGCAGCAGCTCCTCGTCCAGCCCCGGGGCCTGCAACCGATAGTTGCGATTGGTCTTGCCGACCTCGATGCGCTCGATCAGGCGCGGGCGCGAGACCAGGGGGAGCCCCCAGTCGCGCCAGGTGTCGATGAGTGTGAGGGCTTCGGTCACGACGGCTCCACGGCGGTCTTGGCCGGCTGGCGGCGATAGTCGCGAATCCAGCTGATCCAGCCGAAGACCGAGATCACCAGGTAGGTGGCGTGGAGCAGGGCGGTCAGCGCCATGCCGCGGTCGACGAACAGTACGATGGCCAGGCTGTTGATGACCATCCAGTAGGCCCAGTTGTCCAGCACCTTGCGCGCGACCATGAAGGTGGTCACCACCGCACCCCAGGTGACGAAGGAATCGAGATAGGGCCAGGCGGCATCGCTGTGGCGATCGAGCAGGTAGCCCGACACCAGCGCAAAGGCGGTGATCATGCCCAGCGCGACGGCGTGCTGCTTCGCTCCCCAGCGATGGATGGGCAGGCCGCCGGCCTGGTCGCCGCCGTCGCCGTGCTGCCAGTGCCACCAGCCGTAGACGGCCATGGCCATGTAGTAGCCGTTGAGCGCCGACTGCATCACGAGCTGAACGTTCCAGAACAGCACGGTGAAGATTGCCGTGCTGACGAAGGCGGCCGCCCAGCACCAGCGGTTCTGGCGCACGGCCAGCAGCAGGTAGGCGACGGCCAGGACGACCGCCGCCAGCTCCCAGCCGGACATCTGCGCCCAGCGC
>JAZBPT010000012.1:0-2119 GCA_036351755.1 Wenzhouxiangella sp. | reverse complement strand
CCGGCAGCGTCGAAATGCTACGCCCGATTTTCCACGAACTGGCCTCGATCTGCGGCTACGTCGGGCCGGATCTTTTCGCCCAGCCCATCGAGCAGTTCTACGACTGGCACCAGGAGAACGGCCCGGCCGCAGAACTCGCACCCGGCGATACCCGGATCGACATCGAGGGTACGGCGGCGACGGTGCGCATCGAGCTCCATAACTGGACCGGCCACCGCTTTACCGACTTCTTTACGCTGGCCAGGATCGACGACCGCTGGCAGATCATGAGCAAGGTTTTCTACCTGCATCCGGAGTGAAGAGAACGCCATGAGCCTCATCCCATCAACCATGGAATTCGACAATGACAAGAATCTGCCTGGCCATCGCTGCTCTGGTCTTTTGCGTAAGCGCCCATTCCGAACCCGAGAGCACATCGCAGACCCGGGCGGTTGTTGAAACCGCCTATGCGGCATTCGCCCGGGGCGACACGGAGGCCTTCGCCGGCCTGATGGCGCCGGAGATCGTCTGGAAAGAGGCCGAGGGCAACCCCTACGCCGATCTGAACCCCTACATCGGGCCCGAGGCCGTCATGGCGGGTCTGATGTCGCGCCTGCTCGACGACTGGGAGGCCATCAGCGTTGCTCCCCGGGAACTCGTCGTCGAGGGCGACCGAGTCGTCGCCTTCGGTCGCTACAAGCAGACATGGAAGGTGACCGGCAAGACGCTCGACATTCCGTTCGTGCATTCATGGACGGTGCAGGACGGCAAGATCGTCGCGTTCCAGCAGTACACCGACACAGCCGCGTTGGTAGCGACGATGGACGATCCGTCGCCCGCGGACGGCGTCACGCAGTCGCATGTCGGTGGATTCGAGCAGGTCGCGTTGGTGCCGGCCGATCGTTCGTTGGTGCGGCCCGAAGACGGCGTGATGCTCGCCGACGGCACCTTGCTGGTCGCCGACCAGGTGCATGGTCTCGTCGCGCTGGGCCTCGATGGCGACAAACGCGCGTTCGGCGATTTCGAGGCAGCAGGATACGTACACGATCCGCCGGACCGAAGCGCCGGCCCGAACGGCGTCGCGCTGGAGCCCGACGGGGTCCACGTGCTGGTCGCCGATGTTCTGACCGGGGCCATCTATCGCGTCAACAGTCGAACCGAGCAGGTCGTGCGGATCCATCAGCACGAGTTCGGCGTCAATTCGGCCCGGCGCGACCGCAGCGGCGCGGTCTGGTTTACCCAATCGACCGAGAACAACGGCCCGGATTCGGAAGCCAGGATGTTCGCGGCCGTCGATACGAAACCCATGGACGGCGCGCTCTTTCGCCTATCGCCGACCAATGACCACGAGCCTTACCCCGAGCTCCAGCGCAAGGATCAAGGGCTGGATTTCGCCAACGGCCTGGCGATCGACGAGGAGCGCGGATACCTGTACGTGGCAGAAACGATGGCCGATCGCATCCTTGGTTACCGGTTGTCGGTGCTCACAGGCAAGCTCTCGAATCGCCGTGTGATCGCCAGGGTTCCGACCCCGGACAATATCGAACTGGATGCCGCCGGTCGGCTCTGGGTTGCATCACCGATCGGGAACGCCCTGCTGATCGTCGAGCCGGAAACAGGCGAGTGGTCGACGGTTTTTCACCCTCGAACCCGGGCGCACGACCGCCTCATGCTCGAATGGCGGCGCCGGACGGAAGGCGGCGAGCCCAGGCTGGAACTGTTCGGGCCGGAGATGTGGGCGCCGTTGCCAGGGTTGCTTACCGGCGTGATCCTGACAAGCGACGACGGCCCGGTCTACCTGACCGGTTTGGGCAACGCCCTGGTCCAACTGACAAGAGCACGTTAACAGCCGCCGGCCTGGAGCTTGCTGCCCATTTGGCGCAGACAGCCCGGGTTGCCTGTCCGGGATGCAACTTAGACCTGAAGGGCTTTGGCGCACGAAAGGGCGCTACAATCCCCGCATGACACGCGTCGTCGACAGTCAGCGGCAGGATCGTCGTCATCGTGAGTTGGTTCGCGAGGCCTGCGCTCTGGTGGTGGCCGGTTTCGACGACTACAACGCCAGTTTCTCGGATATCACGCGCCGCGGGAAGCGGCGTTTCGAGCAGGGTGACCGGGCCGGCATGCGGGCCGATGTGGT
>JAZBPT010000011.1:0-2166 GCA_036351755.1 Wenzhouxiangella sp. | reverse complement strand
TTCGGCGGCGGGCTCAGCCTGGCCGCCGGCATAAACGACTCGGGCCTGGCCGGCTGGATCGGCTCGGCCTTCCAGCAGCTCGAAGCGCTGCCGGTCCTCGTCCTGATTCTGATGGCCGTCGCCGCCGTGATCTTTCTGACCGAAGTCACCAGCAACACGGCCACGGCGGCAGCCTTCCTGCCCATTCTCGGCTCGGTCGCCGTGGGGATGGGACTCGATCCGGTGGTGCTGGCCGCGCCGGCGGCCGTCGCCGCCAGCTGCGCCTTCATGCTGCCGGTGGCCACGCCGCCCAACGCCATCGTCTACGGCAGCGCACGCGTGTCGATCCCTCAGATGGCGCGTGCCGGCCTCGCCGTAAACATCCTGATGATCCTCGTGGTCACTGGCTTGATGTACCTGCTGCTGGGCTGGATCTTCGGCGCCGACATGGCTCCGGGTTGAACCCCCGGGAAGGCCCGTTGTCTTTACCTGTTTGAGTTGCCGCCAGTCGCAGCGGCGTCCTTGTCACACACCAAACCACAGAAATCGGGGAAACTGCATGAAGAAAATGCATCAATGCCTGACGGCCGCCGCCCTCCTGGGCCTGGTCGGCGCGCAGGCCCACGCCGACGATCAGGCCGGCGCCTCGCCCGAGGCCAAGCTGGGCGAATGGGGTATCGCCACCGCCAACATCAGCGAGTCCGTGCAGCCGGGCGACGACTTCTTCACCTGGGTCAATGCCGGCTGGCTGGAATCGACCGAAATTCCGCCGGGCTTTTCGCGCTGGGGCGCGTTCAACGAGCTGCGCATCCTGTCCGAGGAGCGCGTCGACGACATCATCAGCGACCTGGGCGACAACGAACCGCAGCCGGGCAGCCCCTCGCAGCAGGTCGGAGACCTGTACGCAAGCTACATGAACGCCGGGCGCATCGATGAGCTCGGCCTGGACCCGATTCGCGAAACGCTCGACGAACTGCTGGCCATCGACTCGCACGAAGCCGCCGCCCGCTGGATGGGTCGTCAGGGCACCGGATCGATCGTGGCCGCCTTCGTCACGCTCGACCAGGGCAATCCCGAGCGCTACCTGACCTACTTGTACCAGAGCGGCCTGGGCCTGCCCGACCGCGACTACTACACGCGCGAAGACGAGCCCTTCCCGGGGCATCGGCAGGCCTATCGCGATTACATCGCCGCCACCTTCGAGCGCGCCGGTGTGGCGAACGCCGGGGACCGGGCCGACGCCGTGCTGGCCCTGGAGATGAAGCTGGCCGAGAACCACTGGACGCGCGTCGAAGCACGCGATCGCCAGGCCAACTACAACCTGATGACGCCGGCCGAGCTGACCGAGAATGCGCCCGGCTTCCCTTGGCAGGCCTTCCTGGCCGAGCGCGAGCTGGACGGCATCGAGGAGATGGTGGTCGCCACCAATACGGCGATCTACGCCAACAGCGAGGTCTTCGCCGAAACCCCGGTTGCCGACTGGGCGTCCTGGCACGCCTTCCACTGGATCAACAACCATGCCCCACTGCTTTCGGGTGAATACGCCGACGCGCACTTCGCACTTTTCGACAAGCGCCTCAACGGCGTCGAGGAACAGCGCGAGCGTGAGAAGCGCGGCATCAACTTCGTCAGCTCGCGCCTGGGCGAACTGGTCGGGCGCGTCTACGTCGAGCGGCATTTCCCGGCCGACTACCGCGAGCAGATGATGGAACTCGTGGAGTACCTGCGCCGGGCCTTCGCCGAGCGCCTCGACACCCTGGCCTGGATGGACGACGAGACGCGCGCCGAAGCACACCGCAAGCTGGAAGCCTTCCTGCCCAAGATCGGCTACCCGGAGCAGTGGCGCGACTACTCGGACGTGGCCATCGCCGCCGACGACCTGGTCGGCAACAGCCGCCGCATCAGCGAATGGGCCTGGAACGACCAGCTCGCCAAGCTCGACGAGCCGGTCCGCTCCTGGGAATGGGGCATGACGCCGCAGACGGTCAACGCCTACTACCACCCGACACGCAACGAGATCGTCTTTCCGGCCGCGATCCTCCAGCCGCCGTTCTTCGACCCCAACGCCGACCCGGCGGTCAACTTCGGCGCCATCGGCGGCGTGATCGGCCACGAGATGGGCCACGGCTTCGACGACCAGGGCTCTCGCTCCGACGCCGACGGCGTGCTGCGCAACTGGTGGACGGA
>JAZBPT010000010.1:0-2456 GCA_036351755.1 Wenzhouxiangella sp. | reverse complement strand
CGAGGACCTGGTGATCGAAACCCTGCACGTCGACCGCGACGGCAATTTCTGGCTGGGCGCGGCCGGCCAGCTGCTGCGCATCCAGGGCCGCGAACTGATCGAGTCGATTTCCGACGACGCCGCCTATGCGCACGGCAGCGTGCTGGCTATCACCGAGGACCACGAGGGCAACCTGTGGCTGGGCTCGCGCTGGGACGGACTGGCGCGGCTGTGGAACGGCTGGGTGTTTCGCTACGACAAGCCCGAGGGCCTGCACAACAGTCTGGTGTGGTCGGTGGCGCGCGACGAGGAAGGCAGCGTGTGGACCGGCACCATGGACGGCCTGGCGGTGATGCGCGACGGACGCTTCGAGCAACTGGTGGCCGGCAGCGAGCAGCCGCATCCGCATGCCTACACCCTGCTGCCCGAAAAGGACCGGGTGTGGGTGGGCACGCGCACCGGCCTGTACTGGTGGAACCGCGCGGAGGCCCGCGTCGAGAAGCCGCCGGCCTTCGGTGTGCTCGACAGCGCGCAGGTCAACGGCATCATTCCGCACGACGGCGAGTACTGGCTGGCCACCACCGAGGGCGTGTGGCGCTGGGACGGCGAGGCGATGCACCGCATGGCGCCCAGCGGCGACCTGGGCGGCCGCGACGTGCGCCTGCTCTACGAGACCCGGGACGGCGAGCTGCTGGCCGGCACGCGGCGCGGCTTGCTCTACTGGCACCACGGTCGCTTCCTGCGGATGCGCGACGCGGCCGAGGGTCGCGACGTGACGGCCATCCTGGAGATGTCGGACGGGCGCATGGTCGTGGGCACGCTCGACGAGAAGCTCTATGTCGGCCGTGACGGCGAGTGGCACGAGTTCGACGTGGACGACGGGCTGCCCACCAACAGCCCTTTTGCGCTGGGTGAGGCCGACGGCCGGCTCTGGGTGGCCGGCATCCGGGGCATCTACGAGCTGCCGCTGGACTCGATCCAGCGCTACATCGACGGCGAAATCGAGTCCCTGCCGGGGCGGATGGTTCTGCACGAGCGCGGCGACGTGACCGGCGCCCAGAAGGGCTATTGCTGCAACGGCGCGGGCAACGCCAAGGGTTTCATGCACGAGGGCGAGTTCTGGCTGCCGACTCGTGGCGGCATCGCGCACCTGGTGCCCGAGCGCATCCGGCGCAACCCCGAGTCGCCGGGCGTTCACGTCGATCGCGTTCGGGTCATGCGCCAGTGGCGTTCGATCGAGCCGGGCGTGTCGTTCGACCTGGCGGCCGACCATCGCGACCTGGCTTTCGGCTTTGCGGTGATGAGCTACCAGGATCCCACCAGCGTACAGCTCGAGTATCGCCTGGAGGGCTTCCGCAACGAATGGCAGCGACTCGACGAGCCGATGCAGCGCCAGGCGATCTACACCAACCTGCCGGCCGGGCGCTTCACGCTGCAGGTGCGCGCCAGCAACAACGCCGGTGTGTGGAGCGAGGAACCGGCCGCGCTGAGCTTCCGCATCCAGCCCTATGTGTGGGAGACGGTCTGGTTTCAGACCCTGCTGCTGTTCATCGCGCTGTTCCTGATCTGGCTGGGCTTCAACTATCGGCTGCGGCAGTTGCAGCGCCATCGGCGCGAACTGGAAGCCACGGTGGCCGAGCGCACCGAGGAACTGCGCGTGGCCAACGAGCACCTGCGTGACTACAGCGCCCGCCTGGAGACGGCGAGCATGACCGATCCGCTGACTCGCCTGTGGAACCGCCGCTACCTGCAGTCCCAGCTGCCGGCCGACCTGGCGCACTTCCACCGCGAGCTGTCGAAGCCGCAGGTCAGCGGCACTGTGATGGCCTTCGCCATCGTCGATATCGACCTGTTCAAGGAGTTCAACGACCGCTACGGTCACGACGTGGGCGACGAAGTGCTCCAGCAGTTCGCGCAACTGCTCCAGGAGCTTGTGCGCACCGGCGACTACGTCGTGCGCTGGGGCGGCGAGGAGTTCCTGATCGTGTTCCGGCCGATGCCGGCCGAGGAAGTGCCGCGCGTGGCCGCCCGCATCATCGAGGCCATCGGCACCCACGAGTTCGTGATCGACAGCGGCCGCATCCTGCGCCTGACCGCCTCGATGGGCCTGGCCGAGTACCCGCCCTTCCGCGACACGCCCTCGGCCCTGGACTGGCACCAGACCGTGACGCTGGCCGACAAGGCGCTGCTCTACGTCAAACACGACGGCCGTGA
Organism: Wenzhouxiangella sp.; assembly: GCA_036351755.1. Lineage (GTDB taxonomy): Bacteria > Pseudomonadota > Gammaproteobacteria > Xanthomonadales > Wenzhouxiangellaceae > Wenzhouxiangella. The sequence continues at coordinate 263 of JAZBPT010000010.1, read as the reverse complement.
CGGCTGGTGCCGCATCAAGCCCACGCCGTGGGTGGAACCGGTCACCCTGGCCGGGCGGCTGGATCTTTCATTGCAGGAGCTGATTGCTGCTGAAGAGGTTTCGATCGAGCGGGGGTAGGTTGGCCGCTGGTGCGGTGTTGTGTTTTCGTAGATACTCTGGCTGGGATCAAGCACCTTTGGGTTCGATTGCAAAGAGTTTCGAGCTATCGAAGGGCTGGCCGGTCTTCATGCAGGCCCACAGTCCGGTGAGCATCTTCCGCTGG
>JAZBPT010000009.1:0-4071 GCA_036351755.1 Wenzhouxiangella sp. | reverse complement strand
GAAATCCTGCAGGTGGTCGAGGCCGTCTCGAACGAGAAGGGCCTGGACCGCGAGACGATCTTCGAGGCCATCGAGGCCGCGCTGGCATCGGCTGCGCGTCGTCGCCACCCGGAGGACATCGAGGTGCGCGTCGCCATCGATCGCGACACCGGTGAGTACGAGGCCTTCCGCCGTTGGGAAGTGATTCCCGACGAAGGCGAGACCGTCGGTGAGGGCGAGGACGAGGAAGAAGTCGAGCTGGAATCCGAAGATCGCCAGATTCGCCTTGTCGACGCCAAGAAGCACGATGCCGAACTCGAGGTCGGCGACTACATCGAAGAGCAGATGGAGCCGCCGGAATTCGGCCGCATCGCCGCCCAGGCGGCCAAGCAGGTCATCGTCCAGCGTGTCCGCCAGGCCGAGCGCGCCAAGGTGGTCGAGGCCTACGAAGAGCGCGTCGGCGACCTCATCAGCGGTCAGATCAAGCGCATGGAGAAGGGCGGCATCATGCTCGACCTCGGCGAGAACGCCGAAGCCTTCATTCCGTCGCGCCACACGATTCCGGGCGAGACCGCCCGCATCAACGACCGCGTGCGCGGCTACCTCTACGAGGTGCGCCCGGAAGTCCGCGGTCCGCAGCTGTTCGTCAGCCGCACCATGAACGAGTTTCTCATCGAGCTGTTCAAGCTCGAGGTGCCCGAGATCGGCCAGGATCTGATCGAACTCAAGGGCGCGGCCCGCGATCCGGGCCGGCGCGCCAAGATCGCCGTGCACGCCCTGGACGACCGCACCGACCCGATCGGCGCCTGCGTCGGCATGCGCGGTTCGCGCGTTCAGGCCGTCTCGAACGAGCTGGCCGGCGAGCGCATCGACATCATCCTTTGGGACGAGAACCCCGCGCAGTTCGTGATCAACGCGATGGCGCCGGCCGAGGTCCACTCGATCGTCGTCGACGAGGACACCAACAGCATGGACATCGCCGTGGAGGAGGAAAACCTCTCGCAGGCGATCGGTCGAGGCGGCCAGAATGTCCGCCTGGCTTCCGAGCTGACCGGTTGGAACCTCAACGTGATGACCATCGAGGAAGCCGAGCAGAAGAGCGAAACCGAGGCGCGGACCATCCTCGAGATGTTCAAGACCAAGCTCGATGTCGACGAGGAAGTAGCCACGATCCTTGTGCAGGAAGGATTCACCAACGTCGAGGAAGTGGCCTATGTGCCCGAGAGCGAACTGCTCGACGTCGAGGAGTTTGACGAGAACGTCGTCTCCGAACTGCGCCAGCGCGCCCGCGATGCCCTGCTGACGCAGATGATCGCTTCCGAGGAGGAACTCGAGGAGCACAAGCCGGAGCAGGATCTGCTTGATCTGGAAGGCATGACCGATACCATTGCCTACCGCCTGGCGGAGAAGGGCATCCGCACGCGCGACGATCTGGCCGAATGTGCCACCGACGAGCTCGAGGAAATCGAAGGGCTCGATCCCGAGCTGGCCGCCGACCTGATTATGAAGGCTCGCGCGCACTGGTTTGCCGAGGAATAAAACGAGATTCGAGGAATACAAATGTCTCAGGTCACTGTTTCACAACTCGCTGACGTATTGGGCGTTGACGTCAAGCGCCTGATCACCCAGCTCAACGAGGCCGGAATCGAGGTTAGCGAACCCGATGCCGCGGTGACCAATGAGGATAAGATCAAGCTTCTGACCTACCTGCGTTCGAGCCACGGCAAGGCCGAGGCCGAGGACACGACGCAGCCGAAGAAGGTGACGCTGACGCGCAAGAGCGTGAGCGAACTGAAGGTGCCCACCGGCGGCGCCGGGCGCACGCGTTCGCGCGGCGCCGCGCCGTCGCGCACGGTAAACGTGGAAGTCCGCAAGCGGCGCACCTATGTCAAGCGTGGCGAGATCGCCGACCAGGACAAGGGCGACCCCGAGCGCGAAGCCGCCGCCCAGGCACTCGAAGAAGCCAAGCGCCAGCGCGAGGAAGCCGAGCGCGCCGAGCGCGAAGAGGCCGAACGTCGTCAGAAGGAAGCCGAAGAGCAGGCACGCGTCGAAGCCGAAGAACGCAAGAAGCGCGAAGCCGAAGAGGAGGAGCGCCGCAAGGAAGAGGATCGCCAGCGCGCCGAGGCCGAGGCCCTCAAGAAGGTCGAGGAAAAGGTTGCCCGCCAGGCCGCCCAGAAGGAAGCCGAACGCAAGGCCGCCAAGGGCAAGGGCGAATCCGGCACGCGCTACGGCCGCGACGAGCTGCACATCGCGCCCAAGTCCAAGCGCCGCAAGCCCAAGCGCAAGGGCGGCGCTCGCGCGGCGAAGGTCGCCAGCGCGGCATCCGGTGAGCACGGTTTCCAGAAGCCGACCGCGCCGGTCAAGCGCGAGATCGAAGTGCCCGAGACGATCACCGTCGGTGAACTGGCCAAGGCGATGGCCGTCAAGGCCGGCGAGCTCATCAAGGTGCTGATGAACATGGGCACCATGGTCACGATCAACCAGCCGCTGGATCAGGACACGGCCATTCTCGTTGTCGAGGAAATGGGTCACACGGCCAAGCAGGCCGAGGAAAAGGACATCGAGCAGGAACTCGTCGCCGAGACGGAAGAGGCCGCAGACGAGGAGGACCTGGTCACGCGTCCGCCGGTGGTGACCGTCATGGGTCACGTCGACCACGGCAAGACTTCCCTGCTCGACTACATCCGTCGCGCCAAGGTGGCTTCCGGCGAGGAAGGCGGCATCACCCAGCACATCGGCGCCTACCACGTCGAGACGGACAACGGCGTGGTGACCTTCCTCGATACTCCGGGCCACGCGGCGTTCACCTCGATGCGCGCGCGAGGCGCCCAGGCGACCGACATCGTCATCCTGGTCGTGGCCGCCGACGATGGCGTGATGCCGCAGACCAAGGAAGCTATCCAGCATGCGCGCGCCGCCGGCGTGCCGCTGATCGTGGCCGTCAACAAGATGGACAAGCCCGAGGCCGATCCCGATCGCGTCAAGTCGGAACTGGCCGCCGAGGAAGTCGTGCCCGAGGACTGGGGCGGCGAAGAGATCTTCGTGCCCGTGTCGGCCATTACCGGCGACGGCATCGACACGCTGCTCGAGTCCGTACTGCTGCAGTCCGAAGTGCTCGAACTCAAGGCCAACCCCAAGCGTCGCTGCCGCGGCGTCGTGGTCGAGTCCTCGCTCGACAAGGGCCGCGGCCCGGTCGCGACCATCCTGGTCCAGGACGGCACGCTGCACCGCGGCGACATGATCCTGGCCGGTGAGGAGTACGGCCGCGTTCGCGCCATGTTCGACGAGACGGGCAAGGCTATCGACGAAGCTGGCCCCTCCATCCCGGCCGAGGTGCTGGGCCTGTCGGGCGTGCCCAACGCCGGCGACGACGTGCTGGCCGTGACCGACGAAAAGAAGGCCAAGGACGCCGCCGAGCAGCGCAAGCAGTCCGCCCGCGAAGGCCGTCTGGCCGAGAAACAGGCCGCCAAGCTGCAGAATCTGTTCGACCAGATGGGCGAATCGACTGGCGAGCAGCAGAACGTCAACCTGGTCATCAAGGCCGACGTCCAGGGTTCGGTCGAAGCTCTGCGCGATTCGCTCACGCGCCTGTCCAATGACGAAGTCAAGGTCAACGTCATCGCCTCGGGCGTGGGCGGCATCACCGAGTCGGACGCCAGCCTGGCGCAGGCCTCGGGTGCCATCATCATCGGCTTCAACGTTCGTGCCGATGCATCGGCGCGCAAGATCATCCAGGAAGGCGATCTCGACCTGAATTACTACAGCGTCATCTACGACGCCATCGACGACGTCAAGAAGGCCATTTCCGGCCTGCTGGGCACCGAAACCAAGGAGGAGATCATCGGCCTGGCCGAGGTCAAGGACGTGTTCCGCTCTTCCAAGCTCGGTGCCGTTGCCGGATGCCTGGTCGTCGAAGGCGTGGTCAAGCGTGACAACCCGATTCGCGTCCTGCGCGACAACGTGGTCATTTTTGAAGGCGAACTGGAATCGCTGCGTCGTTTCAAGGACGACGCCAAGGAAGTCCAGGCAGGTACCGAGTGCGGTATCGGCGTCAAGCAGTACAACGACGTCAAGCCGGGCGACCAGATCGAG
>JAZBPT010000008.1:0-5218 GCA_036351755.1 Wenzhouxiangella sp. | reverse complement strand
GTTGCCCAGCTCGTGCATCGCGTAGAGCACGCGCCGGTGCACCGGCTTGAGGCCGTCTCGAACGTCCGGAAGCGCCCGGCCCACGATCACGCTCATGGCGTAATCGAGGTAGGACTGCCGCATTTCGTCTTCCAGGTTGACCTGGAGCACTTCGCGTGCCATTTCCGCCATCTACGGTAACCCCGTAACTACTTTAAGTTATTCTGATAATTGCCTGAAAAAACTGAACTTCAGGGTGGGCTTCCGGGGAAGGCGAGATACCGACCCGGGAAGACGCAACAAACCCGAAATATTACCACAGACAGCTGATTTCAGGGGCTTTCGGCCACGCCCGGAGCGGCGAAGTCGTAGGGCGGGAGATGCGCGCCGCGCTCGGTGACGATGCAGTCGACGAGGTCACCGGGCGTAACGTCGAAGACGGGGTTGTAGGCATCGAAGCCGGCGGGGGGCCGCTCGATCCCGGCCGCCCGCCAGATTTCAGTCGGATCGCGCTCCTCGATCTCGATGCGGTCGCCCGAGGGCAGGTTCGGATCCACGGTGGACGAAGGCGCCACGACCATCATGCGCACACCAAAGTGGCGCGCCAGGACGGCCAGCATGCAGGTGCCGATCTTGTTGGCGACATCGCCGTTGGCCGTGATGCGATCGGCCCCTGTGATCACCCAGTCGACGGCCCCCGCCGCCATGAGCGAGGCGGCCGCGCCCTCGACGATCACGCGAAACGGAATTCCCAGCCGAGCCAGCTCCCAGGCGGTCAGACGCGATCCCTGAAGCCATGGCCGGGTCTCGTCGGCATACACGCGCGATATTCGGCCCTGGCGCCAGCCTTCCGCGATCACCCCGAAGGCGGTTCCGATACCGCCGGTGGCGAGAGAACCGGTATTGCAGTGCGTGAGGACGCCGACGGCGTCGCCCAGCTCGCGGGCTCCGGACCGGGCCATGGCGCGGTTGGCTTCGATGTCCTCGGCGTGGATGCGCCGCGCTTCTTCGACCAAGGCGTCGGGGTCGATGCCTGCCGGGCCTTCGGCACAGCGCCTCATCCTGGCCACCGCCCAACTCAGGTTGACCGCGGTCGGGCGCGCTCGCTCCAAATGATCGAGCGCATCGTTCCAGGCGGCAGCATCGCCGCGATACTCGCGGGCGGCGAGGACGGTGGCATAGGCGGCCGTGATGCCGATGGCCGGCGCGCCGCGCACGACGAGATCGCGAATGGCGTCAGCCGCCGCTGCGGCGTCCAGTATCTCCAGCCAGACCTCGGTTGCCGGCAGCAGCCGCTGGTCGATCAGCCGCAGGCGATGCCCGTCGAACTCGATGGCCCGGAATTCACTGTCTTCCATTTCTCCGCGCATGCTTTCTTTCGCTGACATTCCCGCTTCGAAACCGTATTATGAAGGATTGTGCAACTCATGGAACAACGACTCAAATGCGAAGCCTGATTGCCTTGCTGATGCTCGCGACCCTGCCGCTGGCCGCGCAGGAAGCCGAGCAGACCGACCAGTCCCCCACCCCGGAAGCGACGGAGAATCCGACAGTGATCCTGCATACCAACCTCGGCGCCATTACCGTCGAGCTTTTCGAGAAAGAAGCGCCCGAGTCGACCGAGAATTTCCTGCGCTATGCACGCGACGGTCATTACGACGGCACGATCTTCCACCGCGTGATCGACAATTTCATGATCCAGGGCGGCGGATTCGACTCGGACTTCAACCAGAAGTCGACGCGCGAACCGATCGAGAACGAAGCCGACAACGGCCTTGAGAACAAGCGCGGCACGCTGGCGATGGCGCGCACCAACGACCCCCATTCGGCCACGGCCCAGTTCTTCATCAACGTCAGCGACAACGACTTCCTCAATCATCGCGGCAAGATGTCCGGCCAGACCTGGGGCTATGCGGTGTTCGGCCGGGTCGTCGACGGCATGAACGTGGTCGACGAGATCCGATCGGTCGAGACGACCAGCAAGGGGATGCATCGTGATGTCCCCGTAGAACCGGTCATCATCGAACGGGTCGAGCTTTCTGAGTAACGGCGCACCAACCTACCTGGTCGCCGACCTGCATCTGCAGGAGGAGCGACCGGAAACCACGCAGCTGTTCCTCGACTTCGTCGACGGGCCGGCCCGTGAAGCCTCGGCCCTTTACATCATGGGCGACCTGTTCGAGGCCTGGATCGGCGACGACGCGCCCGGTGAGCTCGGCCGCCGGGTTGCGCACCACCTCGCCGAGCTTTCCGGCAAAGGCACCGAGCTTTACTTCATCTGCGGCAACCGGGACTTTCTCGTCGGCGACGACTTCTGCCGCGAGGCCCGGATGGAACGGCTGGAGGAACCCCATTTCCTCGAACTCGAAGGCGAGCGCATCCTGCTGCTGCACGGCGACACGCTGTGCACCGACGACGAGTCCTACCAGCGGTTTCGCCGCAAGGTCCGCGACCCCGCCTGGCAGCACAAGGTGTTGTCCAAGCCGGCCTGGTTCCGGCGCCTGCTCGCACGCCTGGCCCGCTGGATGAGTCGTCGGCATACCGGCAGCACGGAGGTGAGCATCATGGATGTCAACGCCGGCGCGGTGACGGCGGCCTTCCGAAATCACGGCGTGCGACGGCTGATCCACGGCCACACCCATCGCCGGGCCATCCACGACCTCTCCATCGATCAGCAACACTGCCAGCGCATCGTGCTGGGTGACTGGCACGACACCGGCAGTGCCCTGCGCCTGAAGCCGGGCCTGGCGATGCTCACTGTCGCCCGCGACGACCATGGAAAGGTGGAGCTCAGGCTTCAGGAAACGGCCGCTCCGCTGAGCTGAGCCACGGTCGGGTTCAGGGCAGAAATGTTTCAAGACGCCTGGCGGCAGAAACGCCGCTGATCCAGGCACCCTCGATGCGCTCGCCGGCACACCAGTCTCCCGCCAGGACCAGTTTCCGCGCGTCATCCGCCAGGATCGGACCATCGAGCGCCCGGCTGGCCATTGCATAGCGCCAACGATGGGCAACGCAAAGCGCGGGCCGCGATGCAAGACCGGGAGCGAGCCTGCCCATCTCCGCATGCAGAGCCGAAGCGACTTCTTCCGGCTCCGATTCGAGGTGCGCCTGCGACCATTCCGCACCGGCGTGACCGACCCAGGCCGGCGCACTTCTCCTCCCCGCCTTGACGTCGCAGCGCGCGATCCAGGACAGGGCCCCCTCGTTGACGAAAGCAGCCTCGAACGGCACCTCGGGCGCATCACGGAAGCCGACCATGATCGCCCAGCAAGGCTTCATGTCGACCGCGCGCAGGAGCCCCGACAGCGCATGGTCGCTTCCCAGCAACGCCGCCGACTGGGACGGGGGTGCGGTCACCAACAGGGTCCGTGCATGCAGGACGTCGCCCTCTCGAGAGCGCACTCGCCAGCCGCCCTCTTCAAAGCCGACGCTCTCGGCATGCCAGCGCCAGCGACACTCGACGCCCGCTGCAAGCCGTCGCAGCACCGCGTTCATCCCGCCAATGCCGACCCAGCGCTCGGCCGGCGTCTCGCCGGCACCCGAGGGCCTGGTGCCGAACACCGCCAGCTCAGGGCGCCAGGGAGCAAGCAGGCCGCCGGCCGACCAGGCCTCGACCTGGCGCGCAAAGGCGTCGCTGCGGGCGGTCAGGTACTGCGCGCCATGGTCGAAAGAGAATTCGCCGTGCCTGCGGGCCGCGCTGCGACCGCCAGGCCCCCGCGATTTTTCCACCACCACAACGGAACGCCCGGCCGCGGCGAGCCTCGTTGCCGCCGTCAAGCCACTCCAACCGGCTCCGATGACGATCGTGTCCATCATTGCGTGTGCACCGTCTTCTCGAGGCGGCTGATGTCGAAACCCTGCCCTTGCGCTTCCGAAACCAGTCTCTCGTATGCCGCTTCGGAAAGAACGGGTCGACGCGCGAGAATCCAGAGGAACTCCCGATCCCGGCTGCCGACCAGCGCATGGGTGTATTCATCGTCGAGCGCCATGACTCGGTAGTCGCCCCACACGAAAGGAAGCAGGGACAGCCAGCGCGGCGCGAAGCGAACTTCCAGCGCCGCCTCCCGGCCGTCGGAAGCATCGACGCGTGCAATTCCCACCGCTTCGCTCCAGCTTCCGTCCGCGTTGCGACATCGATTGGTAACGCGAACCCGGCCGCTATCGAGCAGTTCGTAGCGCGCTGTCACGTCACCCGCGCACTGATCCTGAAAGCGATTGGGCAGGCGGGCGATCTCGTACCAGAGGCCCGCGTAACGCGAAAGGTCAAGATGCTCGACCAGTTCGAGTCGCTCATCCGCCATGGCCGGGCCCTCCGCCAATCCGCCGACAAGCAGCAGGACCATGATCACGAGACCGCGCGGACCTGGCGAACGACCGTTTTCGGGAATGACTGCTCGTGCGTTCATTGCGGGATTGTATTGCCTTGCCCGGCATGCGCATGTCGAGGCGACTGGGCGATCGCCCGGAATGCTGGTAAGCTAGCGGAACCAGCCGATTGAAATCCTTGAACAAAAGGGGGTGACGATGGAGTAAAACTCTATGAAGCACCCGAAACGTTCCTCCTGCCGCTTTCACACGCAATCCTCTGCCCGATGGCACTGCGACGGTTGTCGTCTGCCATTGTGCACATCCTGCAAACCCTACGCCGAGCAACTTCCGCTGCACGTCGACTGCCCCCTGTGCGGTGAGGCGATGGTCGAACGGCACCCCGGTATCGACGACACTCCCTGCTTTCGAGAGTCGCTGAACGCGGCCGCGTCCTGGCCCTGCCTGCTCATGGCGGCGTGCGCGGGGCTGCTGGGAGCGGTCGGATTTGCCTCTCTTGCCGGACTCCTGCTCGCCCTGCCCCTGGCAACCCTGCTCCTGACGCTGATGATCACCCTGGCCCAGCGTGCCGGAGAGGGAAAGCCGGACGCGCCCTCGTTCGCTGAACTGCTCGAAATAGAACAGTTGGAATACAGCTTACGCATGCTGCCGCTCGGACTGCCTCACGCCACGCTTCTGCTGTTGGGCGCCGCCAGCGGATCGACGGCGCTCCTGTTCACGGCCGCTCTGCTAGTGGCCATTGTGCTTCCGCTTTCGCTGATGGCGGCGATCAGCCGGGAAACGCCCCGCGCGAGCCTCGACCCGCAGGCCCTCGTCCAGGTCGCTCGCGTCACCCGCCAACAATACCTGCCCATCGCCTTCGGCGCTGCCGGGGTGGTGATCGTCACCGCCTCGCTACTCCTTGTTTCGGCGG
>JAZBPT010000007.1:0-22557 GCA_036351755.1 Wenzhouxiangella sp. | reverse complement strand
TCGTAGCGGACCTTCATGCGCTCGGCTTCGTCCAGGGCGTAACGCAGGGCCCGGCGGTTGCCCGCCCTTGTGAGCGGATCGCGGCTGGCGATCTCGCTCAACTGCCGCTGCTGCAGTTCGGTTCGCGTGGCGAAGATCAGGCCGAAGATGCTGACCAGTACGCCGGTGGTCACGAAACTCCAGACATCGACGGCGGAGTCGAAACGATCGGCGACCAGGCTCGTGAGCGCCAGCGTTCCCAGCGCACTGGCCGATGCGAACACGCGATCGGTGAGCAGGAACCCGGCCCCGAGAATCGGGAATGCCCACATCACGTCGATGTTGCCGAAGGTCACCAGGCCCAGGTAGCCGAGGGTGACGGTCAGGGCGAGCCCGCGCGCGACCATGTAGGTCCGGCCGCTGGCCCAGGCGTAGCCGACGAGAACACCGATGAAGGATACGAGCGCCACGTCGCCGGCGCCGGTCTGCCAATCGCCGGTCATAAACCGGTAGACCGCCAGCGGCAGAATGCCCAGCATGGTGCACAGTCCGAACAGGCTGATGATGGCCAGCCGGAAGTCGGCGCGCAGGCGCTGGCGCCAATGCTTCTGCTTCGACGGCGTACCGGGAAGCACGAAACGGTCCTGGCGCCGCCGGCTCAAGGCCAGCTCCGGCGGGGAACACCGCAGCGAAGTTGTTCTTGACGGCGCTTGCTTGAACGTCGATGCTTGAACATTGAACTCACAAACCCCGAGGGAAGGAGCGCGCCATGGGCGTCGAAGTCACCGGCTTACTGAGCCTCATCTGGCTGATCATCATCATCTGGGCCATCGTCAAGACGGCCTCGAGCGGTGCCGGCACGGGCGCCAAGGTGCTCTGGATCCTGCTCCTTCTGTTCCTGCCGCTGCTGGGTCTCATCCTCTGGTTGCTGCTCGGCCCCAAAGGTTAGCACCCTTCGTACCCGACCCCGGAAGACAGCGTTCATGACGGCGTCGAATCGGCCCGAAGCCTTGCTCGATTTCTGGTTCGGGGTTGCCGCCGGCAATCCCGACCGGATCGGCGAGCGCATGAAGTTCTGGTTCCAGCCCGGCGCGGACGACGACGACGCCGTGCGCGAGCGATTCGAGCCGACCCTGCGCGAAGCCGCTGCCGGCAGGCTGACGAACTGGCTGCCTTCCGCGACCGGGCGTCTGGCCCTGGTCCTGGCGCTCGACCAGGCGCCGCGCGTGATCTTTCGGCGCCGGCCGGAGGCCTTCGCGTACGACGGACAAGCGCTGGCCCTGACGCTGGCCGGCATCACCGCGGGCGTCGACCGCGAATACGGGCTGGCCGAGCGCGCCTTCTTCTACATGCCGCTGCAACACAGCGAGGACCCGCTAGTGCAGGAACAGTCGGTTCGCCAGTACGAGGCCCTGGCAAAGGACTTCCCGGACCATGCATCCATCGCGGAAGGTTTCCTGAAGTTCGCCCGCGAGCACGCGGAGATCATCGAACGCTTCGGCCGCTATCCGCACCGCAATCGCGTGCTGAAACGAAAAAGTACGGACGAGGAGCTGACGTTCCTCGAAGACGGCCCGACATACGGCCAGTAATCCGGCGCGCTGGATTCAGCCCCTGACCCGCACCCGGGCGAAACGCCGCTTTCCGACCTGCAGCACGCCCTCGAAGCCGGCCTCGAGTTCACGATCACGGTCGTCGACCTTGTCGCCGTCGATCTTGACCGCGCCCTGCTTGAGCATGCGGAAGGCCTCCGAATTGGAAGCGGTCAGGCCGCAGGCGGTCAGCGCCGCCGGCAGCCCGATCGGGCCGTCGAGTTCGTGTTCGTCGATCTCTTCGGGCATCTGGCCCTGGCGGAAACGCGCGATGAAGGTATCGCGCGCCTTCTCGCCCGCGCCCTCGCCGTGGAAGCGGTCGACGATCTCCATGGCCAGGGCGAACTTGGCATCACGCGGGTTGCCGCCGTCGGCGACCGCCTGCTGCAGGGCCTCGATGTCCTCGATGGGGCGGAAGCTGAGCAGCTCGAAGTAGCGCCACATCAACTCGTCGGAGATGCTCATGAGCTTGCCGAACATGTCGTCGGGCGACTCGTCGATGGCGATGTAGTTGTCGAGCGATTTCGACATCTTCTGCACGCCGTCGGTACCTTCGAGCAGGGGCCAGGTGATGATGATCTGCGGCGCCTGTCCGGCCTGGTGCTGTAGCTGGCGGCCGACGAGCAGGTTGAACTTCTGGTCGGTGCCGCCCATCTCGATATCGGCTTTCAGCGCGACCGAATCGTGCCCCTGCACCAGGGGATAGAGGAATTCGTGGATGGCGATGGCCTGGCCGGCCTGGTAGCGCTTCTCGAAATCGTCGCGCTCGAGCATACGCGCGACGGTGTGCTGCGAGGCCAGGCGGATCATGTCGGCGGCACCCATCTCCGAGAACCACTCCGAGTTGAAGCGTACTTCGGTCTTCTCGCGGTCGAGGATCTTGAAGACCTGTTCGCGATAGGTCTGCGCGTTGGCGCGAACGTCGTCCTCGGTCAGCGGCTTGCGGGTGACGTTCTTGCCCGTGGGGTCGCCGATCATGCCGGTGAAGTCGCCGATCAGGAAGATTACTTCGTGGCCAGCATCCTGAAAGCGGCGCATGGCGTTGAGAATGACGGTGTGACCCAGATGGAGGTCGGGTGCGGTCGGATCGAAACCCACCTTGATGCGCAACGGCCGGTCTTCGGCCAGCCTTTTCTCGAGTTCTTCGACCTGGATGACTTCGGCAGCGCCGCGAATGAGTTCGTTGATATCCGTCACAGCTTGGGGTCCATGCCTTGTAAAACAGTCATTTCTGGCCGGCTCTTGATTGACTTTCCCGGCCGCGAGTCGGTAATGTTAACGGGTTTGAAGCCCTGATTCGTCGTGCATGAGCAGAAAATCGATGGCCACGCCCGGGCGTTCGCGCCCTTCCCGTTCGCTCCTGGACAAGGTCCAGCCGGCGCTTGAAGCCGGCCGCACGGCTGCCGGGCACTGCGCCCGCGCGCTGCGCGCACGCCCCCACGTCAGCCTGGCCGCCGTCGGGCTCGTCATCCTCGGCGTGGTCGTGTCGCTCATCCCCAGCGGGCCGCAGGGATCGCCGGCGGCGAGCACGCGGCCGGTCGAGCTGCCGCAACTCGCCGGCGCCGAAAGCGACGTCCAGACGCCCCAGGTACTGACGGCTTCGGTCGGAAGTTCGCTTCCCCAGCCCACGCCCGCGCCGCAAGAAGCCGAGACGTCCTGGCGCATCGTCGAGATCGAGCCCGGTCAGACCCTGGAACGCGTTTTCCGCGACCTCGGCCTGGGCGCCGGCCTGCTCCACGAGATCGTGACCACCACGGAACAGACCCGCGACCTGGCGCGCATCCGGCCGGGCGACGAATTCGCGTTCGACATCGACCCCGAAGCCGGCTTCCGCGCCCTGCGCACCGAACTCGACGAGGACGCCTGGCTTTACGTCGAACGCGGCGAGGACGGGCTGACCACGCGCACCGAACCGCGCGCGGTGGAACGCCGGATCGTCGAGGCCTCGGGCACCATCAACAGCTCGCTCTACAACGACGCCCGCGAGGCCGGCCTGTCCGACGCCATGATCATGCGCCTGGCCACGATCTTCGGCTGGGACATCGACTTTGCGCTCGACATCCGCGACGGCGACCGCTTCGCCCTGATCTACGAGGAAGTCTGGCGCGAGGGCGAGTACCTGCGCGACGGCGCCATCCTGGCCGCCCGCTTCGTCAACCAGGGCGACGCCTTCGAGGCCGTGCGCTTCGATGCCGGCAACGGCCCGGACTACTTCGCGCCCGACGGCCGCCCCATGCGCAAGGCCTTCCTGCGCACGCCGCTGAACTTCGCGCGGGTGTCGTCCAACTTCAACCCGCGCCGCCTGCACCCGGTGACCGGCCGCGTGCGCCCGCACAACGGCACCGACTACGCCGCCAACGTGGGCACGCCCGTGTGGGCCGCCGGCGACGGCAAGGTGATCGAGGCCGGCTACACGCGCGCCAACGGCAACTACATCTTCATCAAGCACGGCAACAACATCGTCACCCGCTACCTGCACCTGTCCAGAAAGGTCGTCAGCCGGGGCGATCGCGTTCGCCAGGGCCAGACCATCGGCCACGTCGGCGCCACGGGCCTGGCCACCGGCCCGCACCTGCACTACGAATTCCTGCTCAACGGCGTGCACCGCAATCCGCGCACCATCGACCTGCCGCCGGCCGACCCCCTGCCTGCAGAGCACATGGCCGATTTCAGCCGCATGGGCGACAGCCTGCTGGCGCGTCTCGACACCCTGGCCCCGCCGGGCGCCCTGATGGCCAGCCGCGACGGCAAGAGCTGCCAGGGCGTCGACAGCAGCTGCTGAATGAATTCCGCTCCGCCCGGCGAGCTCTACGTCGGGCTTATTTCCGGCACGAGCATGGACGGCATCGACGCCGTCCTGGTCGACCTGGCCGAAGAGCGACCGGCGGTACTGACCGCCCGGACCCGTCCCTTCGATGACGATCTGCGCGCCGCGCTCGATACGGTGCGCCGCGATCCCGACCGCTTCCCCGTCTCCGATCTCGGCCGCCTGGACGCGGTGCTGGGCGACCGACTGGCCGAAGCCGCGCTCGCGGTAATCAAGGCCGCCGGCCGCAGCCCGGCGGATGTCCGAGCCATCGGCTCGCACGGCCAGACCGTCGTCCACCACGCCGAGGCCGACCCGCCCTTCACGCTGCAGATCGGCGATCCGTGGCGCCTGGCGCGCCGCAGCGGCATTACCACCGTCGCCGACTTCCGCCGCCCCGACCTGGCCGCGGGTGGGCAGGGCGCGCCGCTGGCGCCGCTGTTGCACGAGGCCCTGTTCCGCGACGAGTCGGAAACGCGCTGCGTGATCAATCTCGGCGGCATCGCCAACGCCACCCTGCTCGAGCCGGGGCGCGAAGTGCTGGGCTTCGATACCGGGCCGGCCAACTGCCTGCTCGACCTCTGGTTCCGGCGGCACCACGCCGAGGGCCGCTACGACAGCGGCGGACAATGGGCCGCCTCGGGGCGCGTGGACGGCGACTGGCTGGGCGAACTGATGCGCGACCCCTACCTGGCCCGGCCAGCGCCGAAGAGCACGGGCATCGAGTACTACACGCCGGACTGGCTCGACCGCCGGCTGCCGGAACACCTCAACGTCCATCCCGCCGACGTGCAGGCCACGCTTGCGGAGTTCAGTGCCGCAAGCCTTGCCGGAGCGCTGGAAGCGCTCGATTCGGCGCACATCGATCGCCTGCTCGTCTGCGGCGGCGGCGTCCACAACGACGACCTGCTCGAGCGCATCGGCCGACGCCTGCCCGGCATGCCGATCGAGAGCACCGCCGAGCACGGGCTGGATCCCGACCACGTCGAGGCCACCCTGTTCGCGTGGCTGGCGCAGCGAAGACTGGCCGGCGACCGCATCGACACGCGCAGCGTCACCGGAGCCTCACAACCCGTCCTCTCGGGCGCCATCTTTTCGTACTGATCGAAGGGGGATAAGCAAGAGGCGGCAGGAAATGCGCGCGCTTCTCGTTGAAGTGAGTCGGACAACAAGGAGGGAACCGTCTTGCACAATCGAGCCAAGTACGCTGTTCGCCAGCGCATTCAACCCACCATCGCCCCGCTGACCGCGGCCGTCAGCCTGGCGCTCGGCGCCACCGCTGCACAGGCGGCCACGATCACCGTCGACACCCTGTCCGCCGGCTCGGTGGCTGGCCAATGCACACTTCAGGACGCGTTCCTCGCTGCCGACACCGACTCCAGCGTCGCCGGTTGCATCGCGGGCAGCGGACCGGACGTCATCGACTTCGAGGCCGGGCTCAGCGGCACGATCGCCGTCGACGGCGTGCAACTCGGAACGGGCACGGAGATCAGCGTCACCGGCCCCGGGGCGAGTCAGATCACGATCAGCGGAAGCAGTACGCGCCGCCTTTTCGTCGCAATGACCAACAACGCTGCGCTTTCGATCAGCGGCCTCACGCTCGCCGATGCCTACGCTTCGGACACTTACGGCGGCGCGGCGGTTCTCGCGGCCGGCGGCGCAAGCCTTTCGCTGAGCGACTGCGTCATCACCGGCAACCGTTCCTCGGGATCATTCGGTGGCGCCGTATCGGCCGTCGGGGCGGACCTTTCGGTGGACAACTGCGATTTCTCCGACAACAGCAGCGAGGGCGGAATCACGCGCGGCAGTGCCAGCGCACAGATCGGCGGCGCGATCTTCAGCCTCGGCTCATCGGTGGTCACGATCGCGGACTCTTCTTTCACCAACAACACGGCCGCCACCGCCGGCGGCGCGATCGGCATCAGCTACGGCGGCGCGGTCGACCTGGAAGGCCTGAGCCTCTTCTACAACGCCGCAACGTTCGGGGGCGGCATCGCGTTGACCGACAACACCCAGGCCAGCCTGACGTACAGCACCATCAGCTACAACCAGGCCTACGCCGGCGGCGGCATCATGGCCGGTTCGGGCGCTAGCCTCGATGCCGCCTTTCTCAATGTCACCGAGAATCTGGCATACGCAGACGGGGGCGGCGTTCTCGCCGGCGCCGGTGTTGCCGGTCCCGTGGTCAACACATCGAAAGACGAAAACGAAACCCTCGGCACGAGCCCAAGCGTCTACGGCCCCGGCACGGTCGAGCTCTATGCCAGCCTGATCGGCGGCAACCAGGCCAATCGTTACGGGGGCGGACTGGCAAGCAAGTACACCGACTCCTATCTCGTCGTCGTGGGCTCGGAGATTGTCGGCAACCAGGCCGGCGCCCCGACCAGCGGCCCGGTGTCGGCGGGAGAGCACCACGAACTCTTCAGCCGGATCTCCGGCTCTTCAAACTACGGCGGCGGTGGGGGCGTGGCTGCCCTGTCCGACAGCGTGGCCTACATAGTCGAAGACAGTATCCTGCACTACAACCAGGCCGTGCAGGGCGGGGCCGTGCTCGCTTATGGTGGCACAGCGGCGCTCGTCTATTCCGATGCCGTTGACAACTACGCCACCTACGGCGGAGGGCTGCAGGTCGGGCTCTACGGTTCGACCACGAACGGCGCCAACCCCTACGACAGCCTGCTCGTCGCCGGCGGCAGCCACCTTGCCGGCAACCAGGCCCTCGTGGGCGGCGGCGCTCTGAGCATCGAAGGCGGACAACTTGTCCTGTCGGAGTCCACTGTTGCCGACAATCTCGCCAATACCGGAGGCGGCGTAGCAGCCTATCAAGCTGGCGTGGCCGTCAAGTACAGCGAGCTCTCCGCAAATTCCGCCGAGGGCTATGGCGGTGGGCTATGGGCCCGCGCCTCGGGCTGCTATGCCCAGATATCGGACTCGACGATCAGCGACAACTCGGCGAGTACCGCGGGAGGCGCTCATGTCATGTACTGCGAAGCCACAATCGAGCGCACGACCATCGCGGGCAACAGCGCCGAGGCAGTCGGCGGCCTGGTGATCGACGGCGTGCCCGGCGGTGCGCTTCCCGCCGTCCGCAATTCGACGATCACCAACAATACGGCCGCGGAGGTCGGCGGCCTGCGATCCAACGGACTGTTGACCGATTTCCTGACCGTCAGCCACAACACCGCCACCGGCCTGACGCCCAAGGCGTCCGGCGAAGGTCGCGGCATCCCGCAGTCCGGAGGCGCATCGCTGACCACCGCCGCCGGTGATGTAGAAATCCGCAACTCGATCTTTTCCGACAACGTCGGCCCCTCCGGCCCCCTCGATCTCGAGATATTCATCGGCACCGGCACTTCCTCCATGGGCTACACCCTGGTGGAGTCCTCGGGCACCGGGGTGCCTTCCGGAACCGGCAATATCATCGGCGTCGACCCCCAGTTGGCCGCGCTTACCGACAACGGCGGCTGGACGGCGACGCGAGCCCTGGCGGCGGGCTCACCGGCCCTCGACGCCGCCGACCCTGCCACGACGGTCGAGTTCGACCAACGCGGCGAACCCTACCGCCGCGTATTCGGCGGTAGGGCCGACATGGGCGCCTTCGAATTCGTGGTCGACGCCATGTTCTCGGACCGCTTCGAGCAACCCTGACTCGAAGCCCCGGAGGCCGATCAGTCATCGGGGCGGGTTAGCGCTCGCCCCGGTCACTCATTGCCCGAGCTCATGCGATGGATGACGCACGCCGCCCAGCTCGGCAAGCTCCGACTGCAGGCGGGCGGCTCGGCCCGCGTCGAGCTGCAGGAGTTCTTGGTAGAGCCTGCCCGCAGTCGAGGCATGGCCCGCGCGCGCGAGGTTTCGTGCAACGGCATCGAGGGCTTCCGAATCGTAGGGATTGTGGAGATAGTTCGTAACGCGCCCGTCCAATTCACCCTCGGGCGAGATGAGCACCCTGCCTTCGAGCGCCTGCTGGACGAGCGGGCGACCGCCCGGGCCGCCGCTGCGCTCGAGGGCCTGCCGGCACGCCTCGGCCGTCGGCTGCAAACGGGCCGGAGTCCATCGGTACGCCAGACACAGCGCAGTCGGATCCTCCCGGCGCTCGACCGCGGCGGCCACCATGCGAGCGGCCGTCGCGGCCAGGTCGGGGTCCGACAGCAGTTCGGGCTGGTTCAGCGCCAGCTCGAGGAGCAGCTCTTCGGCCCCGCGGCCCGCGGCCCGCGGCCTCCGGCCGGTTTGTCGCGCTCAGCAGTCGCCGATGCCACTCCCGCGCTTCGCGCAGGGAATACGCCGCAGGCCCGGGCTGAAGCGGCAGGAATCTTGCCGCGGGCTCGGGGCTGAGCACGCCCCGCAACCCAATGCCCACGGCCGCGGCCAGGGAGATCGCGAGTGCGACAGCCGTCATGAGGAGAATGCGCTTCACGACTCGCGATCACCCTTCGGCAAGCGGCGGCTGAGAATGGTGACTGTCCGCCCGAATGGATCCCGGGACTGCCGGGCGTGCCAGCCCTCAATCTCGGCGGGACCGAGCACCCAGTAGCTGGCGGTTCCAGCAGCCTCGTTGGCACCCGGCGGCAGGGGCGCAAGCGCGTCCGCGTCGAACTGCGCCGAAAGACTGCTCAGCTGCCCCGAAGGCTTCCATTGCGGCGCAACCCGGACCCGTTCGCGGTTGTAGGCCCAGGTAGCGAATTCGTGAGCCGAAAAGCGTGTCGTTCGCTCGTCCGCTACCGGGCCGTCCACGAAGCGCTCCAGGCCGTCGAGTCCGCCTTTCCATACCGGCGTGGAAGGGTGCCAGAGCCACACGGCCGTCGCGCCGCCCATGGCGCCCAGCTTCAGGAACTGCTCGTGCCAGGCGGCGACGTATTCGGTGTAGGTGTCGAAGGTGACAGCCCAGTTGCAGCAGGGATCCGGCTCGGGCGAGCCGAGCGAAAAGATGCTGTCCCCGGACTCACCCGGGGCGACGAAGTCGTCGGCTTCGGTGTGGACGCTTCGCTCCAGCGTGGGCGCGAACAGGCGCCGCCGGACGTCTTCTTCGAACCACTCGACCGGCGCGGAAGCCTCGACCTCTGGCAGCACCGCGTCGGCGTTGTGATCGAAGACGACGCTGACGCCCGCCCGGTGCATGGCCCGCCATGCCGGGCGATCGCTCGCCCATCCGTGGGAGCGGATGCCGGTTCGCCAGCCGCGGCCCTGGTCCAGTGAGGGCATACCCAGGAGAGTCTCCGATGTCCGGATATCCTGGTGGATGCCCTCGGCGCCGGAGGGGTCGCGGGCAAGATACTTCCTCCCCTGTACCGAGTGCGTGCCCAGAACGACACCCGACATGCCGCGCAAGGCCTCGACGTGCTCCGGCGCGCTCCGCGCGAGATCGCCGACGACGAAATAGGTCAGCGGCAATTCTGGGCCGGCAATGCGCTCGGCCATCAAACGCGCCGAGCGAACCTGGTAGGCGTCTTCGGCCGGATGCACGTCGCCCGTCAGGACCACGCCCAGCGGTCGGTTGCCGGGCGTCTCCCAGCGCAGCGGAATCTGCACGCCGCGCTCTTCCCACAGAAGGTTTGCAAGCAGGTAGCGCATCAGTGCCCGTGCCGTCCCCGCTCCGGAGCAGTCGGTCGGCTCCCCCTTCGAACCCGGATGACAGGCGGCAATCTCGGCCAGCGAGAAATTCAGGAAGACGATCCGGCCACGCCCCATCCGGCGGCTCGCAATCGTGACGGCATCGCTGCGCCGTACCCAGTCGCCCGGCCCGGGCTCGATCCGATAGCCCCGGGCGAGGACGGTGGCCGAGCCGGCTTCGAGTCGGGCCGTGCGCGCGGTGCCTGTCCGGCCGAAACGGATGCCGTCGCGGGCCTCGAACGGGGCGAGCAGGGGTGTGTTCGAAGACACCCGGGGATAAATACCGAGCAGACCGGGATCGTCGGCCGCCATGGACAGTCCGGCCAGTCGGGCGCGGCGTTGCTGTCTTTTCTCCGGCGCCTGACCGCCCCGACATTCGAGACCATTGATGATCAGCAGGCCGCCGGACTCGATCCACGCCTCGAGTCGTTCGAAGGCCTCATCGGGCAAGCAAGCGTCTTCGACAACGACCAGGGGCATGCGCTGCGCATCCAGCCGGAGCGCCGAAGAGTCCAGGGCAGAGAACGCCGTCGATGCCCCGCGAATCGCCCAGTCCCATTGACTGCCGGCCCCGATGGCCGAATTCGGGTCGGCCAGGATGCCCAGGTCGAGCGCCTGGCCGGCCTCGGAGAGCACCGGCAAGAGCCAGACAATCGCGACGGCCGCAGCCCGGCGGCCGATTCTACCAACGTACGCCATACCAACCCGTTACTGCTGCAATGGACCGAGTTCACCCCTGCCGGAGATCCGTGCAGCCCCCAATCGAAACACCGGCACGGAAAGCCTAGCAACCGACTCCGGCCCTGACAATCGAGCCGACCGGCGAAGCCGTTATACCCCGGCGAGCTCCGTCTTCAGCCGCGGTCGGCGACGGCGTCGTAACGGCGCTGCATCAGCCACAGGATGAGCAGGATGGCGGGGATACCCAGGGCCGAGGCGTAGACGAAGAAGAAGACGTAGCCGGCGTTGTCGACGATCCAGCCGGACGGGCCGCCGAGCAGTTTGCCGGGCAGGGTCATGAAGGAGCTGAACAGGGCGTATTGCGTGGCCGTGTAACGTCGGCTGACCAGCGAGGACAGCCAGGCGATGAACACGGTGGCCGAAAGACCGTTGGCCAGGTTGTCGGCGCCGATGGTCATGAACAGCGCCCACAGCTGCGGCCCGATGGTCGCCAGCCAGGCGAACAGCAGGTTCGTGACCGCGACGATGACGGCCGAGGCCAGGAGCATTTTCAGCACGCCGAAGCGCGCGACCAGAACGCCCCCGAGCAGGCCGCCGGCGATTGTCATGACGATGCCGAACACGTTGGTGACCGTCGCAATCTCGCTGAGGGTGAACCCGAGATCCAGATACAGCGGATTGGCCATCGCCGCCATGGAGATATCGGAGACCTTGAACAGGCCGACCAGGGCAAGCACCGGCAGGGCCATCCAGCCGTTGCGGCGAAAGAAATCCACCAGCGGGGCGACCACGGCCCCCGTCAGCCACGCGCCGATGTTCTGCAGCACGCCCTTCAGGCGGGTGCGCTTGCGAAAGGCAGCGACAAGGGGGTCCTGCTCGATGTCGAGCCGCTCGAGCGAGGTCGGCTCGGGCGAGATGAGCACGGCCAGCACGCCCACGAGCACCAGCGCACTCATGCACAGGTAGGCCAGGGTCCAGCTGGCGAAGTCGGCGATATAGAGCGCGCCGGCACCGGTGGCCAGAATGGCCATGCGGTAACCGAGCACGTAGGTGCCGGCCAGTGCGGCCTGGAACTCGTCGCTGTCGGACTCGATGCGGAAGGCGTCGATGGTGATGTCCTGGGTCGCCGCGGAGAAGGCGACCAGCAGGGCCAGCAGGGCCACCTGCGTCAACTGCACGGTCGGGTCGGTCAACGCCATGCCGGCCAGGCCCGCCATGATGCCGACCTGCGCGAGCAGCATCCAGCCGCGGCGCTGGCCGAAAGCACGGGTGAGAACCGGCAATCTGACGCGATCGACGACGGGCGACCAGAACACCTTGATCGAGTAGGTGATGCCGATCCAGGCGAAGAAGCCGATGGCCGTGCGCGAAACGCCCTCGTCGCGCAGCCACGCGGTCAGGGTGGAGAACACCAGCATGAAGGGCAGCCCGGCGGAAAAGCCCAGCAGCAGCATGCGCAGGACCGTGGGACGGGTATAGACCGTCCAGGCGCGTTGCCAGCGGCCGTCGCCGGCCTCACTCGTCATAGTCGATGATCAGCGGCGCGTGGTCGGAAAAGTTCTCGTCGGTGTAGATCTCGGCCACGCTCGCGCGCTCGGCCAGGCCGGCGGTGACCACCTGGTAGTCGATGCGCCACCCCACGTTCTTCTCGCGGGCCCGACCGCGCTGCGACCACCAGGTGAAGCGGTCCGGGTTGGGGTCGACCTTGCGGAAGGCATCGACCATGCCGACCGGGCCGAACACCTCGTCGAGCCAGGCGCGCTCTTCCGGGAGAAAGCCGGAGTTCTTCTGGTTGGCCTTCCAGTTCTTCAGGTCGATCTCCTTGTGGGCGATGTTCCAGTCGCCGCAGATGACATAGTCGCGGTCGTGGCCGGCCAGCTCCTCGAGGTGCGGGTGCAGACGGTCCATGCAGCGGTACTTGAACTGCTGGCGCTCCTCCTTCGACGTACCCGAGGGCAGGTAGAGCGAAACCACGCTCAGGTTCTCGAAGTCCACCTGCAACCAGCGCCCCTCGCGGTCGAACTCTTCCCAGCCCAGGCCGTAGACGACGCGCACCGGCTGGCGCTTCGAGTAGATGGCCACGCCGGAGTAGCCCTTCTTCTCGGCGTCGTGGTAGTAGCTGTGATAGCCGACGGGGAAGAAGTCGCGGTCGGCCAGCTGCCAGTGCTGTGCCTTGGTCTCCTGGATGCAGACGAAATCGGCCTTCTGCTTCTTCAGCCAGTCGAAGAAACCCTTGCGGTGGGCGGCGCGGATGCCGTTGGCATTGAGCGAAATGATGCGCATGGATGCTGAGCGTGTCGGGCGAACCCTGTATGGTATGCGAATCGCACAGGGGGATTGTTCCGATTGCCCGCCGCCGGGCCCGATGCATTTCCACGGGCCGTTGACGTTTGACGTAATCGTTAGTACGATCGATTTCGTTGATATTCAAACCACGGAGACCGACACGCATGTTCCTTCGCCAAACCATTGCCATCACCCTGCTGGCCGCCATCGCGCTTTCGGCCGGCCTGGCCAACACCGCCCACGCCCGCGACGTCGCCTCGATCGACGAATTCATGACCGCCCTCGAAGAACTGCGCGGCAAGCTCGAGGAAGGCGACCCGCGCGAGCTCAGCGACCGCGAGTGGCGCGAGTTCAACAAACTCCACGGCCGCTTCGAGGGCCTGCTCGAAGGCGTCGACAGCGTCGAGCAGCTCTCCGAGGACGACGAGATCGCCCTGATCAACACCCAGGAAGAGCTCGACACCCTGCTGCTCGGCGGCGAGAACGATGAGCGCATCATCTGCCGCAAGGTGCGCAAGACCGGCAGCCGCATCTCGCGTCGCCGCTGCATTACCCAGCGCGAGCTCGAGATCCAGCAGGAGCAGACCCGCAACTCGCTGCTCGACATCCGCTCGGCCATGCAGGGCCCCCAGCACGGCGGCGGCTGAACCGTCCCGATCGTTCATTGACCGGATGGACGACCCGCGGGCCCGCCACCGAGCGGGCCCGTTTCTTGTCAGCGGCGCGTCATTGCCCCTCGACCGAAACCCGCACCCCGTCAGCCAATTGGTCGCCGGGATGGGCGACGACGCGCTCGCCCGCCTGCAGGCCCGAAACCACCTGGGCGTGCAGGCCGCTGCGCCGCCCGATTTCGACGCCGCGCAGGTGCACCCGTCCGTCCTCGACGACGAAGACCCGCCAGTCGTTGTCGACGCGGAAAAGGGCGGAGGTGGGAATCTGAAGGATGGCCTCGCCCTCCCAGAGCACGAACCGGGCCTCGACGCGAAAGCCCACACCCAACTCCTGCCACTGCTCCCGCGGCGAGGTGATCTCGACGAGCACCGGCACGCGCTGTTCCTCCACGCCCAGCGCCGAGATGCGCATGAACCCGGCCGGCTCGACGCGGCGCACGCGGCCTTCGAGCGGGGCATCGCCGCCCCAGCCCTCGATGATCACCCGCGTGCCGGCGGCGACCCGCACGGCGTCCATGCTCAGCAGGTCGACGCGCACTTCCAATTCCTCCAGGCGGCCGATCTCGAGGACCGGTGCGCCGGCCTGGATCACGCCTTCGCAGCAGCGCTCGCGGGTGAGCACAACGCCGCCGACCGGCGCGGCCACGCTGAGCAAGGGCCCGCCCTCGCCGCTTCGCTCGCCCTCGGCGATGTCGAGCACGGCACGCGCATTGGCGACCTCGTAGCCGGCCGCCTCGACCGAGGCCCGTGCGGCGGCCAGCGCCGAGCGTGCCCGCGAGGCCGCGCTCTCGGCGCGTTCGAGCTCGCTCTCGGCCACCAGCGAGCGCTCGTGCAGTTCGCGGATTCGCCTGAGCTCGCTTTCGGCCAGCGCCAGGTCGGCCTCGCGGTTGCCGCGCTCGGCCCGCGCCGCTTCCAGCCGGGCCTGTGCGGCGGCCAGCGATTCGCGGGCCTGCTCACGCGTTCTGGCGTCAAGCGCCGGGGCCGGCGGCGGCTCGAGCTCGAATACCGTGTCGCCCGCGGCAATGCGATCGCCGGGCTCGAGCACCACCCGATGCAGATAGCCGCCGATGGGGGCAGACACCAGGTAGGTATCGCGCAGGTGCGTTCGGCCCTCTTCTTCGACCGTCTCGGCCAGCGGTCCGCGCTCGACCACCGCGATCGTGACCGGCACCGGCGCCGGGCGCATCGCCCAGACCAGCACCGCCAGCCCGAGCAGCGCGGCCAGGCCAATCAGGATCTTTCTCAGCGTCGTCATGGTGAATTGCCCATTGGTTTGACTCCGTGCATGTCCGTTACTCGACCGACTTCAGGGCCGTGACCATGTCCAGGCGCGCAAGGCGCGGCGCGATGAGCAGCGCCGACAGCACGGCGGCCGCCAGCACGCCGGCCGCCGACATCGCGTAGGCCTGGCGGCTGATCACGAAGGGAATGCGAAACAGGTCCATCTCGATCGCCTCGGTGAGGATCCAGGCCAGCCCGGTGCCCAGCAGCCAACCCAGCGGGATCGCCAGCAGGGTGAGCACGAAGAGCTCCCCGACCAGGATCCAGGCGACCTCGCCGCGCCCGAAGCCCAGCACCCGCAGCGTGGCCAGCTCGCGCTCGCGCTCGGCAAAGGCGATGCGGGCGCTGTTGTAGACCACGGCGAAGGCGATGGAGACGGCCAGCAGGAGCATCACGCCCATCGTGCCGAGCATGGTGTCCTCGATGTAGCCCCGGATGTCGGCCTCGGCCTGCGCGATCAGCCCGATACCGGCCACCTTCGGAACGTCCCACAGCTCGCGGAAGAGCTCGGTTTCGGCGCTGCGGTCGAGCGACAGCCAGAAACCGGAGGCCGCCGGCCCCTCGCGCATCAGGCGGTTGAGGGCGGGCCGGGCCATGTAGGCGCTCACGCCCAGCGGTTCGGAGACCACGCCGGCCAGCGGCACCTGCACGGTGCGGCGGTGCCCGGTCTTGATCTCGACATCGATCAGGTCGCCGGGGCGCGCATCGAGATGCTCGGCCAGGTAGTCGGTGAGCACCAGGCCCGATTCGGGCAGCTCCTGGTCGACGCCCGAGCGGTCGATGAGCCCGCGCAGCACCGGGCGGCGATTCATGCCCTCGATGGCGGTGCGGTAGTCGTGCACGCCGTGCACCAGCCGCACCGGCACGCTGCGGAAGGGCTCGACGTGCTCGACGCCGGGATAGTGACGCAATTCCGCGGCCGCTCGCTCGGGCGCGACGTCGTTGAAGTGCACGATGGCGTCCATCTTCAGAACCTTGCGGTACTGCGTGTCGATGAGCTGGTCGATGGCGTTGAACTGGTAGCCGCCGACGACCAGCAGCGCGACCGACAGCGCGATGCCCAGCACCGACAGCGAAGCCTTGATTCGATGGCGACCGAGGTTGCGCAGGATGATCCGCGTCGGCTGGTCGATCCAGCGGCGCAGGCGCGAGCGATCCAGCCAGCTGCGGCGGAAAGTGGCCGGGGCGGGCGGCCGCATGGCCACCGCCGGCGCCAGGACGGCCGCCTCGCGCACGGCGCGCCAGGTGCCGAGCATGGCCGCCGCGCCCGACACCGCCGCGCCCAGCGTGATGACCTGGGGTCGCACCTCGAAGCGCGTCTCGGGAAACCGGAAGTACTGCATGTACAGCGCGGCCACCCAATCGGCCGCCCAGCCGCCGAGGACCACGCCGAGCACCACCCCGACCAGCACGATCGCCGCGGTGAGTATCGCGTAGTGCCGGATCAGCTCGGCGCCGCTGTATCCGAAGGCCTTGAGCACGGCGATCTGCTGGCGCTGGTTGCGCACGATGCGCCCCATCAGCACGCTCAGCAGGAAGGCGGACACGCCCAGGAAGATGGTCGGCAGGATCACCGAGGTGACGCGCAGCTGATCGAGCTCCTGTGACAGGATGCGGTGCGAGACCTGCTCGTCGCGCGCATAGGCGCCGAGCGTGCCGTAGTCGGCCAGCAGGCGATCGAGCGCGGCAATCACCGGCTCGGGATCGGCGTGCGCCTGTAGGGTCAGGACCACGCTGTTGAAGGCGCCGTCCATGTCGAAGGCCCGGCCGAGCGCGCGACGGTTCATCCACAGCACGCCGAATCGCTCGTAGTCGGGAATCAGGTCGGCGGGTCCGAGCTGGTAGATGTACTCGGGCGAGAGCACGATGCCGCTGACGGTCAAAGTCTCCAGCCGGCCGTTGATGATCGCTCGCAGCCGGTCCCCGGCGCGCAGGCCGTGCGCTTCGGCGAAGGGCTCGCTGACGGCCACGCTGTCGGCCCGGCCGGATTCGGGCAAGCGGCCCTCGCGCAGGTGCAGGCTGTTGATCGGCGGCTGCTCGCCGCCGGGAATGCTGATCAGTTGCCCGCTGACCGGATCGTCGAAGCCGGCGATCTCGAGCCGCACCGGCGCGACGACGCGCGTGTGGACCCGGTTGACGCCGTCGATGGCGGCGATCCTGCCCGCCAGATATTCGGGCGCGCGCTTGAGTTCCGCGAAAACGTCGGCGAAGTCGTGATCGCGGTAGAAGGCCCGCTGGCCGTAGCTGATCGCGTCGAGCGAGGTCACGGCGATGATCAGGGTCATCACGCCCGCGGCGATCACCACGGCAATGGCCGCCACCTGCCCCTTCAGCCCGGAGAAATCCCGCAGCAGCTTGTGGTCGAGCGCGCGCACCGCGGCTACCAGCTCAGCGACGCCGGCTCGGCACGCTCGGCGTTGTGGTCGATGTCGTCGATGAGGCCGTCGCGCAGGCGCACGACGCGGTCGGCCATGCGCGCGATCACCGCGTTGTGGGTGATGACCACCGTGGTCGTGCCGACCTCGCGGTTGACCTGCTCGATTACCTCGAGCACCCGGATGCCGGTCTTCGAATCCAGCGCGCCGGTGGGCTCGTCGCACATCAGCACGGCCGGGCGCTTGGCCACGGCCCGGGCGATGGCCACGCGCTGCTGCTCGCCGCCGGACAGCTGCGAGGGAAAGTGATCGGCGCGGTCCTCGAGGCCGACGAGGCGCAGCGCCTCGATCGGCGCCATCGGCTCGCGCGCGATGTCGGTGACCACGGCGACGTTTTCCAGCGCGGTGAGGCTGGGGATCATGTTGTAGAACTGGAAGACGAAGCCGACGTGCTCACGCCGGAAACTGGTCAGCTCACGCTCGCCGCCGTCGCCAAGCAACTCGCCGCGGTATCGGATCGTGCCCTCGGTGGGCGCGTCCAGGCCGCCCAGGATATTGAGCAGGGTGGACTTGCCCGAACCGGAGGCGCCGAGCATCACGACCAGCTCGCCGGCGTAGAGATCCAGGTCGACGCCGCGAAGGGCGTGGATGGCCACCTCGCCCATGTGGTAGACCCGGGTCAGCCCCCGAGCCTCGAAGACGACCGGCCGCTCGCTGTCCGTGCGCTCCGCCATGGAGCCTCCCCGAATGTGAGGGATCCAGAATAGGGCAGGCGTGCCGAGCCTGCATGACCTCGATCAAGTGTTCCACTAAAATGAACACATGCTCAAGTCCTTCACCACGCGCTTCCTGCAACTGGCCCTCGACCGCGAGGCCCTGCGCTTCGGCAACTTCACCCTGAAGTCCGGGCGCGAGAGTCCGTATTTCTTCAACGCCGGCGAGTTCAGCACCGGCGCGGCCATCGACACGCTCTCGCGCTGCTACGCGGAGGCCATCGTCGATGCCGGCGTCGAATTCGACATGCTCTTCGGACCGGCCTACAAGGGCATTCCGCTGGCCACGGCCGTGGCGCTGAGCCTGTCGCGCGATCACGGCGTCGACGTGCCTTTCGCCTACAACCGCAAGGAGGCCAAGCGCCACGGCGAAGGCGGGGTCCTGGTGGGCGCCCCGCTGGCCGGGCGCGTGTTGATCGTCGACGACGTGATCTCGGCCGGAACCTCGATCGGCGAGGCGCTCGACATCATCGCCGACGCGGGCGCCACTGCGACCGGCGTGGCCATCGCCCTCGACCGCCAGGAACGCGGCACCGAAGACGAACGTTCGGCGGTGCAGGTTGTCGAATCCCGTGGATTGCAGGTGGTGTCGATCGCCAGCCTGCAGGACCTCATCGACTGGCTGGCATCCCACGACCGTCCGCCGGCGAGTCTCGATGCCGTGATAGGCTACCAACAACGCTACGGCGCGTGATTTCTCCCATGCTGCGCAAGATTCTGCTGCTCTTCCTGCCGCTCGCCCTGGCCGCGTCCGCGGCCAACGCCCAGTCCGTGTACCGCTGGGTCGACGACGAGGGCGAAACGCACTACGGCCAGACCGTCCCGCCCGAGTTCAAGGACTACGGCTACGTCCGCCTGGGTCCCGACGGCACCGTGCGCGAGCGCGTCGAGCCGGCGCTCAGCCCGGAGGAAATCGCCGAGCGGCGACGACAGCGCGCCGAGCAGGCCCGGCAGGAAGCGGCCGAGCGCAGCCAGGAAGCCCGCGACCGGATGCTGCTGGCCACCTACAGCAGCGAGGAAGACCTGCGCGAGGCCCTGGACATGCAGCTCGCCGGAATCGAGAGCCAGCGCGCCTCCACGCGCATGGCCCTGGACCTGGTCGAGAACCGTTTCGAAAGCCTGGTCGGCCGCGCCGCCGAACTCAACCGCCAGGGCCGGGACGTGCCGGACCGACTGCAGACCGACATCGACGAGACCCGCGCCGAATTGCGCGGCCTGCGCGGCGATCTCGAGCGTCTCGAGGAGCGCGAGCAGGAAGCCCGCGACCGCTTCGCGGCCAACCTCGAGCGCTACCGCGACCTGACCGCGCCGCGCGAAGAGGACGGCTGAGGCCGGCCGCCGTCGTGTACTACACGCGCTGTCCGGCCTGCCAGGCGGTCTACGAGATTCCGGCCCGCCTGCTCGCCGAGGCCGCCGGCGTGGTTCGCTGCGGTAACTGCGGCAAGACCTTCAACAGCCTCTCCCAGCTCTTCGAGCAGCACCCCGATGCCGCCGACGAGCCGCTGCGCGGTACCGGTATGCCGCCCATGCTCGAGCATCCCGACATGGTGCAGGCCGAGCTGCCGGTGGAGTACTTCGACGAGCCGGACGACGAAGACGACGGAGGCGGCCCCATCGAGCCGCTGCCGGGGTTCGAGGATGAAAGTGCCGGCAGCGATGGCCGCCGGTGGCTGTGGCCTGCGATCAGCGGCGCCCTGATGGTGTTGCTGCTGGTGCAGCTGTGGGCGATGTGGCAGACGCCCGGCTCGCCGATCGCGCGCTGGCTCGGCGGATCGGGCCAGCTCGACACCGGCCTCGACCCGAACGAGGCCATCCAGATCGTCTCGCGCGACCTGCACCCCCACCCCAGCCTGGACGACGCGGTCGTCATCAGCGCCAGCCTGCGCAACCAGGCCGACAGTTCCGTGCCCTTCCCGATCATCGAGGTGCGTTTCTTCGACGCCAGCCAGCAGGTGCTCGGCGTGCGGCGCCTGCGGCCGGAGGAGTACATCCGCGACCCGGACGTCGTCGAGCGCGGCCTGCCCGCCGGGGTGGTCATGCCCATTCTGCTGGAGTTCGTGATCGGAACCGGCCAGCCGGCCGGCTTCCAGATGCGATTCCACTAATAGAAGCCGCTCCAGATGTGCTAAGGTTTGCGGTTCGCCGCGTTGGCCGAACATTCCAAGCCTGTCGAGGGACTCGAAGCTTGTCCGATAAGCAGCCAGACCAGGGCCCGTGCCTGCATGAATTCGTGCGCTGCGTCGTCCGCCAGTACCTGGACGACATGGGCGACACGCCGCCCGACAACCTGCACGGCCTGATCATGGGCGAAGCCGAGCGCGCGCTCGTCGAGACCGTACTCGATCACACCGGCGGCAACCAGTCGAAGGCCGCCGACATCCTGGGTATCACCCGCACCACCCTGCGCAACCGCATCCGCCGCTACGGCCTGGAGTAGTCACTTCCCATGAACGATCCGAATCGACGCTGGGCCCTGCTGAGCGTGTCCGACAAGCGCGGGCTGGTGGAACTCGCCCACCGCCTCTACCAGGCCGGTTTCGGGCTGCTGTCGACGGGCGGCACGGCGCGAACCCTGACCGACGCGGGCCTGAGCGTCACCGAAGTCGGCGATCTGACGGGCTTCCCCGAGATCATGGGCGGGCGCGTCAAGACCCTGCACCCGAAGGTTCACGGCGGCATCCTGGGGCGGCGCGACACCGATGCGGCGGTCATGGCCGAGCACGGCATCGAGCGCATCGACGTGGTGGTGGTCAACCTCTACCCCTTTGCCGAAACCGTCGCCAACCCGGACTGCACGCTCGGCGAGGCCATCGAGAACATCGACATCGGCGGACCGGCCATGCTGCGCGCGGCGGCCAAGAACCACCGCGACGTCTGCGTCCTGTGCGACCCCGACGACTATCCCGGTTTCATCGAATCCCTGCCCGAGGGGCCCGGCGAGAGCGGTCGCCGCGGCCTGGCCACCAAGGCCTTCGCGCACACCTGCGCCTACGACGGCCAGATCAGCCAGTGGCTGGCGGCGCATGATGCCGACGAAGAGCTGCCGCCGAAGATCAATCTCGCCCTCGACGCCGTGCAGCCGCTGCGCTACGGCGAGAACCCCCACCAGGCCGCCGGCGTCTACCGCGTGCGCGGCCAGGGCGCACACGGCCTGGCCGGCTGCCAGCCGCTGCAGGGCAAACCCCTGAGCTACAACAACCTGCTCGATGCCGACGCCGCCTGGGCCGGCGTCAGGAGCCTGGGCGAGGCACCGGCCTGCGTGATCGTCAAGCACACCAATCCCTGCGGCGCAGCCCAGGGCTCGGGCGTCGCCGAAGCCTACGACAAGGCCCTTGCCTGCGACCCGACCTCGGCCTTCGGCGGCATCATCGCCGTCAACCGGGAAGTCGACGGCGAGCTCGCCTCGCGGCTGCTCAAGCAGTTCATGGAAGTGCTGATCGCTCCGTCGGTGAGCGCCGAGGCCCGCGAAATGCTGGCCGCCAAGCCCAACGTCCGCGTCCTCACGCCCGGCGACGCCGCGCCGCAGCCGCTGGAGCTGCGCGCCATCGACGGCGGCTGGCTGGTCCAGGCGGCCGACGACTGGCAGACCGTGCCCCAGCTCGAGATCGTCACCGAGCGCTCGCCCGACGACGCCGAACTCGACGACCTGCGCTTCGCCTGGGCGGCGGTGCGCCTGGTGCGCTCCAACGCCATCGTCTACGCGAAGGACCGCGCCACCCTGGGCATCGGCGCCGGCCAGATGAGCCGCGTCGATTCGGCCCGCTTCGCCGCGCTCAAGGCCGAATCGGCCGACCTGTCGCTCGAAGGTGCGGTGATGGCCTCCGACGCCTTCTTCCCGTTTGCCGACAGCATCGAGGCCGCCGCCGAACGCGGCATCAAGGCCGTCATCCAGCCCGGCGGCTCCAAGCGCGACCAGGAAGTCATCGACGCCTGCAACAAGCACGGCATCGCCATGGTGCTGACCGGTCGGCGCCACTTCCGTCACTGAGGCTTCGATCGGCTGGGTGCTTGTGGGCCTCACGCCAAGGCGCTAAGGCGCCAAGATCGCCAAGATCGCCAAGATCGCCAAGAAGTCATGGAATGCGTGCATCAGACCCAGCACGAGTTTCGGGCTGTGTACGGGCTCGGATGAATCTCCAGAAAAACTCTTCCTCTACTTGGCGACCTTGGCGCCTTAGCGCCTTGGCGTGAACCCGTACCACCCCCGAACACAACCGAAGCCGCGCTACAATGACGCCGTACCCAGAACCCGGATAAGCACCCCATGAAAGTCCTCGTCGTCGGCGGCGGTGGTCGTGAGCATGCGCTGGCCTGGAAGCTGGCGCAGTCGGACAAGGTTTCGGAAGTCATCGTCGCGCCCGGCAATGCCGGCACGGCGCGTGAACCGGCCATGCGCAATGCCGCGGTCGGCGCCGAGGACATCGACGGGCTGATCGAGCTGGCCCGGTCCGAGTCGGTCGGCCTGACCGTGGTCGGCCCGGAGGCGCCGCTGGCCGCCGGCATCGT
>JAZBPT010000006.1:0-3351 GCA_036351755.1 Wenzhouxiangella sp. | reverse complement strand
CTCGCCAAAGGCCATGGACTGGACCCCCCGCGGCTGGGTGAAGTAGAGGACGGTTCGCGAAAACAGAGAAGCGAGGCGCAGGTGCGCCGGGTCGGTCCGGTTGATCGCGGCGTAGTGGGGGTTCTCCCCGGTGTTGTTGTGGATATCGATGCTGGCCAGGGGTTTCTGGGCGCGAACGTGACTGGTGATCCGCTCGAAGAGTCGGTGGACGTCTCCGGCTTCGGTATCCGATCCGGGCCAGCAGCGGTTGTAGTCGGGCTGGTCTGACAGGTAACGACGGTTGCGTGAAGCGGCGCGCACGTTGGCGATCAGCAGGATCAGGCTGCGCGGCAGCGGATCGCGGGCGTAGCGGCCCTTCAGCAGGCGCCTGACGGCCTCCCAGCCCGAGATCTCGTTGCCGTGCTGGAGCACGGACACGAACAGGGGCCGGGGGCGTCGCCCGGGGAGGTGCAGGAGCGTGGGCCCGTCGAGCACTTCGTGCAGCTGATGGGCGGGCCGGTCGAGCAGGCCGTCGGGCAGGTGGTCGAGAATTGTCGGTTCCATACCGGGAGATAACGTAACCGCTTCCCGTCCCGGTGGAAAGACCTGTTATCGTCGGCAACGGGAACTCGCCGCGATTTCGGGCGGTCTTGAAAAATCGCGGTTCTGGCCCTATTGCGCCGGGGCGGCTCGTGTTCAACAAACAACAGAAGAGAACGGACGGATGCTTGCAGCCAGGAACCTGACCCGTCGATTCGGCACATTGCTGGCCGTCGACGATATTTCCTTCGAGGTGGAACCCGGAACCGTCCTCGGTTTCCTGGGCCCCAACGGGGCCGGCAAGTCCACCACCATGAAGATGCTCACCGGCTTCCTTGCCCCGACTTCCGGGACCGCCGAGGTTTTCGGCCACGACATTCGCCGGGATTCGGTTGCGGCGCGAGGCATGATCGGCTACCTGCCGGAGGGGGCGCCGCTGTACGGTGAGCTGACCGTCTCGCAGTTGCTGCAGTTCATCGCCGACGCCCGCGGGTTCTCCGGAACGGAGCGTGACCGGCGGGTTGCCGACGCGGCCGCCCGGCTGGAGCTCGGTGGCGTGATGGAGCAGACCATCGAAACCCTGTCGAAGGGGTTCAAGCGCCGGGTCGGCCTGGCGCAGGCCATCCTGCATGATCCACCGGTGCTCATCCTCGACGAGCCGACCGACGGGCTCGATCCCAACCAGAAGCAGCAGGTGCGCCACCTCATCCGCGAGATGGCGCCCGACAAGATCATCGTCATCTCCACGCATATCCTCGAGGAGGTCGACGCCCTGTGCAGCAGAGCGATGATCATCGCCCGGGGGCGGCTCATGGCCGACGACACGCCGGCCGGCCTGCTGACGCGTTCGCGCTACCACAACGCCGTGACCCTGCACGTCGATGACCCGGAGCGTTCCGCCTCCCGCCTGGGCCGCCTGGAAGAGGCGCGCGAGGTCGAGGTTCGCAACGCGCGCGTCACCGTCTTTCCATCCGGCCGGGGCAACCTGTTCCAGGCCGTCAGCCGACTGATCGAGGCCGAGGGCTGGGAGGTCCAGCAGTTGCAGTACGAACCCGGCAGGCTCGACGAGGTCTTTCGCACGATCACGCGCGAGGAGGCGGCATGAACCTGAAAAACGTCCGGACCATCATGCGCCGGGAGCTCGTGGGTTACTTCGCCACGCCGGTCGCCTATGTCTTCATCGTGATCTTCCTGGTGATGTCGTCGGCATTCACCTTCTACCTCGGCGGCTTCTACGAGCGCGAGATCGCCGACCTGGAGCCTTTCTTCCGCTTCCATCCCTGGCTCTACCTGTTCCTGGTCCCGGCCGTGGGCATGCGCCTGTGGGCCGAGGAGCGCAAGTACGGCACGGTGGAGCTTCTGCTCACCCTGCCGCTGACGATCGGCGAAGCCGTGGTCGGAAAGTTCCTCGCAGCCTGGCTGTTCGTCGGCCTGTCGCTGGCACTGACCTTTCCGATCTGGATCACGGTCAACATGCTCGGCAATCCCGACAATGGAGTGATCCTGGCCGCCTACGTCGGCAGTTGGCTGATGGCCGGCGGCATGCTCGCCATCAGCGAGGCCCTTTCGGCGGTAACCCGCAACCAGGTCGTGGCCTTCATCCTGTCGGTCGTGGTCTGCTTCGGTTTCCTGCTGTCGGGCTTGCCGATGGTGCTCGACCTGTTCCGGGCCTGGATGCCGCAGGTGCTGCTCGACGGCGTGGCCAACCTGAGCTTTCTGGTGCACTTCAACTCGATTTCCCGCGGCGTGATCGACCTGCGCGATCTCGTCTACTTCGCCCTGGTCATCGGCTTCTGGCTGCTGGCCAATCGCATCGTGCTCGAACTGAAGAAGGCGGACTGAGCCATGAAGAATGTCTACAGTGCAACCGGGCTGGTGCTGCTCGCGATCCTGTTCCTGGCGCTGACCATTCTCGGCGGTGCCGCCTTGCAGGGCATGCGGATCGACCTGACCGAGCAGGGTCTCTACACGCTGAGCCCGGGAACGAAGAATATCCTCGAGGACCTCGAGGAGCCGGTAACCCTGGAGTTCTACTTCAGCGAGGAGGCAAGCTCGGACCTGCCCATGGTGCGGAATTTCGCGCGCCGCGTGCAGGAACTGCTCGATGAAATGGCCGAGCAGGCCGACGGTAATCTCCGGGTCCGTCGCATCGATCCCGAACCCTTCAGCGAGGCCGAGGACCAGGCGGCGAGCTACGGCCTGGAGGCCGTGCCGGTAGGCAGCGGCGGCGACAATCTGTACCTGGGCATCGTCGGCACCAACATGATCGACGGCCTGGAGGTTCTTCCCTTTATCTCGCCGGCGCGCGAGCAGTTTCTGGAGTACGAACTGGCCCGCATGGTCTACCTGCTCAGCCGCCCCGACAAGCCGCGTGCCGCACTCTTGAGCGGGATCGACATGGATGGGGGCATGGACATGGCAACCGGCCAGAGGCGCGAGCCCTGGGCGATCCATGACCAGATCAACGAGATGTTCGAAGTCGAATCGGTCAGCGCCGATGACGAGGCGCTTCCCGACGATCTCGACGTGCTGGTACTCGTGCATCCGCAAGGCCTCTCCGACTCCCTGCTGGCGGATATCGAGCGATTCCTGGCAGAAGGCGGGCGGCTGCTGGCTTTCGTCGACCCCTATGCCGAATCGGCCATGCCCGACAATCCCAACGACCCCATGGCGGCCATGAACATGGAGCGCTCTTCCAACCTCGAGACGCTGTTCGACGCCTGGGGTATCGATTTCTCGGCGGACCGTTTCGTCGCCGACGCGGGACTGGCGCTGCAGGTCAATACCGCGCAGAGCCAGCGCCCGGTCCGTCATGCCGGCATCCTGGGCGTG
>JAZBPT010000005.1:0-3421 GCA_036351755.1 Wenzhouxiangella sp. | reverse complement strand
ATCGACGTCATCCAGACCAACCAGGCCGAGGGCCTGACCGTCGAGCAGGCCGTCTCCGGCGCCGTGGGCCGGCGCATCCGGCCCATCCTGCTGACCACCGCCACCACCATCGTCGGGCTGCTGCCCCTGACATTCACGCAGTCGACGCTGTGGCCACCGCTGGCCTGGGCGATCATCTCCGGCCTGCTGGCCGCGACCCTGCTGACCCTGGTGGTGATTCCCGCCGCCTACCGGCTGATCAATCCCTCAGCCCGGTAGGCGGCGAAGCGCGGATCACTCCACGTAGCTGAGATTACGCTGAATGTCGTTGGAGAGGTTGGTCAGCCAGCTGTTGAAGTTGCCGTGAATGCGCTGCTGGCCGTCGACGACCTCGTATTCCAGGTTTTCCGAGTCCATGTACTCGATGGCGATCGCCCCGGTGTTGTACGTGATCCCGACGCGGGCGAAGTGGCTTCGGACATGGAGGTCGGCGATGATCTCGCCCCGGTTGCGTTCGTGCACCGCCCAGCCGCGATTGCGCATGGCGTCCAGGATGGCATCCTCGATTTCCTCCATGCTGGCGTTGCCCGGCACGTCGATCGCCCGCGGACTGTCGAGCACAGGGGCGGTCGTGGCACAACCGACCAGCCAGAAAGCGACCAGAACCAGCATCACAAGCGTTTTCTTGGACATTTTTCCCTCCACAACGGAATTTGACGAGCTTTCAGCCTAGCACTACGAAAACCGCGCGCAAATCGCGACAGGGCAATCCACGCAGCGCAGTCACGGCGGTTGCCCTCGACCCCGATTGGGCCTAAAATACCCGGTCTTCGGGCGATTAGCTCAGTGGGAGAGCACTGTCTTCACACGGCAGGGGTCGCTGGTTCAAGTCCAGCATCGCCCACCACCGAATCCAGGCCGCCAGGCCGAGGAAAGCCCATGTTGTTCATGGGCTTTTCTGTTTCCAGCGCCTTCCCCTTACGATTCGACCCGGTCGTCGAAGGGGCGCGAGAAAAAACTGCGCCAAATCGATGCCGTTGGCACGAATCAACAGAATTCGATCCGTCTCGAGAGCGCCTCGACTTGCGATCATTGATTGGTCTCGACTCCCTCACTCATCACGTTGACGCAAAGTCTCTGGAAACGCCCTTCATCCAGTTCCCCTCGGACCTGGAGGCCTCAGTCTGAGTACCAACCACCCTTGTCCCGTTCTCCCACAGCCCAATCTGGCAGATAAGTCGCACGGAGGATACATTTGGCCGGAACCTCAGGATGCAAATGGCCGCCGCGTGGCAATGCCGCGCCGTGACAAGCGGTCGGGAGCCGGACGGCATCCGGGTCTGGCAACTAAGTAAAGAGTCGGCGCCGCGCCTTCCGGCCTCTGCTAGAGCGTCAGCTTAGCGGTGCTGATCAGCGGGTTGAGGGATCGCGCGACACGTGCCAGACCCGCCACAGCTCGATCACCTCGCCCTTGATCGCGTAGACCAGCAAGTACGGCGTCTTGTCGATGCGCCACTCACGCGAGTCTTCGTCTTCGCCGACGCGGCCGATGCGGGGATAGTCAAGCAGGGTTTCGCTGGCATTCAGGATACGCTGGGCGATCTGCCGGGCGACCTCGGGATTGTCTTGGGCGACGTGGTCGTGAGCTTGCTCGAAGTCGGCCAGGGCCAGCCGCGTCCAGCGTAGTTTCAAGCCTCGAGCCCGTACTTGGCGAACACGCGCCGGACCTCCTCATCGCTGGCGAACTCGCCACGATCGGCCGCACGCTTGCCTTCCTCGACCGCGCGCAGGAAGCGCAGACGCTCGATGACGTCCTCAATGCTCGCGTCCTCCGGCAACTGCTCGGCCATGGTGTGCAGGGTTTCTCGGAGATTGGCAGCCATAAGGTTCATTCTACTACGCCTCGTCCTCGTCTTCATCCTAGCGCTCCAGCGCGTCGCCCACTTCGTCCCGCCTCGCTGCCCTCCACGGGCTTGGCAACGCCTTACTGCAGTGGACAGGAAGGCAGCGAAGAGAATCATCCCGGGGTGCGTAAATCTGCGTGTCGCCTTAGCGGCGGATTAGGATGTCGCACTACAAGTTTGCTCTCCAGAAGCTCAGAAAACAGCCGACTCCCTCGTAGGGCCGTAGCAACCACTCAGTTTGAACCGTCCGGAACGGGCCGGATTCCAGCCCGTGTTGGAATTCCGCCGCATCTGCCCAAGCCCATCTTCGAGAGGCCAGACCGCTTCTTCCAGCACGCCCGACTCAGGTGCTTCGACGAGCCCGAGGTTAAGAGGGACGGTCATTCAGCCAGATAGATGCTGGATGTCCCCGTTCTCCTGCGTCGAGCGGGCCACGCTGGCGCTGCTGAGGAACGCTGAGCGACTGGATGTCATCCGGCAGCGCTTGGCCTCGATCAGCTGGTTCATGCGCGCCCTGAATGAGCCGGTCGCCCGCATGGCCAACCGTGAGGACGGATGTACGGGGCGGTTCTGGGAGCGGCCGCTTCAAATGCCAGGCGCTGCTGGACGAGCAAGCCGTCCTTTCTTGCATGGCCTACGTCGATCTCAATCCGGTTCGCGCTGGCATGTGCGAGACGCTGCGGGACTCAGCGCATACCTCGGTCCGGCAACGCCTTGAGTCGGCCCCGACTGCAATCGGGAAGGCCCTTGGCGGGGAGCCGACGCACGAAGGACTCAGGCCGGTCGCCGGGCTGAACGTCGACATCCTGTCCGACCTCACGGAATCCAGCTACATCGACCTGGTCCGCTGGACGGGGCTTCAGGCGCATCCGGAAATGCGCGGTAAGCTGTCCGCCTCCGAAGAGGCGCCACCCGAAGGACTCTGGAGTGTCGCCAACCACCCTCGGGAGTGGCTACGACGGCTCCAAGGAACCGAAAGCGCCTACTACCGAGCGATCGGATCGGCCGAAGCGCTCATACTCAAGGCCGCTGATCTGGGTCAGCGCTGGATGAAGGGCGTCTCGAGGGAGTTCGCGCTCAAGAAGCTGCGAGAACAGCCTTTACCCTGGTAGCCCTGCCCTAAAGCCGCCTTTCCGTTATCCGGAACCAGCTGGGCGTTAGCCCGTGGCTGGATTCGGATTCAGTTGGGCGATGCCCCTCTCTGATCTGCCAATTGCCCTAGCCGAAACACTAAATCGAGATTCATTTTTGTAGTCGGGAAGATCGCCGGCCAGGCCTAGTGAAGCTAAAAGAACCTGGATGTCCTCGTATCTGCTATCTATCTGCTATCTGCCGTTTCTGCGGATGTCCTCGTTTCTTCCGGAACCAGCCGGGCGTTAGCCCGTGGCTGGATTCGGCAACAGTTGGGCAATACCCCTC
Source organism: Wenzhouxiangella sp. (assembly GCA_036351755.1). Classification (GTDB taxonomy): domain Bacteria; phylum Pseudomonadota; class Gammaproteobacteria; order Xanthomonadales; family Wenzhouxiangellaceae; genus Wenzhouxiangella. The sequence goes on along the minus strand of JAZBPT010000005.1, from coordinate 119 downwards.
TCTGATCAGCCAATTGCCCTAGCCGAAACACTAAATCCAGATTAATTTTTGTGGTCGGGAAGATCGCCGGCCAGGCTTAGTGAAGCTAAAAGAACCTGGATGTCCTCGTTTCTCTCGTT
>JAZBPT010000004.1:0-25605 GCA_036351755.1 Wenzhouxiangella sp. | reverse complement strand
GACGCGGAACACGTTGCGGCAGCCAGCAAGAGGATCGGCGCAAGCCGAAATCGATTCATCAGGCGATCTCCGATGGAAGCGGTTCGAAAAGGGTTCGGGGCGGTCAGCCCGAAGGGCAACCGTATAATGCCCGCTCGTCTCGCTTCGGACAAATCGCATGAGAGCCTTCTGCCTGATCATCGCATTGATTGCCCTGCCCTTCACGACGGCCGCCATGGCGGAGACGACAGGAGTCGTCATCGTGCGCCATGCCGAAAAGGCCGACTATGGCAGCCGCGATCCGGATCTGACCAGCACGGGCCGTCAGCGTGCCGAGTCCCTCGCCAACGCCCTGGACGGTGCCCGGGTGGGCGAACTGATCGCCTCGCAGTACAAGCGCACCCGGCAGACGCTTGCGGTGCTGGCCCTGCGGCGGGGGCTCGAAATCTCGGTCGTCCCGGCCGAATCCGGCGCGATCGATGACCACATCGAATCGATTGCATCACGGGTCAGGGATTCGGATGCCGACGGCCTGATCGTGATCGCCGGTCACTCCAATACGGTTCCTCTCATTGTTGAAGCGCTGTCCGGCAACGTCATCTCGCCGATCGGGGAATCGGACTACGACCGGCTCTATCTGCTGGTGCCTGCGGCTTCGGGCATGGATGTCATCGAATCCCGCTACGGTCCGTCACCATGACGAAAGCTCAGCCCTTCGCGCGCCTCACTCGTTGATGTGGCAGATCGTCGAAATCCTGCCACCCCGAACGTAGACCTGGATCGTCTTGCCGCGCAGGTAGAAGTCGTAGCGGATTCCCGCAGCACCCCCACGGCGATTCTCCAGGCGGACCGTGCGGTCGGGCTCCTTTTCGAGCACCTTGCGCTCGGAGTCGCCGACCTTGAGCAAGGCGTTGCCCAGGCGCGCCGAGGAGAGTTCACAACTGGCTGCAGCCGGCGCGGCCAACCACAGCGAAAGCAAGAGAATCATCACACGCATACGGTCTACATCCCCTGGTTGCCGATAGGCAGGCACACTACCACGACGCCCCGCCTCTTCCCTGAGCGTGCGCTGAACGAAATCTCGTCCTAGACTTGACGATGGTTTCGACTGAGAAACACGAGCATGACTGAACCCGTTCCCGAAACCATGCGAGCGATGGTGTTCGAGGGGGCCGACCGTCCCCTGCAGATGCAGGATGTCGCCGTTCCCGCCATCGACGCCGACGACCAGGTCCTTGTGCGCGTTGAAGCCTGCGGACTTTGCCGGACCGACCTGCACATCATCGACGGCGAACTGGACAAACCGAAACTGCCGTTGGTTCCCGGCCACCAGATCGTCGGCCGCGTGGTCGCCGCCGGTGACGGCGCATGCGACATTTCGGTCGGCGATCGCGTCGGCATTCCCTGGCTGGGCCGAACGGACGGCGATTGCCGCTTCTGCCGCAGCGGTCGGGAGAATCTCTGCGAGTCCGCGGAATTCACCGGCTACACGCTCGACGGCGGATTCGCGGAGTATGCGAAAGCCCACGCCGCCTTCTGCTTTCCCCTGCCGGAGGCGGCCGTCCCACTCGACATCGCGCCATTGCTCTGCGCCGGCCTGATCGGCTACCGGACCTGGCGCCTGGCGGGCGGCGAGGACAATCGCAATATCGGCATCTACGGCTTCGGCGCCGCCGCCCATATCCTCACCCAGGTCGCCAATAACTTCGGTCAGTCCGTGTACGCCTTCACGCGGCCCGGCGACGGGGCAGCGCAGTCGCTCGCCCGCGATCTCGGCGTGGCCTGGGCAGGCGGCAGCGACGAGTCGCCGCCGGTCACGCTCGACGCCGCCCTGGTCTTCGCGCCGGTGGGCGAGCTGATGGTCACCGCCCTGGATCACATCGACCGAGGCGCGCGCGTGGTCAGCGGCGGCATCCACATGAGCGACGTGCCCGCCTTCCCCTACGAGAAACTCTGGCAGGAGCGCAGCCTCCTGTCGGTCGCCAATCTCACGCGCCGGGACGGGGAAGAGTTTCTCGCCCTGGCACCGAAGATCCCCGTGAAGACGACGGTGCATCGATACGGGCTGGCAAAGGTCAACGAAGCCCTCGAAGACCTTCGTCACGGTCGCTTTAGCGGCGCCGCCGTGATCGACCTGACCGGTTGACTCCCACTTGTGGGCCATGCGGATGCCACAGCGTGACACGCTCGCACAAGGCTGCCAGGTCCTCGGCATACATCTCGGTGAGCGCCCGTTTCTGGTCGCCGCTCCATGGATCGAATGGAGGATGGTCCTCGCCAACCGGATATCGCTCGCGAATGGACAGCAGGCGACGCTTGCCGACCTTCGTTCCGGCGTAGCGCTCCAGTTCCTTCACGGCCCGGCCCGAGAACCCGGACTTGGGACGACTACCCGACGACGCCGGGAAACGCTCTACGGCGCCCCCGGCGTAATCGCTGATGATGGCTTCGGAATGGGTTCGGTAGTCTTCGTAGCACCACACCCGGATTGGCACCCCGGGAAGCGCATCCTGCAGTTCGGTAACCAGATCGGTCCAGCGCCTTTGGGGCAGTTCGGGCCGAAAAGGCCGAACCGGATGGTGCCACAGCCGCTCTCCCCAGGCCGAAGGCAGGAAGGTCTCGTAGCTGCGCACGCAAAGGAAGATGGTCAGATCGCAGTCGGCAAAATAATGCAGTGCCGAAGCGGGTTGCGGGTACATCTCCAGCGCGTTGGCGGTCGTGCCGAGGATATTCTCGTCGGAGAAGAGCCAGGTGCCGCGGTACCAGCGGTGCCAGGGCAGGATCAGCCTGCCCTTTCGGACGCGCGAAGTCAGCAGGCGGCGCAAGCGCTTGAGCGGCACGTAGCGGGTTCCCGCAGCCAGCCGGCAACGAGCGAGCGTCATCTGAAAGTGGGTGGTGGCGGTCTTGTGCGCGCCGATGTGAAACCGGATCCGGGTCATGCCGTGGCTGCCGCCGGCCGCCTTCAGGAACCGCCGTCGTCCAGGCCGCTGCCGCGCTCGCGCAAGCGAAGCTGCGCCTGCCGTACACGAGTGCGAAGGTGGCTGTGCATACCTTGCTTGCGGTAGCGCCCCTTGGCCTGGTGGCGAATGCGATAGACGGCGGGGATCGCCACGGGCGCGCCAGAGGTTCCCAGAAGCCAGCGGAAGGCCCGGTCCTCCTGCGCCTTGGCCCAGCGGTCGGTCGGCTGCTGGTAGACCGGAATGTCCTTGCAGTAACCGCATGCGCGCGCCACGTCGCCGTGAGTGATCTGCAGCGGCCCCGTCGCCCGCGTCCGCTCCTGCCGAACGAAATCCTCCGTCTGGATCTCGACGACCCGCGGCTCCCGCGCCGCCTCGAGCACGGGATCACCCGGCTCGTAGACCGGCGAACAGAACTCGTGATCGGGATACACCAGCGCCTCCCGACTGCCCTGTAGCGCTTCGCCCAGGCCGTCGAGACAGCCGGCGTGAAAGACGACGTCGCAGTCGGTGAACCAGATCCAGTCGGCCCGGCTGGCCAGCGCCGCCTCATTGCGACCGATGGACCGGCGAAAAAGTTGTGTCCTGTCGCGCTGCTGCCAATTCCAGGTGACGTTCGGCACGTCCATCGCCCCGAAGCACTCCAGCAGCCGAACGGTGTCGGCATCTTGGGGGTCATGGAAGACGGTCATGGTCACGGTTACATCCCGGGGCGGATGGTTGACCAGGGAACTGAGCTGGTAGGCCATCAGATGCGCGTAGCGCCAGCAGTGGCTGACGATCTCGATGTGCAGCCTGCCCCTGCGTGCGGAGCGCTGGGTTTTCGGGGGCGGGGGAGGCTGGAACCATCGCGCGGGCAACCGCCCGCTGGCCGCCAGCCAGATGGCGCCCAGTCGCAGCTTGTACCCCAGTCCCCCGGCCGAGGCGATGCGTTCAGACATGAGCCGGCCCCGACGAAATGCGGCAAGAGTGCGCTGTTGGAGAATGCATTCGGCGGTTGACAGAAAACATGACGGCGGTCGGCGACCGGGAGTGGCATAGACTAATCGTGGAGTGACGTCATGGCAAATGCCCCTCCTTTCCGAAATCCCTTCTCAACCAGTGCCTGAGCCGATCCATGGGCGGCGGATCACCCGCATCGCCGGGCAGCAGGCCGGGCGCAAATCCCCTGTCGAGAAAACCGGCGAGCACATCGTGATCACCGCTGATCACATGGATCGGGACAGCGGGGCCGGCTTCTCTTCCCGTTACCAGGGAGACCGGCTGGTGATCACCGAGCACGATGAGCAGGGCCTCGCTTTGAAGATGGCGGCGGGCCCACTCCAAGGTCACCGCAAGGGAATACCGGAGGCTACCGACATACGCGCGACGCATGCGCCCGGGATCGAACAGGGAAGCGGCCGGATAGGCGTCCTGCCCGACCGAGGAGGCGTAGACCCGTCCGCGATCCATCCTGGAATGATCAGGGATCGGCTCGATCACCGGCCGCCAGGGCCAGTGGCTGCTGATCAGGGCAATCTGGGCGAAAACCGGGCCATCGTGGCGCGGGCGGATTCGCTCGCTGAAAGCGTGCAGCGTGTACTCGTCCGGCATGGTCACCCAGCCCAGGCGAGGCCCTTCGTAGCCCAGGTCGGCCGCGGCGTAAATGCGATCGAAACCCAGCCTGTCGCCTTCGGGCCAGTCCATGACGATCCCGGGAGCCACATTGAGCGCCTGGTGACCCGTCATCCGGAAATCGTCGGAAAGCAGGTCGATGTCGCGCTCGAGCAACATCCGGTACCAGACGGGATTGTCGATGGACAGCCCGCTGAGCACGGTGGCATGGGAAAGCCAGGACTGTCCGCCTCTGATGGGGGAGGTCAGCCGCCCGCTTGCGGCCGACAGACCCGCCGAACTCAAACGCTCGGACCAATCTCGCAGCAGCGGCTCGACCGCCCGCGAGAAGGCCGCCTGGTCGACCGCGCTGGCGCCGTAGGATTCGATGAAGACGATATAGACGTCCCGCCCGGACAGGCCCGGCAGCGCGCGGGCCCGGAAATCCGGGTCAGCGGTCGCGCGCAGCAACTCCGCGCGCGCCTCCCGGGTCTGCTCGAAGGCCGCCGCCTGGCTCGCCGCCAGGTGCCGCAACTGAGATTCCAGGGCCGGCAGGCTGCGCGCCGGCCCCGGCAGGGCCAGGAGCACGCTGCACGACAGGATCACCGCGGCACCGGTTCCGGGTGTGCCCTGCACCCGCCCCAACATCCATGCGAGGCCCCATGCCAAGGCCGTCACGGCCAGCCCCAGCAAGACGGAGGCGAGAACAGCGACCCACAAGCCCAGGCTGCCTTCGATCAGGTGAAACCCGGCACCCAGCATCAGGGGATCGACAAAGACATTGAGGGCACGCCCGAGCACCGACTGGACGAGGGCATCGAAAAAGCCGGCGACGACGGCGAAGGTCGCCAGGGCGGCCGAAACGGTGAGTACCGCAACCCGCCAGCCACCTCCCGGCGCAAATGCAACCAGGGCCGGAAGGAGCCACGCCTCCGGCGCCAATAGCACGCTGCCGACTTCACCATCACGCCACCAGGCCGGCAGGACCAGCAGTGCGTTGAGAACCAGGCCGGCCGCGATGATCCGGCCGGCCGGGATTGCCTCCCTGTTCGACTTCACTGTGGATGACGCACAATGCATGGCATGCTCGAATTCCCGCTTATCGCTACAGGTGGCCTGTCTTGAGCTTTCGGCAACTGCTCGGCCTGGCCCGATCGATGTGGATCTATCGCCGCCCCGGACGGTTGCCCGGCTTGCTGACACTCTATCGACCTTTCGTGCCCGACGGGGGCCTGGTCTTCGACATCGGTGCCCATCTCGGGGATCGCACCCGCGCCTTCCGGCGGCTGGGCGCACGCGTGGTCGCACTGGAGCCGCAACCGGCGATGATGCGCTGGCTGCAGCGATTCCACGGACGCGACGCGGATGTAATCCTCGACCAACGCGCCGCCGGGTCCACCCCAGGGCGGGCCAGGCTCGCCGTGGACCCTGCCCACCCCGCCGTCGCCTCGATCTCCAGGCAATGGAGAGGCGCCGTTTCGGGCAACCATTCCGGATTCGCCGGCGTGTCCTGGTCGCATTCTATCGAGGTCTCCGTGACCACCCTCGATGAACTGATCCAGCGGCACGGCCTGCCCGATTTCTGCAAGATCGACGTCGAGGGCCACGAAGCCGGAGTCCTGGCCGGGCTCTCCCATCCCCTGCCGGCCCTGTCGATCGAATACGTCGCCGGTGCTCTGCGGCATGCACAAGCCTGCCTTGACCGATTGGGCGAACTGGGCAGCTATCGCTACAATGCCGTGGCCGGGGAGCGCCGAACGTTCCTCTGGTCAAAGTGGCAGAGCGACCGGGCGGTGCGGGACTGGCTGGATGCCGGCGCGGACGGCATCGCCTCCGGAGACCTCTACGCCAGACTCGACTCGAGCCGGGACCGGAGATTGACACCATGATCGAGCAATGGGGCGAGCTCACAAGCGATCAGATTGCCGAGCGCGCCGGGCTGCGCCCGGTAGCGGCGCTGGTGCTCGGGGCCGTCGAACAGCACGGCCCGCACTTACCCCTGGCCACGGACTCCCTGATCGGCGAAGGCCTGCTTGCCGAAGCATCCCGCAGGCTCGACGAAGACTTTCCGCTGATCATGCTTCCGACCCTGACCATCGGCGCCAGTGACGAACACACGACCTATGCCGGCACCTTGACCTTTCCGCCGGAGCAAATGCAACAGCAGGTCGTGCGCATCGGGCAAGGCCTGGCACGCAGCGGAATCGAGCGCCTCGTCCTGGTCAACGCCCACGGCGGCAATATCGGATGGATGGATGCCGCCGCGCTCGAACTCCGGCGCCGGCAGCGGATGCTGGTGGTCAAGGCCAGTTACATGCGCTTCGATTCGCCGGAAGAACTGGCCGGTGGCGCGGAACTGCGTGACGGCCTGCACGGGGGACTGGCCGAAACGGCCATGATGCTGCACTTTTCACCGCAGCTGGTGCATATGGATCGGGCGCGCAACTTCACGCCCCTTCATCCTCATGACGGCCCGCTGGCACCGGAAGGTGAAGCGCCCTGGGCCTGGCTGGCCGAAGACCTCAACCCGGCCGGCGTCGCCGGCGATGCCGCTGCGGCAACGGCCGAACTCGGCGAAAGACTGGCGGCGCACTATGGCGCAAGGCTTGCGCGAATCATTTCCGCGAGCAGGGAGATGGCGTGGAAGCCGGTGAGCGATTGAGGCGCTACTCGCCAAGCACCTCGTCGAGCAGGTGTCCGGAGCGACTGGCCTTGGCCTTCAGGTAGCGGCGGTTCTGGGGCGTAACCCGGCCGTAGAGCCCTTCCCGGCGAGCCACGTCGATCCCCCCTTCGCTGAGCGCCCGCACCTTGGCGGGATTGTTGGTCAGGAGCCGGACACGGCCGATGGATAGATCCGACAGGATATCGACGGCGACGCGATAGCGGCGATTGTCGTCACCGAAGCCCAGTACCCGGTCGGCCTCGACGGTGTCCAGGCCGGCGTCCTGTAGTTCGTAGGCGCGAAGCTTGTTGGCCAGGCCGATTCCGCGTCCTTCCTGGGCCAGGTAGAGCAACACCCCGCCTCCGAGCTCGGCAATCGCCTGGACGCCGTTCTGCAGCTGTTCGCCGCAATCGCATCGCAGGCTGCCGAACAGGTCGCCTGTCAGGCAAGACGAGTGCATTCGGACAGGCACTTCCTCGGACCAGCTGGCTGCATCACCGATCAGCACGGCGACGTGTTCTCGAAGGCCGTCGGGCTCGCGAAACAGCACGAAGCGAGAGCGAACCGACTGGCTCAGCGGTACATCCGCCTCACTGACTCGGCGCAACATGCCCACTCCCGAGTCGAAACAGCGCTCGGCCAGGCGCGCGGGGACGCGCAGGATGCTGCCCTCTTGAACTGCCCGCTCCACGGCCGCCTGCCGGCTGCCGTCTATTCGTGCGGTGAGTGCCGCGGGAACCAGCAAGGCGCGCCGCATCAGGATCAGAGCAGCTCGCTCGGCCAGGCTTGCCGGGCGCGGCTCACCGAAAAGATCCGACCGGGCGCCTTCGGCGGCCGCGGCGGCACAGTAGAGACTTTCGGCGCTCAGTCCGTCGCCGCCTTCGAGCGGCAGCGAGGCGGAGTCGGAATGCAGATCGAAACCCATCGCTTCCATGCGGTGGCGGGTCAAGGTCAGCGCCGGCGAACTGCCGGTCGTCTCGAGGACTTCGGCAAGCTTCGCATCACCGATCGACTCGATGGGATAGACCATGACGCTGTCGCCCGGGCCGTCGACGTCCTCGCACACGACGACGGGCAGACCGCGACGCAGATCGAAAATGGCTCGCTCTACCTGTTGCATGGGCTTCTCACTGCCTGTGCCATTATGTCGTTCCATGAACGATCAACCTAAGTCAAATGGGGCTGGATGGTGTGAATTGCCAGCCTTGCCAACCGCCGAGGTTGCCCGTCCGAGCGCCTCGGAGGCGATCTGGGACCTGCTGATCGCGGCCCGCAAGCACGACTGGACGGCCCGGCCGATCCTGACTGCCCAGATTCCGGAAGGTCGATTGCAGTTGCGCCGTTCGGGAGACTGGCATGCCGACGTTCGCCTCGATGATAGCTCAGCCGCCCTGCTCGACGCGCTTGCACCGATCGCCGCCGCCGAGCGAATCGTCATCGCCCAGCTCGGCCAGAGCCTGGACGGCCGCATCGCCACGCGTACCGGCCACTCGCAGTACATCAACGGCCCCGTCGCCCTGGCACACCTTCACCGGCTGCGGGCGCTGGTCGATGCCGTGGTGGTGGGCGCCGGCACGGCCTGCGCGGACCTGCCGCAGCTGACCGTTCGCAACGTGACCGGCCCGGATCCCGTTCCCGTCATCGTCGATCCCCGCGCTCGCGTGGGTGCGGACGGCCCCCTGTTCGAGGAAGGCGAGGCGCCGCGTCGCGTGCTGCAGCTGATCGCCGAGGACGCAACGCCCGCCCCCGCGCCCGATCACGTCGAGCGCGTCCGGCTGCCGCTCGACGGCGACGGCTTCGAGCCGGCAGCCCTCCTCGGCGCCCTGGCCGACCGCGGCCTGCATCGCGTCCTCGTCGAGGGCGGCGCCGACACCATCTCCCGGTTCATGCACGCCGACGCGCTCGACCGCGTTCACCTGCTCATCGCTCCGTTGATCATCGGTTCGGGACGCAACGGCCTCGATCTGCCCGCCGTCGACCGGCTTGAGGAGGCGCGCCGCCCAACCATGCGGAGCTTCCGCCTCGGCGACGAGCTGCTGGTCGACGTCATCCTACGCGAGCCGTCCTCCGCCTGAACACGGCCAGGGGGGCTCACTCAGCGGTCGCCGTCGAGCAGGCCCGAGCCCAGTGCCCGCACCACTGCAGCCGTTCGGTCGCGCGCGCCGAGCTTGCCGAGAATGTTCGAAAAATGGTTCTTGATGGTTCCCTCGGAGTTGTGAAGCAGCTCGGCAATCATTCGATTGCTGCAACCGGACGCGGCCAGGCGAAGTATCTCCCGCTCCTTGCCGCTCAGGGGCTCGGCCAACACCGGCGCCTCCCGCAAGGCATCCAGGCGCATCGTCTCGGCCTGACGGGCCGCCTCGGAGAGCATGTCGCGGGCGGTCTCGAGCTGTGCGTTGGCGCGCTCCAGCTCCAGGCGCGCAGCCTGCTCACGGCGAACGAGGGTCATCATGACCGCCGCGAAGACGTTGAACATCGCGAACAGCACCCAGGACGAAACATCGTACGGCTCGCCCCAGGCCAGGGGCCTGGCGAATAGATAGGCGAGCGACACACCCAGCGCCATCCCGATGCCCCGCCTAAGAGCGACGAACCAGTTCGCCTGAGCGGACCAGATGACCAGCAGGATGGCGAGATAGTCGAACGGCATCAGCACGAAAAGACCGATAGCCGCGCCAAGCTCGACGGCCAGGCAAATCCAGGCCCTTCGCGCCGAGGGCGAACGCCGGACCGCCACCGCCAGAAGCGCCGCCAGATAGAGCGCAAAAAATGCGGCCGCCAGAACCAGGGTGTTGATGGATCGGCCCGCCTCGACCGCCGCATTAAGGCTGACGACCAGCAACAGGGCCCAGGTCACGACGGCTACGGTCGTATCCGAGGCCCACTCCTCGACCCCAAGGTATCTCGCAAACCATTGATTCAAAGCACGTTTCTCCTCCAGTGACGATCGTCACTGGCATCGACACCGGCCCCACGCGAGCATGGGCGCTTCAATTCAGGCACGACGGCACAGAGACACGACATGAATGAATCCATCAAGGAAAAATGGAACCGCATCGGAAAAGGGCCGCAACGACTCATCGTTGTCGTGGGCATGATGATCCTCGGCCTGCTGCTGTTCCACTGGGGCACCGTGATCGGCGAGGCCATTTATCTGGCCACCCATGACTGAACCGGGTGCCGGACCAGCACCAGCGCACCCGGCAGCGACGCGGCCAGGTTGATCGCGCCGTAGGTCATCGCTACTGCCACGCCCTCCTCCGCAGGAAAACCGAGCGCCAGCCAGACCGAAGCGGCGGCCGCCTCGCGGAACCCCCAGCCAGCGACCGAAAACGGAACCAGCATCGCCAGCAGGATCGGCAGCGCCACGGCCAACAGCCGCCCGAAGCCGATTTCGGCGCCGATACCGTGGCCGGCGAGGGCGAAGACCAGGGCATACGTGAAGACGATGGCCATCGAGGCCGCAAGCTGGCGCGGCCACGCGACTCGCGCCAGAAGCGCCCGGTGAGTGTCGGCTCGCAGCGCCTGCCAGTGTTGCGGCCAGCGCCGCGCCGCTGCCAGCGGCAAAGCGATCAGAAGGATCCCGGCCAGCCCAGCGAACACGCCAGCGCCGGCCTTTCCCGGCCAGCTACCCGCCAGCACATCGCGCCACGCAGGTAGCGAGAGCAGCACGCCGATGGTGCCCGCGGCTACCACGACCTGCCCGGAGGCGCGTTCGATAATCACCGCCCGCCAGGCCGCGCCGGCCGAGCGACTGCGCCGCGCGTGGCGATGAGCCCGCAATGCATCGCCGAGCACGCCGCCGGGCAGCACCTGGTTGACGAAAACCGCCAGGTAATAGTCAACCAAAGCGCGCGAACGCGTCAGGTCGAGGCCCAGGCGCCTGGCCGTGAATCGCCAGCGCCAGGCCGACAGAAGGGTCTGGACGACAGTCACCGCCAGCGCCGCCGCCAGCCACCCGGGCGCAATACGCGACATCTGCGCCGCGATCGCGCGTGAATCCAGCCAGCAGAAGAGCACGCCGAGCACGCCCAGGCTGACGGCCCAGCGCAGCAAGGGCCCGAGGCGGCGCCGCTCAATCATGGCGACGCCCCGGCAGCGCCAGGACATCGACGTGGCCCACGCCCAGGCCGAGTGCCCCGGTCTCCAGACCGGCTCGCCGGCACTTGCGCCAGTCTTCGACGGCATCCTGCTCCCTACCCGCCTGTTCGGCCGCGGCCCGGGCCCAGTCATCGAGAAGAGCCGCCGCAAGCCCAGGCGTGGCCGAATCACCGGCGGCAAGCCGCCAGTCCGAGCGCTCCACGTAAACGCGCATGCCCGCCGAATCCAGCGCGGCGGGAAGCACCGCGGCGGCCTGCGGCCCGAGCGACTCGCCCAGGCCCTTATCACGCAGCTGATGATGGTTGAACAATTCGCCCATTCCTCGATCCGCCTCGTCATCGATCAATCGGCCGTCGGCATCCTCGAACCAGCGCCGTCCATCCACGGTCAGAGCGAACAACCCGCAGGCGCCGGATGTCGCGAGCGCCCGGACCAGTCGCTCGATCCAGCCCCCCGAGACCAGGTCGAACAGCGCCGATGCCGTGACCAGATCGAAGCCCTGGAGCCCTTCATCGGCCAGATCGGCCAGGTCGGCACAGCACGTTCGGATCTTTGTGCGTCCCTCGACGTCGGCGAGCCCCCAAGTGCGTTCGGCGCACTCGAGCAGGCCGGCGTCGTGGTCTACCAATGTCCATGACTGGTATCCAGGCAGTCGGGGCGCCAGCCAGCGCAGGTTACTGCCGCTGCCGGCGCCCAGGTCCAGGATGCGCAATTCCTCGCGTTCCCCGATCCACCGTGCCAGCACTTCGGCCAGCGCGAGCGAGCGCGCGGCATGATCGGCCGGCTCGCGAAGCGCCAACCAGTCATATTGGAAGCGCGCGGAGTCGTTGCCCATCAGCCCGGATCCCGATCGAGCGCTAGCGCGAACTCGCGCCCGGCCGCCTTCCAGTCGCGCAGGGTCTCGCGCCGCGCGACGGCGGCGCGCGTCATGGACAGGCGCATCTGCGCATCGTCGAACCAGCCCGCCAGGGCCTCGCGAAGCCCGACGAAATCCCCGGGCGCCACCTTCAGGCAGCAATCGTCGGGCGCGGTCTCGGCCAGGGCCCCGCCAGTGGTAGTGATCACGGGCAGGCCGCGCGCAAGGGCCTCGGTGACGACCATGCCGTAGCCCTCGTAGCGAGACGGCAGAACGCACAAGCCGGCAGAGTGGTAGGCGGCATCCAGTGCGTCGGGCTGGCATTCGCCGATGCACTCGACACGCGCTTCCAGGCCGGCTTCAGCGATTCGCTCGACGACCTTCATCGCAAACGCCTCATCGCGCGCGCTTGAACCCGCGAGCACGCAATGCCAGCGCCGCTCGACCAGTCCCGCCAACGCCCCGACCAGGATGTCCTGGCCCTTGCGCGGCGTCAGGCTTGCCACGCACAACAGTCGTTCGGGCCCACCGGGCTCGCGCCCGGCCAGCCGATCGGCAACGGGGCCGGCCAGGTCAGCCGTCTCGACACCCGGCTCGACCACGACCGGCGGCCTTGAATCCAGCCCCAACTCGCCCAGGCGCATTGCTGTGAAGGCACTCGTCACGATCACCCGGCGGCAGGCCGCCAACGCACTGGTCTCGCGACCGAGCAGCCGCTCGCGCAGCGCCGGTTTCAGGCCAGTCTCGTCGGCCAGCGGATGATGCACCAGAGCGGTGATGTCCAGGCGATCGGCATGCGGCAACACGGCATCGGGCACGCCGCCAAGCGCCAGGCCATCGATGACCACGCGGGCGCCGTCCGGCATCCCGGCCAGGACACGAGCCATGGCACCACGCGCCAGTTCGTCGACATCGGGGAAGCGCCCTTCGAGCCCGACCACCTCGATGCGCCAGCCCAGCCCGCGCAGCTCGTCGACGATGCGCGCATCGAACAGATAACCGCCGGTCCGCTGGCCCGGATCCCCGGGCACGATGAAGGTCAGGCGATGGTTCAAATATCCGCCTCGTAGCTGGCCCGCGCCAGGTGAGATTCACTGAGTTCGACTTTCAAGCGTTTCAGACCCTGTCCCGTCGGACCCAGCCGCCCCTGGCCGATGGCCGCGGCCAGGCGGTCGAAGACCACCCGGGCCATGAACTCGGTCGTCGTGTTGCGCCCTTCGAACTCCGCGAGCTCGTCGAGGTTTTGGAAGTTGAATTCCGCCAGAGTCTCGCCGAGCACTTCGCCGGCCAGGCCGATGTCGACGATCAGGTCGTCGTCGTCGAGTTCGGGACGCATAAAGCTGGCTTCGACCACGTAGGTCGCGCCGTGGAGCTTCTGCGCCGGGCCGAAGATCTCGCCGTCGAAGCTGTGGGCGATCATGAAGTGGTCGCGAACGGTGAGTGTGAACATCCTGATTTCCTGGGTTGCAGTTGAGAAGAATCAGTCGTAGTCGACGCGGTGGCACAGCACCTGGCCGGCGCCGGCCAGCAGGCCGGGCAGTTCCTCGGGCAGGCGCTCGAACGCGCTCGCCCCGGATATCAGGGCATCCAGCGCCGGGTCGGCGAGCAGGCGAAGCGCCAGGGAGAGTCGACGGCGATGGTCCCAGCGCGGCTGGCGATCGGGCGGCAGTTGCCCCACCTGGCTGCCTACCAGCGACAGCCGGCGCGAGTGGAAGGCCTCGCCCAGCGGCACGGCCGGCCGCCGGTCGCCGTACCAGCTCATTTCCACCACACGGGCCTGGTTGCCGGCCAGGCCCAGGGCAGTGGCCAGGCCGGCCTCGGTTCCGCTGGCGTGGACGACGACGTCCCGCTCACCCGCGGCATCCCCCGGTGCGGCGAACGACACGCCAAGCCGCTCGGCCAGCCCCTGCCGCCCCGGCTCCACGTCGACCAGCGTGACCTCGCTGCCCGGCACGCGGCCGGCCAGCCAGGCGACCAGGGCGCCGACCACCCCGGCACCCACGACCGTCACGCGGTCGCCCGCGGCGATGCCGGCATCCCAGGTGCCGTTGAGCGCGGTCTCCATATTGGCCGCCAGCACGGCCCGATCGGCTGGGACGTCGTCAGGCAGGGGCGCTACGGCGCCGGAAGGAACCACGAATCGATCCTGGTGGGGGTGCAGGCAGAAAACGGTCCGGCCTACCAGACCGGCCTCGCCCGCTTCGACACGGCCCACGGCGCAGTAGCCGTACTTGAGCGGTGCGGGGAAGTCGCCCTGCTGGAAGGGCGCGCGCATTCGCTCGTGCTCCGACGCCGGCACCTGGCCATGGAAAACGAGCGCCTCCGTGCCCCGGCTGATGCCGGAGTGCAGCGTATGAACAAGTACCTGCCCTGACCCGGGCCGGGGCAGAACTTCTTCCCGGATCTCGCCGCGACCAGGCGCGGCGAGCCAGAAAGCACGAGCGGTTTCGGTCATCGATCCGGTTTCCCTTGCAATGGGACGCCAATGATCACGATAACCCAGTGAGAGTCGTGTTGACGCATCGGTCCAGGGCAATATGGCACGATGACGACATGAAAGGCGCAGTCATCGGGTTCGACCTGGGCGCCGGCGCGATACTCACCGCCGGCCTCACGGCCTGGTTGACCGAGCCCTGGCCGGGAAACGCCTGGCCCGTACTCGCCGCCCTCGCGGCCTACGCCCCGCTCGCCGCGATCCTCGCTCACCAGCTGCCGGGCGGAAACCGGATGGGCTGGGCCAACCGAGTGACCCTCCTGCGCGCCGTGATCGCCTGCGCCCTGGCCGGGTCTCTTGTCGAGCCGGAGCTGTTTCGGGACAGGGCCTGGGCAGTGATCCCGCTCGTCCTCACCGCCCTGGTGCTCGACGGCCTCGACGGTTGGCTGGCCCGCCGCCTCGACGAGAGCAGCACACTCGGTGCGCGTTTTGACATGGAAACCGATGCGGCGCTGATCCTTGTGCTGTGTTGCGCCCTGTGGCTGTCCGGGCTGGCGCCGGCCTGGGTGCTGGCGATCGGCCTGATGCGCCCGGCCTTCGTCCTGGCCGGCCTGCTGCTGCCCTGGCTGTCGGCTCCCCTGCCAGACCGCTTCCGCCGGAAGCTCGTGTGCGTCGTTCAGGTCGCTGTGTTGCCGACGGCCCTGCTGCCCATCCTGCCCGAGGCGCTTCGAGTGACGCTGCTTGCCGGCGCACTGCTGGCGCTCGCCGTCTCTTTCGCCATCGATGCCGCATGGCTTTTTCGCCGTCACCGGGCTTCGAACCCCACGCAATGGAGGACACCATGAAAGCCACGACCTCTTTCCGCATGACCCTGGCGACGCTCATGCTCGCCACCACGCTGGCGGCCCAGGCCGGGGACGCGAAGTACGTGATCGACCGGGAACACTTCTCGATCGGTTTCCTGGTCGAGCACATCGGCTATGCCGACACGCTCGGACAGTTCCTGGCGGCGGAGGGAAGCTTCGTCTACGACGAGACAGCCAACGAACTGCGCGAGGGCGAAGTGCTCGTGCAGGCCGACAGCGTCTTCACCAACCACGAGCGACGCGACGAACATCTCCGCAACGACGATTTCCTCGACGCCGACCAGCACCCAACGATCCGTTTCGAAGCCACCGACTGGCAGCCCGCGGGCGACGAACCCGGGCGCGGCACGCTGGAGGGACAGCTCACTCTCCTCGGGGAAACCCGCCCCGTCTCGCTGGACGTGACTCTCAACAAGGCCGCCGAGTATCCGTTCGGCCACGGTGAATACACCCTCGGCGTGTCTGCCCGGACCACGATCCGCAGGAGCGAATGGGGCATGACTTACGGCGTCGAGCGGGAGCTCGTCGGCGACGAGGTGGAGTTGATTTTCGAGTTCGAGGCCATCCGGAAGTAGTGGGTCGAACCAATTGTCTGGTCAGCGGTTCGAATCGAGGCCCTAGAAATGAAAAAGCCCCGCACAGGTGCGAGGCTTCTCCTGAATATGGTGCCGGTGAACGGATTGCTGCGGCCGCTGCGCGGCCTTGCCCTTCGGTCTGCCGCTCTGCGGCAGCGTCATTGCGCTGGCGCGCAATGGTCGAACCGATTGTCTGGTCAGCGGTTCGAATCGAGGCCCTAGAAATGAAAAAGCCCCGCACAGGTGCGAGGCTTCTCCTGAATATGGTGCCGGTGAACGGATTCGAACCGCTGACCCACGCATTACGAATGCGTTGCTCTACCAACTGAGCTACACCGGCACGTGCCTTACCGGGCAAGCCGCGAATTATACCGGTTTGGGCGGCGTCTCGCCAGCGGGTCGGGGGCGATTTTATTGTTCGAAGCGGTCGCTGTGAATGACGTCCTCGAAGCGGGGCTGCTCGAAAGCGCCCAGGTCGAATAGGCCGCCGGGCACGGAGTCGACCGGCGGGTTGTCCGGATCCAGGTTGTATTCGGCGCCGCGCGGGCGATCGAAGAAATCGTTGAAGTCCGGCGCGATGGCGTCGTCGCAATAATCGATAGCCGGTGAGTCGGGGGAGAGTCGCAGGTCGCCGTTGTAGCGGTCGCGCAGGCGCGGGTCGACCTGGCTGTAGAAACTGATGCTGTCGAAGCCCGAAGAAGCGGCATCGAGATGCGCGATCACGCAGTCCGCAGCAGCCGGTTGCGTCGACGCACCGAAAAACATGGACAAAGACGGCTCCCAGATGATGCTGCTGTCCACGTTGACCTGCGGGAATTGATCTTCGGCACCCGCCAACCGCGCGAATACGTTGGCCAGGGCTTCGTCGTCGTCGTTGCCCGCGATCGTGCTCCAGCGCAGTCTCATCAGTGAACCACCGACCAGTCGCACCAGTGAATTGGCCCCGACCTGATCGTGAACGAGTACGCCCTCTGCGTTCAGGTTGGTATCCGGGCCCGCCACCGTGATGGCGCTCGCGCCCCCATCATTGCTGACATTGAGGTGAATCCGCGTCCGGTTGATTTCGGCCTGCGCACCGCCCCGAACGGCCACCGCCGAGGCCGTTCCAGCCGTGTTGGCGAACAGCTCGCTGCAGCGGTAATCCGGATCCACGAGCGGCTGACAGTCCCCCGGGAAGCCGCCGACGCCACCCACGCGCCCCATCACCAGTGCGGCCTGGTCGTCGACGAAGAGTCCGCCGCCCTCGTCGTCGGCCGAGCTGGAGTAGATGCGCGCATTGACCAGGGTGAGCGCGGACGAGGAATCGACAACCGCCGCACCGCCGCCGCGATCAGCCGAATTGCCGAATATCTCCGCCGACTCGGACGTTCCGGAAGCCTCTAGCGTCACCTCGGCACCGCCGGAGACGTGCAGTCCGCCGCCGTCGCCGCTTCCGCCGGATGCCCCGGCGTCGTTGCCGCCGATGCGCTGATCGAAACCCGAGGTCTGAATCGAGAAATTGCGACAGCCGTGAACGGCGATGCCGCCGCCGTCGCTCACCGCGCTGTTCCCCAGTACGGGCACGTCGAAGAGCTGCACGGGCGGGTTGTCGTCGCCAGTGATGTTGAAGCACGCCACGGCACCGCCGCCCCCATCGGCGTGGTTCCCATCGATTCGCGAGTCCTGGCTGATCGTGACCCAGTTGGTCGGCGAGGTGCCCGGAGAAGTCGCTTCCATGCTGACGCCGCCGCCGCTGCCGCTGCCCGTCGTCTCGTTGGAATGGATATCGACGTTGTTCATTCGCACGCGATGCAGGCCGGCATGGCTGCGGATCCGCACCCCGCCGCCGGCAAAGGGGGCCAGGCCCTCGCGGATCTCCAGGTTTTCCAGGGCCATCGTGAAGACGGGATCGTCGTCGCTGGCCTCGTAGGAGAGGAGAAACACGCGCCCGTTGCTCTGAGCGTCGAGAATCGTGCGTCCCCCCGGGAACGGGGCACCAGAACAATCCGTATGACCGCCGACGATGCGCAGCGTGGTGACACTGTCGAACTGGGTACCGTCGATGACGTAGGTGTTGCCGGCGTGCACGGAGGTGCCGCCGGCTACCCGGATATTGATTGTGGCAAACCCGCCGTCGTTGGCCACGGTGGCATCGATGGCGTCCTGGATATTCTGGAAGTCGCAATCAGGATCGAAATCCGGCCCGACTCGCCATTCCCCTACACCACTCGAGGTTCGGGTCGGCTCAGCCGCGCCGGACGCGGCATGACCGCTGCCGACGAGCAGCAGCACGAGCATGGCCGCTGCGACGCTTGCCGGAACAATTCCCTTTTGCAGGATTACCATTCGCATGAGGGAGTCTCCCTGGAGTTGGCTTCACCAGGGAGAAACCGGGAACGGCGAAAAATCCCGCCACCCAAAACACCAAAACACCAAAGCACCAAGAAGCTAAATCATCACCCTACCCGGTGTTCTGCAGCCCCTGGGCGATACCGTGGACGCTGTCGATCAGGGCCAGCTCCAGGGCCTCGTCCTTCGAGCCGCCGGCGCGCCAGCGTTCGAGCAGTTCCACCTGCGTGAAGCTCATCGGATCGACGTAGGGGTTGCGCAGCAGGATCGAACGTTTCAGCGTCGGGTCCTTGTCGAGTAGTTCGTCCTGGCCGCGGATGCGGCAGATCATCTCGCGGGTTCGGGCGAACTCGCGCTCGATGGTCGGAAAGTAGCGTTCGCCCAGCTCGCCGGCCAGCGCGGCGTAGTGGCGACCGATGCCGATGTCGGCCTTGGACATGGCCATTTCGGCATCGGAGAGCAGGTTGGAGAAAAACAGCCATTCGCGCGCCATCTCCTCGACCTGGTCGAATCCGATGTCGTCGATCAGGCGCTCCAGGCCGGTGCCCAGGCCGTACCAGCCCGGAAGCCCCTGCCTCGACTGGCCCCAGGCAAACACCCAGGGAATGGCACGCAAGCCCGAAATTCCGGTCTTCTTCGCTCTTGATGCCGGGCGCGAGCCGATGCGCATGCGCTCGATCACGTCGATGGGGGTGGCCAGGCGGAAATACTCGCCGAAGTCCTCGTCGCCGTAGACGAGTTCGCGGTAGGCGGTGCGCGAGTGGTCGGCCAGGCGCGCCATGGCCCGGCGCCAGGGGCCTTCCTCGCTGTCGGGGTCGTGCTCGAGGAAGCCGGCCTTGATCACCGCGCCGGTGGTCTGCTCGAGATTGCGCACGGCGATCGTTCGCAGGCCGTACTTGCGATGGATCACCTCGCCCTGCTCGGTCATGCGCAGGCGGCCGCCCACCGAGCCGACGGGCGCGGCCAGGACCGCGCGCGGCGTCTTGCCGCCGCCGCGACCCACCGTGCCGCCCCGGCCGTGGAAGAACGTGACCTTCACGCCGTGCTGCTGGAACAAGGCCAGCAGTTTGCGCTGGGCGTCCTGGAGGGACCAGCGCGAGGCGACCATGCCGCCGTCCTTGTTGGAATCGGAGTAGCCCAGCATCACCGTCTGCCGCTCGCCGCGCTGCGCGAGCAGCTCGCGCCACACGTCGAGGCCCAGCAGCCCTTCCATCACGCCTTCGGCCGCGATCAGGTCGTCGACCGTTTCGAATAGCGGCACGATGTCGAGCCCGTCGCGATCGACGCCTGCGGCCCGCGCCATGAACCAAGCGGCCAGGATGTCGTCGGCGTTTCGGCTCATCGAAATGATCAGCGTGGTGATCGCACGGGCGCCGAACTTGTCGTGGGCCCGGCCTGCGGCGGCGAGAAGATTGAACACCGGATGGGTGGCGCCGCATTCCGCCCCGTCCGGCACTCGGCCCTGACCGACGGCATCCTCGAGATAGGCCGTCCTTTCCTCGGGCGCCCGATCAGGCCATTCAGGGTCGTCGATCAGCTCGGCCACCGCCTCGTGCAGGTCGCCCGAATCGATGCGCAGGTCCAGCGCGGCCAGGTGGAAGCCGAAGATATCGATCCGGCGCAGCAGGCGCTCGACGGGGAACAGGCCGGCGCGGCGGCCGCGATTGGCCTTCAGGCTCTCGGCGATGAGCTTGAGGTCCGCGGCGAATTCATCGACGTGCCCATAGGCACATTCGCTGTCGTCGACAGTGGCTTTGAGGCGGGCCTCGACCAGGCTGAGCAGAACACGGTAGGGCATCTCCGCATGACGCGCCGGGATGGCCTCGGCCTCCTGCGGCAGGAGACGGCGGTACTCGGAGACGCGCTCGCGCACTGGTGCGCTGACTTCCACGCGCCCGTCGGTCTGGCTGAGCAGGCGGTTGAGCCGACGCACCTCGCCGAGATAGTTGCCGATCACCTGCCGGCGTTGCTCGATCAGCGTCTCCATCACCGTCTCGCCGGTGACGTTGGGATTGCCGTCCATGTCGCCGCCCACCCAGGAGCCGAAGCGCAGCACCGACGGCAGATCACCCGGCCACAGAGACTTGCCCCAGGCGCGGGTGGCGGCTTCGGCCAGGTTCTCGTGCACGACGGGTGCGACACGGTAGAGCACGTTGGCCAGGTAGTAGTGTGCGTGCTCGGCCTCGTCGGCCACGCTCGGTCGGGTGCGCGACTGCTCGGCCGTCTGCCAGGCGATGGTCTGCTCCATGCGCACGCGATCGATCAGGCGGTTGGCGGCGTTTTCGGAAAGCCCCGGGTCAAGGCGCTCGACCAGGTAGCGCGCCATGCGCTGCTCCTTCTCGAGCACCGATCGCCGCGTGGCTTCGGTGGGATGCGCGGTGAATACCGGCTCGACCAGCAGGTCGTCCAGGCAGGCCCGCACGTCCTCCCAGTCCTTACCCTCCTCGGCCAGCTTCTCGAAAACGTCGGCCAGGGAATCCGGCTGCACACCCTCCCCGGCCGCCATGTACTCGCGGCGGCGCCGGATGCGGTGAACCTGTTCGGCCAGGTTCACCATGCGGAACCAGGCCGCAAAGGCCCGGACGAAGGCGCTGGCCTCGGCGGCGTCTGAGATTCGGCATTGCTCGAGCAGCGAGGAGCCGTCGTCCTCACCCACGCGCCGGGCGATGGCCGCCGAACGCGAGGTCTCGACGCGCTCGAACAACTCGTCGCCGCACTGCTCTCGGAGCAGCTCCCCGATCATCGCGCCGAGCAGGCTGACGTCGTCGCGAAGCGCTTGGTGTTCCGGGGGAAAATCGATGTCCTGGCGTTTCATGGGAACCGGTCATGTGGGCGTCGGACTGCAATAGTAAACGCGCGCCGCGGTGAATACTCGCAATCCGGTCAAATGGATCGACTAGCCGTCGCGATAAGCCCGGACGAAATCGACCTCCAGCTCGAACGGGCCGTCCCTGCCGTCCAGGATGTAGAAACCGATTCGCTCAACGCGGTCGAGTTGCACCGGCGGAACGTCGACGCCACGGCCAAAGACCGTCGCGCGCAGGGCCGAGAATGGAATCCGCAGGGTTTGCCAATCGGCCGCGGTCTCGAACGGCGCCCGGCGCGAGA
Source organism: Wenzhouxiangella sp. (assembly GCA_036351755.1). Classification (GTDB taxonomy): domain Bacteria; phylum Pseudomonadota; class Gammaproteobacteria; order Xanthomonadales; family Wenzhouxiangellaceae; genus Wenzhouxiangella. The sequence goes on along the minus strand of JAZBPT010000004.1, from coordinate 4,146 downwards.
CACTCCGCCAACCATAGCGCCGGCCGTCGTTGACCTCGACTTCGAAGGTTCGGCCATTGCCGCGCACCCGCAGCTCCAGCCCGTCGTAGGCGGAAAGGTCGAGACCTCGCTGTGTCCGAATCGATGTAAATCCCCCGCCGCGCGTCACCAGGGTGCCGAAGAAGCGCATGCGGCCGTCGTCGATCTCGAAAAACCCCTTCGAGCGGCCACCCATGACGCCGTCATTAACGACCTGCCAAGTGGACGCTAGATCCTGAAAGTCGAAAAGTGTCGAGGTGCCGCTCACGTCATCATCGCCGGCCAATGCGCTCGGCGAAAGGAATGCTGCCAGCAAGAAGGCCGTGAGTACTCGCTGACGGAGTCTCGAATGGACTGACACCGGAATGCTCGTTTGGAAGCCACATGTCAGACATTAGCGTCGGGGCCGTGAAAGCCCGGTTAGCGACCTTCTGCCTTCGCGACTTCGACGCGGTCGCGTCCCGCGCGCTTGGCGCGGTACAGCGCCGAATCGGCTCGTTCAACGATTCGATCCAGGTTCTCGTCGGGGGCGGCCTGGGTCAATCCGATGCTTATCGTTACAGCGTCCAGTCCCTCGAACGGCATCTGTCGAATCTCCGAGCAGATTCGGTCGCCCAGCAGGCGCGCTTCGTCAGCGCCGGTGCCCGGAAGCAAGGCGACGAACTCTTCCCCACCCCAGCGGCCGACCACGTCCAGCCCTCGCACAGTGTCGTTGAGGTGCGCGGCAACTCGCTTGAGCACCTCGTCGCCAAACAGGTGCCCGTAGCGATCATTGATGCTCTTGAAGCGATCCACGTCGAGGAGCATGAGCGAAACGGGTTGCCCGACAGGCGCGGCCTTCTCGAGGAGCTCGGCCGCCTTCGCCTCGAACTTGCGCCGATTCCAGAGCCCGGTCAGGAAATCCTGCTCGGCTTGCTTGACCGGTGTCAGGTCCCGCACGACCGCATAGATACCGGCCACCTCGCCGTCGTGTCCCCGGCTGGGCTGGTACTGCGCAAGCACCGTGCGCCGCCCGCCCTCCTTGTAAGGAAGCTCGGCCTCGTAACTCACCTCCTCGCCGCTGAATGCCGCATCGACGTAGGGGCGGATTCGCTCATAGGCTTCCTCGCCGATCACCTCCCACATGTACTGGCCGCGGATATCGGCCGCCTCGACGCCGAACCAGTCCTCGTAGGCGGCATTGACCTCCCGGTAGCGCCTTTCCCGATCGACGTACGAGACCAGCAGCGGAATGGCGTCGACGAGCATGCTCCGCCGGTTCACTTCCCGCTCGAAACTGGCTGCGTTGAAAAGCGCCGCGCCCAGAATGCCCGAAGCGATCTCGAGCAGCTGCACGTCCTCGTTGGAAAACGCATCCGGCCGCGAAGCATAGACCTTGAGAACCCCGTAACAGCGCTGGTCGTGGAGAAGCGGCACCAGGATTCCGGACACGAAGCCGACCTTGCGCGCAGCCTCCCGGTGAACGCGGGGATCACGGCCGGTATCGTCGGTCTTGATGATCTCGCGGCCGAGGAAACAGTGCCCGGTCAGGCTCCCCTTGATCGGAAGCCGGAGTCCGAGCGAACCCTCGGCCAGGCCGGCCACGGCCCTGTAGATCATTTCGTCGCCCTCGGCCTCTTCGACTACCGCGGCATCGGCACCGCTGATCTGCAGCGCGGCGTCGGCCACCCGCTGCCGGACCCGTTGCAGGTCCAGCCCGCCGGTGACCACCTCTCTTTGCAGGTCGACGACCCGTTCGAGATTCTCCCGCCGTCGGCGACGAATTCGTCTCGCAGTCACGTCCTCGTGCACCGCGACGAAGTGAGTCACCCGTCCGTTGGCATCCGGCTCGGGTGTCAGCACGAAGTGCATGAGGAAAGGCTCACCGTCCTTGCGGTAGCACCACCATTCGCCTTCGAACCGCGTTCCCTCGGCGAGGGCAGTGTCCAGCGAGGTGATGACATTGGAATCGGTCAGTTCGCCGCGCAGGAATCCCGGCACCCGACCGACCAGCTCTGCACGCTCGTAGCCGGTCATGGCCTCGAAAGCGGCGTTGACGTATACGACGCGTGCAGCAGACTCGCCGGACTGCTTCTCGAAAATCGTCACGGCATCGCGTGATCGCTCCAACGCCCGCTCCAGCAATCGCGACTGCAACGGCATGCGCCTCTCCGATATCCTAAAAGATCATCTTACGTGCACGATATGCCAATGGGCGGCAGCCAAACAAGCCTTTCGCCCGGGCGCGCCCCGAGCCACCTGGGGGTGATAATGGGCGTAAGTACTCATAGTGCCGACAGACCCATCATGAGCCAGCACAGACTGAACACACCGGCCCTACTGATTGACGAGCAACGCTTCGAGCGAAACCTCGCGCGCCTGAACCGGCGCCTGGCGCGGCTGGGCGTGCCCCTGCGGCCCCACCTTAAGACGGTCAAGAGCGTCGAACTGGCGCGCCGCATGCTCGCCGGCCAACCCGGCGGCGCCACGGTTTCCACGCTCGCCGAAGCCGACCACTTCTTTGCCGCCGGCATTGACGACCTGCTCTACGCCGTGGGCATCGCCCCCGGCAAGCTCGAAGCGGTCGCAGGGCGCATCGCCGACGGCATGCGCCTGACGCTGATCCTCGATCATCCCGACGCCGCCCGCGCCGTGGCCGGTGCCGCACAGCGGCTCGACACGAACTTTCGCGTGCTGCTCGAAATCGACGCCGACGGGCACCGTGCGGGCTTCCAGCCCGACGACCCCGTCCTCGTCGAATCCGCCCGGATTCTGGCAAACGGCGGCGCAACGCCGGCCGGCGTCATGGTTCACGCCGGTGGCTCCTATGCCTGCCGGGATCGCGAGTGCCTGGTTCGGACGGCACAACGGGAGCGCGACGACGCCATCGCCGCAGCCGAAGCGCTCCGTGCGGCCGGTTTCGAAGCCCCCGTCGTCAGCGTGGGCTCGACGCCTACGGCGATGTTCGCGCAAGACCTGACCGGCGTCACCGAAGTCCGCGCCGGGGTCTACGCTTTCATGGACCTGGTTATGGCCGGCCTGGGCGTGTGCGAACTCGACGACATCGCCGTCTCGGTGCTCACCGAAGTCATCGGGCATCGGCGCGAGCACGGCCAGGTCCTGGTCGATGCCGGCTGGATGTCTCTGTCCCGCGACCGCGGCACGGCCGACCAGGCAATAGACCGCGGCTACGGCGTGGTCTGCGACGAAACCGGTCGGGTGCTTTCACCGGAAGCGATCGTCAGCGCCACCAACCAGGAGCACGGCATCCTTGCCCGCCGCGACGGCGAGTCACTGAAGCTCCACGACTTCCCGATCGGCCGACGCCTGCGCATCTTGCCCAACCACGCCTGCGCCACTGCCGGCCAATTCGAGCATTTGTGGTTGGCGGACCCCGAAGGCAGACCCGTTCGGAAACTGGAACGTTGCCGCGGCTGGTAGAAGGTTTATCGCCAAACCGCCTTTAATGGCAGCATTTGTAGATTGCCATTCTCTTTTTGACGGCGCAGAATTGCGGCCATGAGCACTTACCAGCCACCCCGTCAGGCCCGCGCACGCGCCACCGTCGAGCGGATTTTCGAGGCCACCGTCCGCCTGCTCGAGGATCGCCCTTTCGAAGCCCTGTCGGTCGCCGATATCGTCACCGAGGCCCACACCTCGGTCGGCGCCTTCTACAAGCGCTTCTCCAGCAAGGACGCTCTGTTGCCCGTCTTGCTCGACTGGATCCACCGGCAGCAGTTCGAGGCCATCGAATCCTTCGTCGACGAATCCAACTGGCAGGGCATCGGCCTGTCCGGGCGGGTGGACGCATTCGTAGAGAGCCTGGTCGACTCCTACCGGAAGCACCACCACCTGATGAAAGCGCTCGTTGCCCGCCAGTACTCGGCCGAAAACGCACAGTCTGCCGAGCAGATCGAGAGCGCCGAGCGCACCCTGCACTACTACGCCGACTGGCTGCTGGCCTGCCGGGATGAAATTCGCCATCCCCGACCGGAGGCCGCGGTGCCCATCGGATTGACCGGCCTGGTCACGCAGGCACAGACGCGCCTGCTCTTCGGGGCGCGTTCGATCGAGCTGTCCGACGCGGCCTTCACCCATGAACTCAAACGAGCGCTGCTCGCCTATCTCGGAGACGACACCGATGAACCT
>JAZBPT010000003.1:0-5080 GCA_036351755.1 Wenzhouxiangella sp. | reverse complement strand
CGCACTTCGAACCACTGCGAGCAGGCATGGATGAAGATGGTGACCACGTGCGTCGGGTTGACGTCGGCACGCAGCAGGCCGGCTTCCTGCGCTTCGCGCACGCGACGCGCGCCCAGCGCGACCAGCTCGGCGTCCATCTCGCTGCAGGTCGAGTCGTTCTCGAGGTGCATCCAGGTGAACAGCCGGACGACCTGCGGATTCTCCTGGAGAAACCGGAAGTAGCGGATGACGCCGTTCCTGAGCAGGTTGGAGTCGGGCGCGTCGGCGCCTTCGAGTTCGTCCTTCTGGCCTTCGTAGTAGCGCGAGAAGGCGGCCTCCTTGACGGCGTCCCACAGCCCTTCCTTGGTGCCGAAGTGGTGGTGGATCAGGCTCTTGGTCACGCCCGAGCGCTGCGCCAGCTCGCGCATGCTCACGGCGGCGAAGCCCTTGTCGACGAACAGCTCGAAGCCCGCCTGGAGTATGCGGGAACGCGTCAGGTCCGGATCGCGTGTGGTGGCTTCGTTCATGGCGGTGAACGATAACACTGACTGATCGGCCGGTCAATTAGGGCGTCGCGGAGCGGATTGCACGAGTTGATTGCCGCTGCCTGTCAGCCCGTGCAAGGGATTTACGTAATAGGAGGTCATGGAAAAGGCTGGCCAGCTAGCAATGCGCTCGATCATGGTTTGGCGCTGGAGCGGATGCTGGCATTATCATCAAGACTTTGTGCGGAGGTTCGAGTCATGCGTTGCATTTGGTGCCTGTTGATTGGCTTGACGATCACTGCCTGCTCGCCACAGGGCGATTCCGAGGCTGCGGGTACACAAGCGCAGGAATCGGCCGAAGCGCGTGGTCAGGATACGGCTGCGAAGACGAGTCCGACGGAACCCTCGGCCGATGACCTGTCCGAGGAAGATCTCCGGGCGCTGGCCCGTGATCCGGACGCTCTTCGCGAGATCATGGCCGACCCCCAGCGGCGCCAGGCGGTCCGAGAACGCATGCGCGAGATGCGGCAGCAGCGCCGGGCGGAGTCCGGTCGGGAAGACCCCAGAGCCGCCATGCGCGAGCGCGCCCAGCGCCATCGCCAGACCCTCGAAGAGGGCGGTGACGAACAACGCGGGCGCCGCTCGAGAACGGGACGCTGGTGGGAGAACGACGTCATTGCCCGTAATGTGGGGCTGTCCCCGGAGCAGGTCGGCGATATCACAACTGCGCACGATGAGTTGACTGCCGCGGCACGTGAGGCCCGCCAGCAGCTTGCCCAAGTTGCCTCCTCCATGCAGGAGGCGCTTAAGGCCAATGACCGCGAAAGGTTGGTCGAGCTGGTCGACGCTCGCCAGCAAGCGCTGCAGGCACGTGCACAGGCGGAGGCCGAGTGGATGAAGCGCCTGCTCGAGATCCTCGAGGACGAACAGATGAGGAAACTGGCCGAGGAGCGACCCGAACTGGTCAGCGCGCTGCTGGCGCCCGTTCGCTGACCGCGGTTGCAGGCACAGCCGGTTACCGCGCCGGGTCGACGTGTCCGCCGACCGAGGCGTTCAGCCGGAACCAGCCGGCGATGCTTGTCCGGTCGGTGTGCGATGTCAGGACTTCGTGCGGAATCTCCTCGCTGAGAAAGAGCACGAAGGTGCCGGCACGGGGTTCGACCGTGGCCAGGATCTCGTTTCCTTCCTCGCCGTAGATCACCAGTTCCCCGCCGTCGCCCGGCTGCCAGTCCCGTGTCAGGTAGGTCACGGACGAAACGATCCGGTTGGCCGCTCCGCGAAAGCTGTCGAAATGCTTGTTGTAGTGACCGCCGGGCGGGTAGTGGGCGAAGTGGGCCTCGAACTCGAACAGGCCCAGGAAGAGCTCGCGATTGAGTGCCAGCCGCAGTTCTTCCATGCGGTCGAGAAAGCGAGACTGGATCGGGCGCTCCCTGGTGAGCCAGAATACGCGGTCGCTGCGGATGCTGCGATCGAGGTGGAAATCGTGATCCCGCCCGATCCCGGCCCGATGCAGGCGGTCGGCCTCCATCAGTTCGGACAGTTCCGCTCGCAAGGCGTCGACCAGGCCGCCGTCCAGGGCGTTCTCGCCGACCCACCAGCCGCGCTCGCGCAGCCCGCTGGCAGCCGACTCGAATGCGTCGCGGTCGACCGGCAGGGCGGCTTCAGACATGCTCGAGGCTCAGGGGCGGTTCAGATAACTCGGCGAGCTGTTCCCGCAACTGGCCGATGACGGTTTCCCAGTGGCGATCGTCGCCGAACCACGGGAAGGCGGCCGGGAAGGCCGGGTCGTCCCAGCGCCGCGCCAGCCAGGCCTGGTAGTAGATCATGCGCAGGGTGCGCAGGGCCTCGACCAGGTGCAGCTCGCGCGCGTCGAAGTCCTGGAAGGCGCGGTACTCCTCGATCATCCACCCCAGCTGCTGCTCGCGGTCCTCCCGGCTGCCGGAGATCAGCATCCACAGGTCCTGCACGGCCGGTCCGGTCAGGCAGTCGTCGAGGTCGACGAAGTGGGCCTGGTCGTCGCGCCACAGGATATTGCCCGGGTGGCAGTCCCCGTGCAGCCGGATCCGGCGGTAGTCGCCGGCCCGCTCGAAGGCGGCGCCGATGGCCTCGAGAAGATGCTCGGCCAGGCTCGAGAAGGCCTGCTCGAGATGAAGCGGCAGCCACTGGTTCTCGATCAGCCAGTCGACGGGCTCGCGGCCGCGCTCGGCGATGGTCAGTTCCGGCCGGTGCTCGAAACGACCGGCGGAACCGACGGCATGCAGTCGTCCCAGGGTCCGGCCGAGGTGACGCAGCGTGGGCTCGTGGGCCGGCTCCGGCGCGTGACCGCCGCGGCGCGGGAAAACGGCCAGGCGAAAACCCTCGTGCCGGTGCAGCGTGGTTTCGTGCAGCCGCAGCGGGGCCACCACCGACAGGCCGGCCTCGGCGAGTTCGAGCGAAAACGTGTGCTCTTCCTCGATGGCCTCGTCGCTCCAGCGCCCGGGGCGATAGAACTTGACGACCACCGGCTCGGCCTCTTCGAGCCCGACCTGCCAGACGCGATTCTCGAAGCTGTTGAGCGCCAGCAGCCGGCCGTCGGTCACCAGCCCCAGCGCCTCGACGGCGTCGAGGACCACCTCCGGTCCGAGGTCGTCGTAGGGCCGGATGTCGTCGTGCTCATGGTTCATCGGCGACGCGCTCGAAACGGCCGGTGTGCGGAGCCGCGCTGTTGTCGTATGATGCCTTGCATGCAGCTTCTATCCAGGATCTTGCCTGTCGTTTACCGATGTCCGGCGGGGATTGTGGCATGAAAAGCCGTGGCCTGGTCATAAGCCTGGCGGTCCTGCTCCTGGCGACCTGGTTGCCGGCTCCGGCCGCGCAGGAAACGGACGCCCAGGACTCATCCACGCCTGCTGAACAGGCCGAAGAGGAAAAGCGGGCCGAGCGCAAGGCGCGCCAGCAGCGCCTGATGGAGATGTCTTGCCGCGACGAGCAGGGCCGGCCGCAGAGCTGGCTCGACCTGACCCATTCCTACATCAACCAGCGCCTGTGCGAGCCGGCTGCCTGGTTCGACGGATTTTTCGGGGATCCGCGCACCCTGGAAGAGAATCCGGTGGGTAGCTTCATCCGCCTGCGCAATGCCGTGCGCTGGGACGAGACCGAAGGCCTGAAGTATCGTGCCTCGGTGCGGGCCAACCTGATCCTGCCGCGCCTGTCCGAGCGCGTTCGCCTGCTGGTCGCCCGCGACGAGGATCTCGAAGGCGATTACCCGGATACCGGCGCTTTTGACGATCCAGAGAATCGCACCCGCCTGGGCCTGCGCTACATTGCCAGCGAGCATGCGCGCAGCCGTTTTGATATCGACGGCACCGTTCGCGTCAGTAGCGGCTCGCTCAATCCTCGCATCCGTGGCCGTTACCGCTATGTACGCGGTCTGACCGACCGCAGTCTCGGTCGCTTCACCCAATCGGCCTTCTGGGAACGCGAAGAGGGTTTCGGCCTGACCACTCGCTTCGACTGGGAATGGCTGCCCGACCGCGACCGCCTGGTGCGCTGGAGCGCCCGGGGTACCTGGTCGCAGGAGTCCGAAGGCATCGACTGGCGGACCGGGCTGGTTTCCTTCCGTCAGCTCGATATGCAGAGTGCGGTCCGCGCCGAGGTCGGCGCCTGGGGATACACCGAGCCGCGCTTCGAGACCGAGGAGTATTTCGTGGCCGTGCGCTACCGGCGCCAGTTCCTGCGCAACTGGCTTTACTGGGAGATAGAGCCCGAACACGCCTGGCCCAAGGATTTCGAAACCGGCGAGCGCCGCAGCGACTGGCGCCTGACCTTCACCATCGAGATCCAGTTCGAGAACCAGCGCTCGCGCAAGCACCGGCTGCGCCAGTACCTCGGGCGCGAGCCGGACGCCGAGGCCTGGGAAGACGAGCCCATTCCCGTCGACGCCCCGGGCGACCGCGTCGAGGATCCGCTGCTGGAAGGCGAGGAAGAAAGCGAGGAGGACGGCGGGAACGGAAACGGCGGCGGTTGAGGTCCTGTCCGCCGCCGGCCCGCTCCGGGATCGTTCCGCCGCCGCTTACGACCCGGTCCGTACGTGCCGTTCGAAGATTGCTTCGATCCTCTCTCGGTGGGCCTCGCGATCGAAGGGTGCACCGTCGGCGATCTCTTCGGCCATTTCGAACAGGGTCATCATCATCGACTCGCCGTCGACCTCGGCTTCGAGGTGGATGCGGTCATGTGCCTCGAACCGTTCCGCCCAGGCGTCGCGCACCAGCGCCCAGAATTCGGCGGTGGCGTCCCAGTATTCATCGCCGGGGCCGAAATCGAAGCCGGTGACGCGCTCGTAGCGATTGACGCCCATCTCGCGCGCCAGAAAGGGTTGCTCGGAATCCAGGCGGCCGTTCTCGTCGGTGATCGCCTTGAGGTTGTCCTGCTCGTGGGTCCAGCCCGTGGGCACGATGGTGTGGCGGTTGCTGCCGACGAGCACGTTGTAGTCGTCGCGCACGCTGAACTCGCGCCGGGGCAGGGGGCGGCGCGTCTCGCTGCCCTGCCAGACCGAGTGGGTCGGGTGATGTTCCCACTCGCCGTGGGATTCGTAGCGCGGCGAGTCGTCGACCTGGAAGACGGCCTGGGTCCATTGG
>JAZBPT010000002.1:0-19416 GCA_036351755.1 Wenzhouxiangella sp. | reverse complement strand
TTGCCGTTGATGCTGGTGCTTTGGGTGGTGCTGACGCTGACGTTGGCTTATGCGTATCAGATTTAGCGTTTTGAGATTTCAGGTTTCAGGTTTCGTCGGGAAGATCCCGGATCAGGTCCGGGATGGCGCTTCGCGCCAGTTTCAGGGGCGTGCAATAGCGGTGTGCGCGCTGCTCCTGGCCTCGCTGCCCTTGTCCTGGTCTGGCGATGCTGCCGCCGAGGAACTGCGGGTGGTGAGTCTTGCGCCGCATTTGACGGAGTTGGCCTACTCGGCGGGCGCGGGGGACACGCTGGTGGGCGTCGTGGCCTACAGCGACTGGCCCGAGGCGGCGAAGGCGCTGCCGCGGATCGGCGATGCCTTTCGCTTCGACATGGAGGCGATCCTCGGGCTCGATGCTGACCTGGCCCTGGCCTGGACGGGTGGGACGCCCAAGGCGGTGGCCGCCCGGCTGGAATCCCTGGGCATCGAGGTCCTGTGGATCGAGACCCGGAGCCTGTCCGACATCGGCGACGCCCTGGAACGGATCGGCCGGCGGCTCGGGACGGAAGAGCGCGCGCAGGAGGCCGCAGAAAGTTATCGCCGCGAACTCCGCGCGTTGCGCGAGCGCCATGGCGGAGATGGCGAAGTAACCATCTTCTACCAGGTCTCGGCCCGCCCGCTTTTCACCCTGGGCCGGCCGCACGTGATCACGGAGGTATTCGCCGCCTGCGGGGCGCGCAACGCCTTCGAGGATCTCGACATCGAAGCCGCCGCCATCGACCGGGAGGCGGTCATCGCGCGAGCACCCGACCTGATCGTCGCCGGCATCAACGATCCGGATTCCGACCCGCTTTCGTCCTGGCGCGACACTCGGATGGTCCGTGAGGGGCATACCCGGCTCGAGTCCGTCGACCCCGAACGCCTGGTGCGTCCCACCCCGCGCATCGTCGAGGGCATTGACTTCGTGTGCCGCCTGGTGGAGGAAGCGACGGTCAGGGAACCAGCGGCCAGAACAGGGGAATGACCAGCACTGCGGTCGCCCACATCAGCAGGTTCATCGGCAAGCCGATTCGCACGAAGTCCATGAAGCGGTAGCCGCAGGCCTGATAGACAAGCGTGTTGGTCTGATAGCCGATGGGCGTGGCGAAGCTGGCGCTGCCGGCGAACATGACCGCAACCACGAAGGGACGCGGGTCGTAGCCGAGTGAGGCGGCCAGGCCGTATGCGATCGGGGTCAGCAGGATAACCGCCGCATTGTTACTCATGGTTTCGGTCATGATCGAGGTGACCAGGTAGATCAGCGCAAGCATCCCCAACGGCCCCAGGGGGCCGGCAAGGTCGGCAACCTGATTGGCAATCAAGGCGGCCGCGCCGCTGGACTGCATGGCGCCGCCGATGGCGAGCATGCCGAAGATCAGGACCAGGAGCGACCACTCCACCGCGCGATAGGCGTCCCGCGAGTTCAGGCAGCCCGAGGCGACCACGAGAACGGAGGCGATGATGGCCAGCGCCACGATGGGCATGACGTTCAGTGCCGCGAGCGCCATGACCAGCAGCATGGCCGTAACTGCAATCCACGCCTTGCCTCGCTTGTAGCCCTTGACCTTGGGCAAGGTCAGGCCGGCAAATTCGCGGGCCCGATACGCGCGCTCGATGCCCCGGGCCAGTCCGCCGAGCAGAAGCGTGTCGCCGGCATGCAGCCGCAACTTGCCGAACTGTGTGGCCTTGAGCCGCCGCGGACGGTGTATGGCGATGATATCCACGCCGAGACGCTCTTTGAGATCGAGATCGTCGATCGGCTGGTTGACCAGAGAAGAGTCCGCTCCCAGGACCACTTCGGCCATCTCCAGCCCTCCCTCATCTGCCGGGGCAAATCGGAACGCCTGGTCTCGGGTGGAGACTTCCTTAAGGCGCGACAAGGTGACGAGCTCGTCGAGCGTGCTTTCCACGACGATCCGGTCGCCGGGCCTGAGGACGAGCTTTTCGGGCGCTTCCCGGGGCACGAAGCCGTCCCGATTGACGCCGAGCACGACATTACCGTGCGTCCTGACCAACCGCGTGCTCGCAAGCGTGCGTCCGTCGTAGTCGGAGTCGGGCGTGACGATCAGCTCGGATACGAAGCGGCGCTCGCGCAAGGCTTCGCGCAGCCGCCCCTTGTCATCGCCGATCTCCGGCAGAATCCATTTCCCGGCCAGTAGGAGAAACGTCATACCCACACCCGCCATGACCAGGCCGGCGCCAGTGATCTCGAAGACCCCGAAGCGTTCCATGCCCAGTTCCTGGCCCACGCCGTCGACCAGCAGGTTCGTGGAGGTTCCGATGAGGGTACAGGTGCCGCCAAGAATGGAGGCGTAAGACAACGGAATGAGCAGCTTGCTCGCCGCCAGGTCGTTGCTCCTGGAAACCGCCAGGAGAATCGGAATCATGATGACCACGACCGGCGTGTTGTTGATGAAGGCGCTCAACCCCATGACGCTTACCATCGTGACCAGCATGGTCCGAAGCCAGCTCGTCCCGCTCAGTCGTGCGACCATGCGACCCATGCTGTCGATGACGCCCGTCCGCTCCAGCGCCGCGGACAGGATGAACATGGCGCCGACGGTGATCGGCGCGGGGTTGGAAAACGCTTCGAGAAATTCGGCGGGCTGCATCACGCCGGCGATCAGCAGGGCGGCCACGCCCAGCATCGCGGTCACGTCCGGCGCGAATCGTTCGCGGACGAAACTGACGAACACCAGCAGGAGGACGGCGAGAACGACAACGGCTTCGAATGACATCCGACACCTCTCGGACGCAACGGAAAGCCGATTGGACTCCAGGCTAGTGGCGCAAGTCAATCATCCGATAGCGGTCATGGACGGGCACGGTTTCGCCCCGGGCAACCGGAATCTCGGCCTCGAATGCGGGGGCATTGCAGACAAAGGTGTGGAACTCCCCGTTCTCGCCGCAGGGGTCGACGCTTGCGGGCAAGTCATTGAGAAACCGCGCGTCCATCGTCGCCCCCAGGAAGCGCTCCGGCAGGACGTGGGTATCGATGCACGTGACGACGACGCGCCATGGCTCGCGAACGAGTTGTCGGGCGAGGTGGTCAGTGGGTGTGCCCCAGATGGGAAAGACGACCTCCCAGCCCATGCCGCGGAAACTGTCCTCGCGCCAATGACGGATATCTTCAAGGAACAGGTCGCCGCAGGCGATCGTTTCGATGCCGCGCTGCCGGAAAGGGCGCAGGCCGTCGGCCAGCCGTGTCTCGTAGGTCTTGTTGTCGCAGTTCTCGGGCAGGCCGATGACGGTCAGGGGCATGCCCAGCGCATCGGCCTGGGCCTGCAGCAGGGTCTTCGGCGTGCCGTGCATCGCCACGCGACCGTTGGTCTCGTTGACGGTGGTGACCAGGGCCTCGATCCGCCAGGCGGGATCGCGCAGCAGTGTCTCGACCATGAACAAGCTGTCCTTGCCGCCGGAGGACAGCGCGACAATCGGCCTGCAGGTTGGGTAGGACATGAAGCGAGGCTAGTCCGGAAGAAGCGAAGGGCGCAAGGAGATCGCTCTCCCCGCGCCCTTCGAGCCGTCTTGCCGGAGTCCGGCGTCAGGCTGTCTTGCGCTTCTCGCGCCAGCCGAGCAGCACGCGGGCCAGGGCCGGGAGCAGCAGCATGGCACCGATCATGTTGAAGATGAACATGAAGGCCAGCAGCAGGCCCATGTCGGCCTGGAACTTCAGGTCCGAGAACAGCCAGGTGCCTACGCCCACGGCCAGCGTGACCGCGGTGTAGAAGACGGCGCGGCCCGTAAGTCTGAGCGTCCGGTAGTAGGCGTCGTCTAGACCGACACCCTGGTCCAGGAAGCCCTTCATCCGGCTGAAAATGTAGATGCCGTAGTCGACGCCGATGCCCACGCCCAGGGCCACGACAGGCAGGGTGTTGACCTTCAGGCCGATACCCATGAAGGCCATCAGCGAGTAGGCCAGATAACTGACCAGAACGAGCGGCAGCACGATGCACAGCGTGCCCAGCACCGTCCGGAAGGTGATCAGGCAAAGCACCACGATGGCCGAGTAGACGTAGAGCAGCATGGGCGTTTGCGCCGCGGCTACCTCCTGGTTGGTCGCCGCCATCACGCCGACGTTGCCGGTGGCCAGGCGGAAGACCAGCGGCGGATGCTCGCCCTCCTCGGGCCAGTTGCCGTGCGCCGCGGCGCCTCCGGGCTGGTAACCGAGCTCGTCGATCCGGATGTCTTCCTGTAACTCGTGAGCGCGCGCAACCACACGGTCGATCGTCTCGGCCTTGTGGTCCTCGGTGAAGATCATCACCGGCATGGCGCTGCAGTCGCGATTGAGCAGGCCGCTATCGGTCGGGATGTTCTGCGTGGTCAGCGCCAGGGCATAGCGATCGCGCGGCAGGATCTGCCAGCGCAGGTTGCCTTCGTTCCAGCCGGCGTTGACCTGCTTGGCAATCATCGGCAGCGTGATCACGCGCTGGACCCCTTCGACGTTGCGCATGTGCCAGGCGAAGCGGTCGATCGCTTCCATGATCTGGTGCGACTCGATGCAGGCACTCGCTTCGGTCTGGGCGATGACGCTGATCACGTCCGTGCCCAGCGAGAAACGCTCCTGGATGGCACGCGCGTCGCGGTTGTAGCGCGCATCTTCGCGAAGTTCGGGAACGCCGGCCTCGGAGTCGCCGATCTGCATGTCCTGGGACTTGACCCAGGCGCCGGCGAACAGCGCGATGCCGACAATGACGGCAACCACGGCCACGCCCCGATTGGTGAACTTGGCCATAAAGTCCCAGATGATGCTGGGCTTCTGGCTGTGTTCGTACTGCTTTTGGCGCTTCTTTTCCTCGTTGCGCAGCTTGACGTAGGAGAGCAGCACCGGCAGCAGGACCAGGTTGGTGAGGATGATCACGGCCACGCCGATACTGGCGGTGATCGCCAGCTCCTGGATGATCTGGATATTGATCAGCAGGATGGTCAGGAAACCGATGGTGTCGCTCAGCAGCGCGATGGCGCCCGGCGCCAGCAGGCGGGCGAACACCGCCTTGGAGGCCTCCAGGCTCGAAACGGGTTCGACCTGTTCGAGCGGAATGCCCTCCTGAACCAGGCCGATGGGTGAATACCCCCCGAACAGCTTTTCGGCGTTCCAGCCGCTGATCATCTGCACACCATGACTGACCCCGATGGCGAATATCAGGAAGGGGGTGAGGATATTCATCGGGTCGATGCCGAAGCCCATCAGGCTCAGGATGCCGAGCTGCCAGACGACTGCGGTGACCGAGCAGATCAGCGGCAGGACGGTCAGCCAGATCGAGTGCGAGTAAAGCAACAGGATGGCCGCCGTAATCAGGAACGCGACGCCGAAGTACATGACCACACCGCGGGCCCCGTCGGCCACATCGCCGACGATCTTGGCGAAACCGATGATGCGAACGACGTGCTCCTCGTTCTCGAACCGCGAGCGGATCTCTTCGAGTTCGGCGGCGACTTGCTGGTAATCGAGCTTCTCGCCGGTCTCGGGGTTTTCCTCCATCAGGTTGACCCAGACCATGGCGCCCGAGAAGTCCTCGGCGACAAGGCGCCCCACCTCGCCGGACTTGATAATGTTCGAGCGCACGGTTTCGAGCATTTCCGGCGTGGGCGAGAAATCGGCCGGAATGACGTTGCCGCCGGCAAACCCGTCCTCGACGACTTCGACAAAGCGGACGTTGGGCGTGAAGATCGAACGGCCCGTGGACCGGTCGACGCCGGGTACGTAGAGCACGTCCTCGCTGAGTTCCTCGAACCCGCGGAAGAACTCGGGCGTGAACATGTCGCCGTCGCGATCGATGAGGGCAACCATAACGCGGTTGGCGCCCCCGAAATTTTCCTCGTAGTCGAGGAAGGTCTGCATGTACTCATGCTCGAGCGGCAACTGCTTCTTGAAGCCCGCGTCCACGCGCAGCTGCAGGCTGTAGTACACCATTGCCGCCGTGCCGAGCACGAACAGGAGGAGAATCAGCGGCCTGATACTGAAGACGGCATCCGCGATTCGGCGGGTCATTGTCTTGGAATCACTCATTTTTCAGTCCATCCTCTCCGGCCAGGATCATTTCGCCGTCGTCGGTGAACGACACCGCGGCATAGTCGCTACCCAGCCTGTCCTGGGACACATCGAACGCGCCGGTATGCGGGTTGTAGGTCAGCACGGTGGCGCCGGCGCCGACCAGAACGGGATAGCCGTCGGGGTTCACGCTGCCACCGAGAAGGGTCGCGTTGATCCCGGTGTCGAGTTCTTCCCAGTTGCTGCCGAAGTCGTTGGTCATCTGCACGTGCCCGCGCAAGCCGAAGGCCATCACGCCACCGGTGGCCGGCACCAGACCGAACATCGAGCCCGGGTACGGGAAGCGGAAGCTCTCCCAGGTCTGTCCGCCGTCTTCGCTGCGGAAACCGTAGCCGCCTTCGGCGGCGATCATCACCCGCTGGTCGTCCAGGGCGAGGATGGCATTGAGATGGCATTCCATGAATTCGTAGCACCCCCGATCGAAGTCCTGCGAGGCGTCGTAGAACTGGTCGGCGGGGTCGTCGCTCTCAGCCGTCTCGCCTTCGGGTTCGGGCTCGGGCTGCTCCCATTCGATGGCCTCCGAGGTCATCACGTCGCTCATGTGCGTCGTCGTCCATGTCCGACCGGCGTCATCGGTCTGCATGATCAGCCCGTAGGCGCCCACGGCCAGGCCGCGATTGGCGTCGAAGAAATGAACGTCGAGCAGGGGCTGTTCGGAAATGGGGCCATCCCAGAGCGGTTTGAAGTTCTGGAGCGTCCAGGTCCGACCCAGGTCGGTACTGTGAATGATGGTCGTGTCATGGCCGACCGCCCAGAGCCTGCCGCCCACGAACTCAACTCGCGTGAGCGTGGCCCGCACCGGGACTTCCTCGGCCTGTTCCCATTCCTTGCCGTCGCTGGAAAGCAGGACATGACCGCGTGCACCCACGGCGACAAAGCGCTCGCCGGCTCGAGTGACGTCAAGGATCAGGGACTCGTCGGCCAGGCGGACACGTTCGGCAGGTGTGGGTTCGATCTCCTGCGCTTGGAGCAGAACAGGCAGGAAGAGCAGGGCCAGCGCAAGCTGCTTGAATAGACTCATGGACGAAACTCCGAGACGAAAGGGCCGGCCAAGAGGCCGGCCCTGCTGGATTGCCATTACTCGACGCGAATCAGCGTCGACCCCGAACCCGCAATGCCTGCGGCGTATAGTTGCTCGGGTCGAGCTGGACGTTGAAGCTCGGCACCGGATCCTGGTTATCCAGGCCGGTCGCGACATAGCGGCCCGACTGCAGGTCCATGTGCGACAGGATGGACGACCAGTAGGTCGGAAGCTCGTAGTAATTGATGGTGTGCGCTTCCGACACGCGCCACAGGTTGCCCTGCTGATCGTAGTGATCGGTCAGAGCGATCTGGTAGCTGTCTTCGTCCAGGTAGAACGTGCGGCGCGGATGGATATGACGGGTGCCTTCCTTGAGCGTGGCATCCACGATCCAGACGCGATGCAGTTCATAGCGCATGTGTTCCGGGTTCAGGTGCCCCGGGCGAACCAGGTCGTCGGGCGTGATATCGCCGCTGTGGGCGCCGTAGGAGTTGTATGGGATGTACATCTCCTTCTTGCCGACGATTTCCCAGTTGTAGCGATCCATGGCGCCGTTGAACATGTCGGTCATGTCGTTGGTGCGCAGGCCGTCGGACGCCGTGCCCGGGTTGTCGTAGGCCACGTTGGGCGCACGGCGCACACGGCGCTGACCGGGATTGTAGATCCAGGCCTGGCGCGGCTGCCGGACCTGGTTGAGGGTTTCGTGAACCAGCAGGATGTTGCCTGCCAGTCGCGCCGGCGACTCCACTTCCTGGAAGAAGTAGAGCAGGATATTGCCGGTATCCTCGATGGTCATGCCCTCCTGGTAATACAGGCCCAGCAGTTCCTCGCGCAGCTTGATGAGCTGGAAAGCGCCGGAAGTCGTCGGCACGACCTGGTTGTTGTAGCGCGCACCACCGATGCCCTTGAACTTGAGCTTGTGGTTCCAGATCAGGTGATAGGCGTTCTGCGGCAGCGGGAACGGGAAGCCCTCGTAGACATCCTCGACGCCTTCACCGTTGGCCACGAGTCGACCCGTGGCGGCGTTATCGATGGTCGCCTCGTAGATCCGCTCGGGGAAGGAAGCGCTTCTACGGGTCGGGTACACCTTCATGAAGTACGTGTCCGGATAGCGCTCGAAAAGGGCGATTTGGCCGGCAGACAGTCGATCGGCATATTCCTGGTAGTTCTCGCCGGTGATCGTGAACAGCGGCTCATCGTCGGCGAAGGGATCCGGGTGCCGGTCACCCACCTGGTAACCGTCCGGCCAGTCTTCGCGGGTCAGCCCGCCGTCCCAGGCCGGAATCGTGCCTTCGGCATTGCCGGCGCGAATCGAACCCATGGGCGTGAGGTCGTTACCCAGGCGGGCAATGCTCTCCTCGGTGCGCGGGATGATGACGTCCATGTCGGCCTGGGCGATGATCGGGTCCTCGGCGGCCTCGACCACTTCCCCGGGTTCTTCCGACGCCATCTCTTCGCTGGCCTCATCGGCAAGCTCGGGCTCTGCTTCGTTGGCGGCCTCCGATTCGGCCTCCTGCTGCATGCCATCCTGCGCGGATGCCATCTGCTCGGAGTCGGCAGCGGCCTGGGCTTCTGCAGCAGCCTCGGCTTCGGCCTGGCGGCGTGCCTCTTCCTCGGCGGCCATGCGCTCGGCTTCGGCGGCAGCTTCGGCTTCGGCCTGGCGGCGCGCCTCTTCCTCGGCAGCCATGCGCTCGGCTTCGGCGGCAGCTTTGGCCTCGGCCTGGCGGCGCGCCTCTTCCTCGGCGGCCATGCGCTCGGCTTCGGCGGCAGCTTCGGCTTCGGCCTGGCGGCGTGCCTCTTCCTCGGCGGCCATTCGCTCGGCCTCGGCGGCAGCTTCGGCCTCGGCTTCGCGACGCGCCTGTTCCTCGGCCGCCGCTCTTTCGGCTTCGGCTTCCGCCTGGGCTTCCATTTCGGCCTTCATTTCGGCCTCCATGCGAGCCTGCTCGGCTTCATCAGCGGCTTCGGCTTCAGCCTGGACTTGTGCCTCGGCCTGCTGCTCGGACTCGAAGCGGTCGTCGGACATCGACGCCTCTTCCGACTGAGCCGGCTCTTCCTCGGCCACCGGCGCCGTTCCACAGCCGACGAGAACAGCGCCCGCCAGGACGGCGGCGAAGATCGTCAGTCCGGGTTTGATGTAGTTATCTGTCATTGTGACCTCCGCTCTAGAATGAGTAGCTCAGCGAAGCCGCGAGGAAGTCGCGATCGCTCAGCAGGTTGTTCTTGCCGGCACCGAAGAAACTGGTGTACGAAACGCCGGCCTGCCAGCGCGACAGGTAGCTGAAGTTCACACCCAGCGTGACCTGCTTGCGCCCTTCGACGAAATTACCGCCGGGCCCGGGGGCCACGCCGTTAACGTCGTGATTGAACGCCAGGCGCGGCGTCATGTTCCAGGCTGAGCCGAACACGTTGTTGTACGTGGGCGCCACGACCAGGCGATAACCCCAGCTGGTGTCCGTGACGTAGCCGCTTGTCGTCGTGATCGGGCTGCGCGAGTTGCCGCCGGTCTGGCGCGACGGACCACCGAAGGTATCCGTGCCCGGCCCTTCGAAACGCAGCTCGCTCGGATCCGGCAGATCCCAGACGTGGGTCATGCCGAATTCACCGACCACCGCCACCTGATTGGCGCCGAGCCAGTTGCCCGGGCCGTACAGCTTGGTCAGCGTGAACTGCGCCTGAGAGACTTCACGGCGCTCGTAACCCTGGATGAAGTCACCCGGTTCGTAATCACCGAGCTGGCTGATGAAGCGGTTGTAGGGCTCGGGGATGGCTGCATTGAGCGGCGAAAGCCCGGCGTAGAGCAGTTCGACGTCGTCGATCTGGATCGGCAGGTTCTCGCGGTAGCTGACCTCGCCGCCGAGCGACCAGCCCGAGACGGTCGTGTTGAAGCTCACGCCCCACAGGTCGATGTCCTCTGGGTATTCGACGATCACCGCGCCCGAAGAAGGCGCGGCGTTCGTCACCGCCCGACCGGACAGCACCGGGAGACGGCTGTGGTAGCGCAGGTGATAGAACCCGAACTCCGTCTGATTCAGCCAATCGGCGTAGTACCTGAAAGCCAGGCCGTACTGACCGTGCTCGTCGGGCTTATTGTCCGCCGCTCTCGGGAAGGACGCGGCACAGCCGGCGCCGATGAGCTGGATCGGCAGGTTGCGATCCGAGGCACCGAAATTGCCGTTCCGGCAAACGGTCTCGTAGAGGTCCGGATTATTGACCGGCTGCGGTACCAGGCCGAAGTTCAGCATGGCGTAGCGACCACCGGCGGTGGCGAAATCGTTGGTGGCGAAGTACGTACCCGAAGGCTCGGCCTCGACTTCGTCCCATTCGCCCAGCACCAGGGCTTCCATGGAGAAGTTCGGGGTGATGCTCAAGCTGCTCCAGAGCATGTTCTGCGGCAGAAAAGCATCCTTGAGCTCGGCACCCGCGGTGCGAAGGGCCGTGACGTCGACCGGGTTGATGACGTTGATGCCGCCGGCCAGGAAGGTACTCTCGCCCCAGCTGACCACCTGGCGGCCGAGACGCATCGACAGGAACTGGTTGCCGAGTTCGAAATCGCCGTAGATGTAGGCATCGAGCAGGCGGCCCCGTTCGGCTGCCTGATCCTTGGCTCCGTCGGGCAATTCGTCCATGCCACTGAGCGTGAAGTCGTAGAAGTAGTTGCCGCGGACGAAGGCGCCGAAGTTGTCGAAGTTGATCGCCAGCTCGGAGGTGATGCGAGCCTGGTTGAAGATCGGGTCCCACTGGTCGAAGTTCAGGTTGCCGTCGTCCGAGTTGGCCGAGAATCGGCCGGGCGTGGCAATCTGCTGGTCCAGCGGCTGCTGGAAGACCGTTGGGTCAAACTGGGACTTCGCGACGAAATCCGAGTCGCGCTCCTCGGCGCGAACGCCGATGCCGTAACTTACGGTCGAGTCCAGCCGGATCTCGACCTCGTCGGTACTGAAGTCGATGGCCTGTGCCTGCTGGGCTGCCAGGGCCAGACCGATGGCGCCGGCCAGGATGCCGGGCTTGAGCCCGAGACCGCGCCGACTTTTCTCAATTGCTTGGCGTTTCATGTTCGGATTCTCCCTCTCAGTCGTCGGTCTGGATGAGTGACGGATCGCCGATAACGACCGCTGCGCCTCCGGATGCCACCATGCTGGCGGCCTCGCCCTGCATTTCGGCCGTCACCGCCGGGTTGGCGCTCGGGTCGAGCAGCGAACCGTGGCCACCCTGCAGCAGGCGAACTGCGCCGCGAATGCCCATCGGATCCTGCGTGGTCTGCGTGATCGCATCCAGGCCCATGATCCGGATCAGCGGCTCGGTGCCCGATAGCGGCGCACCCTCTACGGCATTCGGAACCACGGAGTCGCCGGCAACCTGTTGCAGCAGCACCGAGTTCTGGGCCGTCGTTACCGCCCCCCAGTTGATCGGGTCGGCCGAATCGATCACTGTCTGCGCGGCCAGGAGGAACTGGTAGTAGTCAGGCGAGAAGGGTTCGACGCCGGCCGATTCGAGACCGGCGCGGATGCGCGGCCCGAAGGTCTCGGAGCCGGCCAGCAGATTGGCGACACCACCGCCCGGGACGGAGAGCACGCCGTTGCCCACGGTCGGCTCGACGGCCAGGAAGGGCGTGCCGGCCATGGCACCGAGCGAGATGCCGACGAAATTGATGTTGGAACCGTCCAGGTCCGTCGTTCCGTCGCCGTCGATGTCCATCTCCGGCACGTTCAGCGCCAGGGTCGACAGGTCGATCTGTGCCTGGCGCAGGTTGTCGCGCGAGGTCAGCAGGCTCTGAAGGTTGATGAACCAGGCACCCGAGCTGTCGATCATGCCGTCGGGGCCCGGTGCGCCGGTCTCGTTGTTCTGCAAGTCCAGATCGAAGGTGCGCTCTATCGACGCCGGCGCGAAGGGCGTGTTGTCGATGTAGAGCGGGCTGGCCTGGTCGGTGATGCCGTGCAGCGGCATGTCGATGGCGACAACCGCGAAGCCCTGCGAGGCCATGGTGTCGGCCAGGGCCAGCATCTGCGAACGGTTGCCGGTAATGCCGTGCTGGAAGATCACCACCGGCCAGCCGGCTTCGGGACGCGTCTGCCCGGACATTTCGTTGGGCACGGTCATCAGCATCGGGATCATCGGACGGGCGGTCTCGACCGGGAAGGGATTGGCCACCGTGACGTTGGTCGATTCCGGGCTCAGGCCAAGCTGATCGAAGGGCGGAACGTAGTTGCCCGGCGCGGCTTCCCAGAACTCGGTCAGGGGCGCAGTCGGATTCTGCTGCGTGGGCACGCCCAGGAAGTAAGGCACCTCAACGACACCCATGTAGAGGTCGGCGATGCCCGGCGAGGCGCCCGGCGGAAGGACGTCGGCGGTGGTCAGGCAGGTGTCGGGAGCGACACAGGCCTGGGCCACCTGGCTGCTGGTCGGGCCAATGGCCGAGCGCAGCTTCGAGAGCACCGGCGTGATCGACTGCGTGGTAGCCGTCGAGGAAACCACGATGCTGTCGCGCGCGACGCCCTGCGATCCGGCGGCAGCCAGGTGCGTGTTGATGATCTGGCGCAGCGGCTCGAGCGTCCGAGCGGTCGCATCATCGAGCAGCGGATCGGTGCTGTTGCCGTCACCGTCGACGAGCGATTCCGGCCGCTTGGCCAGGAAGTAGGGCTGCGAGGGGGTCGCGGGGTTACCGCTGGTATCCGTGATGCCGTCGGTCAGTACCGCCATGTAACCCGTCATTTCCTGAAGCGGCCGGAGCGGCACGACGGCGATGGTCTGGCCGTTGGGATCCGAAGGGGCGACCACGGCCGCATAGTCCTGACCGGGCACCAGCTCGCGATTGACGCCGGATACGGCCGGCTGACCCTGCACGAAGGTCACCTCGTAGAAGCGAACCGTGCTGCCCGGAACTACGCTCGCCGGATCGATCGGCGCGCTGAAGTTGAAAGTCCACGGGGCGACGGTGCTGAAGCCGTCGAGCGCATTCATGGCGACCGCGGGATCGCTGTAGTCGTCCGGGTCGGCGACCGGGATGTTGAGGGTCAGGTCATTCGTGTTCGACAGCAAAAGCGTGTTGGGAAACGGAATGTTGCCGCCACCGGGATCGAAGACGGCGCTAATGACGCCGTCGACGGGATCGCCGTCGGGTTTGGTGGCGGGATCTTGGTCAACGGCGCGGTCCACGCTGGAACTGCCGCCGCAACCGACCAACCACAGCAGCGCGAGCGCGGGCGCCAGGAATCGGCATGACTTCATCAGATTTCTCCCCAAAGCAGAGATGTTTTATGTATTGCTCAATACTGTCCGGTATGGCGCAGTATCGAGTTGTTCCGTCTGTATGATATGAACATGTTCTTTACTTTTGCAAGCAGCCGCGGCAGGCAACTGCTGGCCGCCCTGGGACCGGGTTTGCTCATGGCCGGCGCGGCCGTCGGCGTGTCCCACCTGGTGCAGTCCACGCGTGCCGGCGCCGAGTACGGAACCAGCCTCCTGGCGCTGGTCCTGCTGGCCTGCGTGTTCAAGTATCCCTTCCTCGAGTTCGGCCCGCGCTATGCCGCGGCAACCGGTGAGAACCTGCTGCAGGGCTACCGCCGCCTGGGCCGCTGGGCACTCGGCCTGTTCGTCGTCATCACCCTGGGCACGATGCTCATCATCCAGGCCGGGGTGACGGTGGTGGCGGCGGGACTGGCCGGGCTCGTGTTCGGGCTCGAGGCTTCCATCACGCAGCTTTCGGCCGGCGTCCTGATCGGTTGCCTGGTCATCCTGGCCATCGGGCGCTACGGCGGGCTGGACCTGATGATGAAGATCATCATGGCCGCGCTGGCAGTCTCCACCGTGGCCGCGGTGGCACTCGCTTTCGGGAGCGCGCCGGATTGGGCCGCGCTCGACCCGCTGGCCAATCTCGACGCCGTCTGGACGGCAAGCGGCTTCGCCTTCGTGCTCGCGCTTCTCGGCTGGATGCCCATCCCGCTGGACGTGGCCGCCTGGCATTCGCTGTGGACCCTCGAGCGCGCCGAGCAGACCGGCCATCGTCCCAGCGTTCGACACGCCGTCATCGATTTTCAGATCGGCTACGCGGGCGCCACCGTCCTGGCCGTACTGTTCCTGCTGCTGGGTGCCCTGATGCTCCACGGCAGCGGAGAAGCCCTGCCGCAGTCCGGCGTGGCCTTTGCCGGCCGCCTGGTCGATCTCTACGCACAGACCCTGGGGGAATGGTCGCGCTCGATCATCGCCGTGGCCGCACTGACCACCATGTTCTCGACCACGCTGGCGGTCACCGACGCCTACCCGCGAGCGCTGCGCGCCCTGATCGAGATGAGCGGCATCGCCACCGAGGAGGGATCGGCCGAGCACAAACACCGCGCCCGCTACATCGGGGCGCTGTTGCTGGTCGCCACCGGCGCCCTGCTCGTCATCCACTACTTCGTCCAGCGCTCGTCCGGGTTCACCGCCCTGATCGATTTCGCCACCACCGTGTCCTTCCTGGCGGCGCCGGTCATCGCCTGGCTCAACCTGAAACTGCTGACCAGCGAACACACCCCGGCCGAGCACCGGCCGCGCGGAGCGCTGCTCGCCCTGGCGCACGCCGGCCTGTGGTTCCTGGTGCTGTTCTGCGTCATCTGGCTGGGCTGGCGGATTCTGTAAACCGACCTCGCCAGCTAGAGCGCGGTGCCGAACGCTCCCCGCGTTTTGGCACGTTCGATCCAGCCGTCAACGACGCGATCGAGCAGCGCCAGCGGCATGGCACCGTTGTCGAGAATCACGCGGTGGAAATCACGGATGTCGAAATCGTCGCCGAGCGCCTCGGCGGCTCGCTGTCGCATGGCCTGGATGCGGAGCATCCCGATCTTGAACGAGCAGGCCTGGCCCGGAATGACCAGGTAGCGCTCGATCTCGGCGACCACGTCGGTCATCGGCATGCCGGTCACCGAATGCATATAGTCGATGGCGCGCTCGCGCGACCAGCGATGATGATGCATGCCGGTGTCGACGACCAGTCGGACGGCCCGGAACAGCTCGGCGCGCAGGCGGCCCAGGTCGCTGAAGGGGTCCTCGTGGAACCCCATCTCGGCGGCCAGGCCCTCGGCGTAGAGCGCCCAACCCTCGGCATGCGCATGCAGGCTCAAGGTCCGGCGAAAATCCGGCACGTTCTCCATCGCCTGCATGCGCGTGATCTGCAGATGGTGCCCGGGAATGGCCTCGTGGTAAGCCAGGGTGCGCATGGCATAGCGCGGGTGCTCGTCGACCGAGCGCAGGTTGACGAAAAACCGGCCGGGCCGGCTGCCGTCGACCGACGGGCGCATGTAATAAGCGCCGAAAGCGGTCGCCTCGCGGTATTCGGGCACGCGCCGGACCTCGATGGGGGCGGCCGGCCCTTCGTGAAACCAGCCGTCCAGGCCTTGCTCGATCTGGGCGACGATCTCGCGGTAGGAGTCCAGGATCCGCTCGCGACCGGCATTGGAATCCTCGAAAAGGAATCGCTCCTCCTCGTTGAGGTCGACCATGCGTTCACCCACCGTGCCATCGCAGTAGCCCTGGCCGCAGAGGAGCGCGTCCATTCTTCCTGAGATGCGATCCACCTCGTCGAGCCCGAGCTGGTGAATGACCTCCGGGCCAAGATCGGTGGTGGTGTGCCCCTTGAGCAGCCAGCGATAGTAGGCATCGCCGTCCGGCAGTCGCCAGACGCCGTCATTGGTCGGCTGGAGTGACAGCAGACCTTCCAGGTAGTCGGCCAGATGATGATAGGCCGGCACGACCTGTTCCCTGACCACGGCGGCCAGTTCAGCCTCCAGTCCCTCTCGACGTTCGGCCGACAAAGCGCGGCTGCGATCGGCCCGCGCCACAATCTCGGTCACCAGCGGATTGTCCTCGGCCGCGCCGTCGACGAATGCGCGCGCATCGCGCATGGTCTTTTCGATGGCAAAGCGCGGCGGCACGATGCCGCGCTCAACGCGATGCTGAACGACTTCGACCGCGCCCGCGAAAACGTCGGGGAAGCGTTTCAGGCGTTCGATGTAGAAGTCGACGTCGGCATCGTTGCGCAAGGGATGCTGGCCGGTCATGTAGCCCGGCAGCATGTTGTGGAAGGACATCAGCTGATTGACCGGGTAGTCGTGCCAGATGAAAGAAGCACCCTCGACCTGATGCTCCAGCTGCCAGGCCATGATGTCGCGAGAGTGCGCGTCCTGAGCGCCAAGCGCGCTCCCCTCGAAGCGCTCAAGCGCCTCGAGATGTTGCCGAGCCAGCGCGAGTTCACGCTTCGTCTTGTCGACCGAGGGCACATCGAGCCTCCCCAGATACCGCTCTTCCTCGGCCGTTCCCAGCCAATGGGCGGCCATGGCCTGCGGACTCAGCCCACGTCTCTCGGCCTCGACGCGCTCGAAGAAGGCGTTCAGCTCCGCGGCAGACTCCCGGCCGCCCCGATCTCCCGTTTGAGAAACGGGGCTGCAGGCCACGGACGCCAGTGTGACTGCAATGAAAGAAGCGATTATCGAAATTCGGGGCATCGGCATCGTCCGTTCGGCAAAGGCCGCCAGCATACCGGAGCCGCATGCCGAGCAAGATGTTGAGGGGTTCACCTGCTCGTGAGTGTCCGCGTGATTGACTACGGCGTGTGAAAAAGTCCGAACTGCCAACTCGAATCTGCGTGGTCTGCCAGCGCCCTTTCACCTGGCGCCGAAAATGGCGCGATTGCTGGGACGAGGTTCGCTACTGCTCCAAACGGTGCAGCGGTGAAGGCCGCAGGCGGAATCGACTGGCCAGGCGCGGTCAGAAGTCGCCGCCGGGCTGACCTTCGCAGCTGTCGACCATCGTTGGCGCACCTGGATCGTCACTGGCCACCCAGCACTGCCCGAGCGTCGAGCAATAACAGACTTCGGCGGACCAGCTCGACAGCAGGCGATTGAGGACTTCGATGGCATCGTCGGTCTCTTCGGCCGGGTAGCGCAATTCGAACGGACGAACGGATGCGCCGGCCGCAACGACCCGGCCTGTCAGGGAGGTCCTTGACAAGTCGGCGCCGGGAGGCATCAACGCCCGCAGCACATCGAGATCTTCCACCGGCGAGTCGTCGTGGCGAATGGTCACTCGTTCCACCAGTGCGGGTCCGACGCCGGCATTCTGCACATTGAGACCGATCGCCAGATGGCCCTCTTCCAGTGAGGCGAATCCGTCGACCTGCAGCGCCGGCCAGATCGAGGCCCGGATCTCCTCGCGCATGACCCGGCTCTGGTCGAAGCTGACGAACAATGCGGCGACGCCGACCACGATGGCGGTGATTGATCCCACGGTCTCGAAGTGCTGGTGCCAGGGACGCTTTTCGCTGGAAGGGGCCATGCCGGGTCGCCTCTTTGGCGTCTACTGAGAATGGCAGTCTACTCCCTCTCGTGGAGCCGGGCGCCGTCGACTGGGCTTCCGGGGCGCGCGAACGCACCGCCAGGAGCCGTGCGCCGCGGTCGCACGTAGCCTCAGAGCCCGAAGCGATCGAAGAAGATGCGGTCCAGATCGCCTTCCGTCAGGGTACGAGTCATCGTCTGATCCTCGACCACTCGCTCCCAGGGCTCGTCGAAATCCTGCTCGACCCAGCCCTTGGTCACGGCAATTTCGCGCCAGACCCGCCGGTAGACCACTCGGGTCCGCACCACCAGCTCATCGCCGGGCAGCGCAATGGGCGGCAGGTCGAAGGAAAACCGACCCAGATCCGTTTGTCCGGGCGGGATCGTGGAATGGGATACCAGCGCATCTGCATCGATGAAATTGACCGGACTGACCACCGGGCCCTCGCCATTGATTCGCCCTTCCAGAACGTGCGCGTAGCCACGGCCGGCCAGCCCGCCGAAATCGCCGGGCTGCACGCCCGGTTCGGCATCGTTGGCCCATTCGGGCACCCGGTCACCGGCAATCTGGACGAGCGCCTCGCCGTTGAGCGAGACCTCGACGACCAACATGGCATTGCGCACGTCCACGCCGGTCGGCCAGTCATGACCGGTGACCCGATTGTGAACCCGGGTAACGACGTCCACCGTGGCGCCGGTCGGTTCGATTTCGATTTCCAGGTCAATGGGATCACCGAGCACGCCCGAATAGACGCCGGGGAAGCTGTGGTCGTGGCGCTGCTCGGCTGGGCGCTGCGGTGCCGCGCCGATGGCGGCAATCGGGCCGGGACCGTCCGCCTCAGGCATGTGGCAGGTCTGGCACTGCACGCCGGCAGCGGCCGCTGGCGAACCCAGCCATTCACTGTAAGTGTCCTGGCCCGGCGCACCGGTGACGGGGTTTTCGTATTCGTGGCACTGGGCGCACATCTTCGACGTCTTGAAGAACGGTGCATAGGCCGCCCGCATCTGGCCGAAACCGACATCGTCGAGCGGCCCCCAGACATGCTCGTGGGTAACTTCATTGCCGCCGCGCAGAGAGAGCGGGAAGCGGAATTCTGAGCTGCCCAGCAAGTGAATCGACTCGATGTCGTCGTTGATGACGTGAAGCTGGTGGCAACTGGTGCAGGTCACGCCCTCCAGTCCCGCGGCGCTGGAGACTTCGTTGTACTTGACGCCGCCCGGATCGTCCGGGTTTTCGTTCGGGGAATGGCAGGTCGCGCAGAATCCCGTGTCCTCGGGGTCGTGCAGTTCGGTAAACACGTAGCCGTCGGCCTCCGGACCGGTGCCGTCGCCGGTGCCATCGCCCGAATACAGGTCGCGCAGCCGGACGTTGACCGCCGCACGCGCATGATTGCTTTCCTGCCACTGGGCGTATTGCTCGCTGTGACAACTACCGCAGCCGCTCGGCGGTGCACCGACGATCGGCTGGTAATCCAGATTCTCTTCTTCCGGAATCGGACGCAGGGAGATGACGATATCCTGCCCCTCATCGGCCAGGTCGACCGCGGTTTCGTAGTTGACCGGTGCATCCACCGAATACGGCAGGGCAGCCGCAACCGGCACATCGGTCGCGCCGGCGGACACCGGCAGCGCGAACTGCCCCTGCGCGTCGGTGAGCACGACATCCAGGGCGGGTCGTGCCTGCTCGTGGACGCGGGCACCAGCAATGGGGCCGCCGGTCTCCGCGTCGATGACCTGCCCGGTGATTTCCTGGGCAACCGCGGCCGGGGTGACGGTGGCGAGAGAAAGAGCCAACAACAAGCGAGGGCCGCACAGGGTGTTCGATCGAGCGCGATACAACGCGCGTTCTTCTTCATTGATGCCGCTCAAGGCGATTCCTGGGAATGGGGAAACACCCTTTTTATATTAGCGCTAATTAATATTTTGTTGCAAAACTCGCAGGATTCGGTCAATCGCCCTGCCGCGCCGAATCACCCCTTCTTCGGCATGTAGAGATCGGTAATCGTGCCCTCGTAGGCTTCGGC
>JAZBPT010000001.1:0-10533 GCA_036351755.1 Wenzhouxiangella sp. | reverse complement strand
GAGTTCCTCGACAGCTCCGTCCGCCGCGTCGAAGACATCGAGCGACTTGTCGACCGGCCCGTACTCGGCATGGTGCCGCTGGTCAAGCTGCGCGAAAAGAAGAACGAGACCGACAAGCAGATTCGCGACAGCGAGCGGATCGTCAGCCATTACAGCGCAGTGCACCCGCATTCATCGGTGTCGGAGGCATTCCGCTCGCTGCGCACGAGCCTGATGTTCTCCACGCCCGAAGGCCTGCCGCGCACCCTGATGGTGACCAGTTCGGGCATGGGTGAAGGCAAGACGACCACGGCGGTCAACCTGGCCACGGTGTTGGCGCAGAACGGCTCGCGCGTGCTGTTGATCGACGCCGACCTGAGGAAGCCGCGCATCCACCGCGACTTCAACCTTTTCCGTTCGCCCGGCCTGACCAACCGCATTGCACTCAGCGAAAACGACGGCCCGGACAACTCGGCCATCCACGCCACGCATGTGCCGCACATGTTCATCATGCCCTCGGGCAACTCCACGCCCAGCCCGGCGGAGATGCTCAGTTCCGAGCGTCTGGCCAAGGTACTCGACAGCTGCCGTCGGGCGTTCGACTACATCATCATGGACGCTCCGCCCACGCTGGGCCTGGCCGACTCCATGATTCTGGCTCGTCAGGTCGACGGGGTGGTCATGGTGGCGCGCGCCGGCAGCACCGGCAAGGAGAACTTCCGCGTTTCGATCAAGCGGCTGGCCCAGGTCAAGGCGCCGGTGCTCGGCGTGGTACTCAACGGCGTGGACCTCGACAGCCCCGAATACGCCTACTACTCCTCGTACTACTACAACTACGAGGCCGAGGACGAGGAATCGGCCGAGGCCTCTCCCCAGCTGGGTAGCTCCTCGGCGTCCTAGCACCCGGCCATGCCGGAATCGACGTTGCCCAACGGCCCTGTCTCGCCACGCCTGCGCCGCTGGCTACTGTGGCTGCCTGCCGCAGCGGCCTTGTGGATCGCGGTATCGGAATACGCCCACCTGCGCGGGCTCGATCGCGAGGACCCCGCCGCCTCGCTCCAGTCGATGCGCCTGACGCAGCCCTGGGGCGGCCTCGCCGGAAAGGAAGGCGCGCGGCTGCTCGAGAATCGTTGGCGGCTCAACGCCGACACCGCGCGGCGCGCGCTCGAGTGGCAGCTCGGCAAGTATCCTCTTTCCCCCTGGCGCTGGCTGCTTTTCACGAGAATGGCCATGGCCGATCAAGCCGGTGAACAACGGCTCGTCGACTTGTTGGCCACTGCGATTTCGGTTCAGCCGCAGAGCCCGGCCGTCCGCTGGGAGGCGGCCAACCTGTCTCAGCGCACCGGGCGTACCGCCCTGGTCTTACACCAGCTTCGCCTGCTGCTGGAGGTGCAGCCCAGCGCCACCGATCGCGCACTATTCATCGGCTCGCGCTGGAGCGACGACCCGGAGGTGCTGCTGGACGAGATTCTGCCGCCCGGGCGCGAGTATCTACAGCACGCCATGCGCCGCGCCCGGCGTAGCGGCTCGATGGCGCTGGCCGAGGCGGCATGGGCGCGCTATACCCGCGACGCCGAAGCCTCCGTGGCGCCCGACGACGAGATCTTCGAGGACTATATTCATCTGGCCGTGCGCCACGACGAGGCACGCGCCATGGCCGCCTGGCAGGCGGTAGACAAGAGCTACCGCCCCGGCGACCTGCCGGCCGGCGATTTTTCCTGGCCCCTGGAGGTTCTGCCTGCTTTCGGATGGTCGCTTCGCACGCCCGACAGCGTGCGGATCGAGCGCGTGCCGGTGGGTGACGGCAGCGGCGCTCACGGCCTTTCCGTGACCTTTTCCGGCGAGCACAACGTCCGATTGAACCGCCCGGCCGTCGGTTTTCCGGCCGCCGAACCCGGCCACTATCGACTGTATGGCTGGTGGCGAGCCGAGGGCCTGACCACCCGCGCCCTGCCCTACCTGGAACTGCGTACGCAAGGCGGCGAGCACCGCACGCGCCGGCGCGTCGAGGTGCCAGCGCCCGAATTCGGCTGGACGCCGTTCAGCATCGACTACGCAATCCATGAAGCCGGGCAACGCGTCGCGTTTCGCCTGCGACGCGACTCGACCGACGCTTTCGACCGTTACATCGAAGGCCGAGTCGTGATCGCGGGTCTCGGTGTCGCTTCTCTGCTACCCTCGACCGAGCCGTCGGCGGCGCAGCCGGAGCCCTGGGCCGAGGTCCGAGATCGGGTGACATCCGATGCCCGAGACTGCCGGCCCATGGACGACGCCGACAGTGATCATCTCGACTGCCGGGAAGCGCCACGCCCATGAGACCAGACAGCGACGCCATGCGACTGCTGATCGAGCGTTTGCTCGGAGATGGCCAGGCTTGGTTCAAGGCCGAAGAACTGGACGTCATTCTGTCGTGGTTGGCGGGCAGCCAGCGCCACGGCGGAGACGCTCTGACCAGCCGCATCGGTCCGGCCTCGGAACAGACCGGCCGGCGCATTGCCGTTTACGACCGGGTATCAGCCCAACTCTTTCGCGATGGGCAGCTCGATCTCGCCGGCGCGCACGTTGATATCGATATCGGCGACGAGGCCCGGCGCGGGCGTTATCGGCGCCTGATGACCGCTTTTCACCCGGACCGCTTTCCGGAACACGCCGATTGGCTCACCTCGCGATCGCAGGCCGTGCTGGCTTCCTATGCGCGCTTCCGGAAGGGTGAGGGGCCGGAAAGTCGCAGCCCGGACGAGCCGCGTGTGCATCGCCCAGGGCAGGCAGCCGCCAGGAAGCCGGCGCGGCCCGAGTGGCCCCGCGAGCGCCGCTCCGCCAGGCTGACGCCGAACCGCGGACCGGGCCCGCTGACGCAACTGAGAGTCTGGCTGCTCGGAATCGAAAACCTGCAGCAGCGAATCCTCGTGGTGCTGGGCGCCGTCTGCCTGATTCCGGTGATCTACGCGTATTTGGCCTACAAACCCTATCGGGACATTTCCTCGTCGGAGCCCGTTGCCGTAGTGGAGCAAGACGACGGTCGGGAATCGCCGAGCGGAGCGACCGGCGACGAGAAACCGGAAGAGATGGCGACGCGGACGGCGGCACCGGAACCGGCCAGGACCCCACAGCCACCTGCCACCGAACTGCACTCGTCGGAGGACGCCGCCGAAGCAACCGATCAACCCACCGAGGCCACCCGAACCGCCGCTTTCGCCTGGATGGAGCGGCTGGCCGAATCAGCCGGGAATACCCTGATCGCCGCGTCCGGGCTGATCGACGCCATCGAGTCCTACCAGGCGCCAGCAGCAGCGAAAAATCCTGCGGCTGACGACGCTCCGATGGACGATTCGCGGCCGGCAAGCGAGACGGCGCCGCCGCCGGCGGAAGTGCAGATCGCAAAGGCGCTGGCCGACGCAGCGCCTGAGCCGGCCATGGAAGACAACCCGGCGCCAGACCGCGCAGCCACTGGGCCGGCGACTGCCGAACCGTCCTCCGAGGCGTCGCACAACGCGGCCGGCGAGCCTGCCCGGCCCGTCGAGCCCGTCCGGCCCGTCGATGAATCGACGCTGGCCGTAGTCGAGAACGAAGCGCCAACCGCGCAGCCGAAATCCGAGCCGTCGGCCCGGAGCCGGGAAGCGTCGACGCCCAGGCAAACGGCATCACCTGCCGTCGCCCAGTCTCGTTCCGACAAACCCGACACCCCGCAGGCACCACCCGCCGGCGAAACGGCCCCGGCCGTTCCCGAAGCGCCCGATGCCGAGTCGGACGTCGCCGCGGCGCAGGCCGATCAGGCCGAAGACTTCGCCAGGATCCCACGCGAGCACATCGAAGCGCTGCTGTCCGGCTACCGGACGAGCTTCGAAAATGGCTGGCTCGAAGATTTCCTGGATCACTTCACGGCCGAGCCCCGCGAGAACGCGCACCGCGGTCGCGGCTGGTTTCGCAGCAACTACGGCTGGCTGTTCGAAAACACCGAAGAGCGTCGCCTGAACATCGACATAGTCGATATCTCGCGCGCCCACGACCACTGGGTGGCGGTGGCGCGCTTCGAGATGCAGGTCGACTATCCCGACCGCCCCGCAACCCGCTCGACTCGCCGGGTGCGCTATACCATCGAGGCCAATGAACACGACCAGCTCCGCATCGCGGCGATCGAGTACTGAGCCGCGCATCCGCGTGCGTGGCGAACGCCCCCTGTCCCTTTCGCTGCGGCTTTCCGCCGCCGTGCTTTCGCTGGGTGTCGTCGTGTTGCCGCTGATGATGGGCAATCGCACGCCCGAAACGCTCACGGCTTCGTTGCTGGCGCTGGTCTTGATCGGACTGTCGGCCGCACTGATTTCCATCCAGGCCGGGCAGATCGAGGCCCCGTCGCGCGGATGGCTGTGGTTCGCCGGCATTCTGAGTGCCCTGGTGCTGTTGCAGGTTTGGCCTTCGACAATGCTTGCGCGTCTGCTCGGGCCTTACCCGCCTGAGTTCTGGACGCAGTCGCCGGTCACGCCCGGACACTGGTCACCCGATCCGGGCGCGAGCTTGCGAGGCTGGGCAGCATTCGTCGCCCTGTTGGCCGTCGCCTGGCTGGGCTACAGCCTGCCGGGGCGGCTGCGTGCCTGGGTGTTGCTGGCCGTGGTCGGCTCAGCGCTGTTTCAGGCGCTCTATGGCGTGCTCGCGCACGCAGCCGGTGCTGAGACCGTGCTGGGCATCTGGCCGCGAAACACCACCGACTGGGCGCACGGCACCTACTCCAATCGCAATCTCTACGGCGCCTACCTGGCGCTGACCTGGCCGCTGGCTGTCGGCATCTGGTATGTGCGACGCACGCCCCTTATCGGACGGCTGCCGATGGAACTGCGCGTATCCGGTTCGATCCTGTGCGGCGCAATCATCGGCGCGGCGATGCTGGGAAGCGGATCACGCCTGGGAGCGGCGGCGGGTGTGTTCGCCGTCCTGCTGGCGCTGATCCTGTGGGGCCGACACCGCCGCTTGATCCACGGCGCCTCGGCCTGGCCGGCCTACATCGCCGCGGCGGGCGCGCTGGTAGCCGCCACCTGGTATGGGCTCACGCCGCTTGCCGAGCGATTTCTGACGACTTCTGGCGAGGAGTCGCGGCTGGACGTGTTCCGGGTCATGCTGTTCGAGTTTCCGACACAGTGGTGGATCCACGGCGTCGGGCTGGGCGGCTTCGAGGCCGCGTTCAAGCAGTATCAGTCGGTCACGCTCAACGACTGGTGGGATTACGCCCACAACGACCTGCTGCAATGGGGTGTCGAGATGGGTGTGCCGGGGTTGTTGCTTCTGGGCCTGGCGGCCTGGAGGGTGCTGCGGCAGTTCCGCATGAATACCGAGCGGATTGCGCTTTACGCCGGGTTGGCGGCATTGTGTCTTGTTGCACTTGGGGATTTTTCCTGGCACATCCCCGGTACGCAGGTTGTGCTTGCGTTTTATATCGGTGCCCTGCTTCGCTGAGAAGCAGGGTTCAGGCAAAAAGAGCCCTCGCCGCCCCCGACACGATCCGGGGCCTTCCATCAGCTGGCGCCTTCGTCTGGAAGGTCCCGGCTCGGGGGCCGGGACGACTGCTCAGCAGCCTCTCGAGCCTCCCGCAGCCAACGCCTCCCGCTCGATCAAGGCCACCCCGTCGCCACCGTGCTCGAACGCCAGCCAGGTGAATTCGATGCCGCGTTCGAGTAACAGCTGCTCGAGGGCTTCGGCGGCTTCGCCGACTTCGACGATCATCACGCCGTCGTCTTCGAGGTGGTCGGCGGCGGTGTCGAGGAGGCGGCGGACGAGGTCGAGGCCGTCTTCGCCGGCTTCCAGGCCCAGGCGGGGTTCCCAGCGGTACTCACGCGGCAGGGTTTCCATCGACGCGGTGGGCACGTACGGGGGGTTGGCCAGGATCACGTCATAGCGGCGCCCTTCGAGGGCGTCGAGCAGGTCGGATTCGATCACTTCCACGCGGTCGGCCACGCCGTGGCGTTCGGCATTGCGCCGCGCCAGGGCCAGCGCATCGGGGCTGATGTCGACCGCGTCCACCTTCACGTCGGGCCAGTAGTAAGCCGTGGCGACCGCCAGGCAGCCCGACCCCGTCCCCACGTCCACCACGCGCTCGAGCCGTTCGGGCTCCACCCAGGGCGCGAATCCCTCAACGATCAACTCGGCCAGCGGCGAGCGCGGCACCAGCACGTTCTCGTTGACCGTGAACGGCAATCCCGCAAACCAGGCCTGGCCCAGCAGATAGGCCAGCGGGCGCCGCGTCTGGATACGGTCGGCCAGCAGGGTCTCGAAGCGCTGTCGCTCATCCTCCGTGGCCGTGCGCGCAACCGCCGCATCGTCGAAATCCGGCGGCAGCCCGAACACGCTCGAAGCCATCCAGCAGGCCTCGTCGAGCGCGTTGTCCGTGCCGTGCCCGAAGAACAGCCCCGCCGCGTCCATGCGGGCTGCGGCCTGACGGATCAGCGCTTCGAGGGTCTTGGGGTCGCGTTGGGCGAAGGACTCGTTGGACATGGGGAGATAGGTTTCAGGTTTCAGGTAAGACATTATGACTCGTCGCCCCGGACTTGATCCGGGGCCTTCTCTCTACCGGCGCCGCCGGTTGGGAGGTCCCGGCTCTCCGCTTCGCTACGGCCAGGATGACGGGCTGGTGCCCGTCAATCCGGGGCCTTCCTGCGGTTGGCGCCTTCGGTGGGGAGGTCCCGGCTCAGGGGCCGGGACGACGCTTTGTGACGCTCAGATACTCGGTGCGTCCATGGTAGCGCGATTCATTCCAGGCGGGCGCAGTCGACCCGGAAGGTGTGGAGCACACGGGCGCCCTGATGGAAGTCGATCCAGCATGTGGGGCCCGATCCGGGCGCGGCGGGACCTCGCAAGTCGCTTGGCTTCAATGGAGCCTGACCACCACGTGCTCTCCACTCGCCCTCGCCGTCTCGTTCGGCCAATGTCGCCAGCTTTTCGCGGACACACTCCTTGTCCTCCACGTTCACCTGGCCCGAAAGCACGTCTTCCAGGGATCGACCGAGCGCGACGCTGTTCTCCGGCTCGAACTCGACTCTGGCGCTTGCCTGGCCCAGGGTGTTCACTCCCAGAAGCTCGACGCTGAACGAGGCGTGATCACCCGGATCTCCGCCTTCGTTGGATGAAGATGCCAGCAGGACCCGCTGCAACTGATTCCTCATGGAGCTTTCTAAATCGGCTTCGGCGTGTACGTCATGAGCGCTGACACCGATGCCCCCGCTTCGCACCCGGGGTTGGTGCGCCTCGAACCCTTCGGCCGCCTGCCGCACGATCTGGCGAACCTGATTCTCCGCCAAGCCCAGGGAATTCGAGAAAAGTGCGACATCAAGCACCGTCGTGCCGCTCCCACATGCGTCGTCGGTGTGGATTTCCGGATTGCCGGCCGGCGGCGGCGTGCCCATGGCCGCGCCGTGATGGCCCAGCAGGACGCTTTCCCAATGCAGGCGAAAGTCGATCAGCTTCTGATAAGCAGTATCTTCGGCCTGGTCGAGCTCGATCTCTTGTTGAATCAGATAGTCCCGGCTTTGCGGGTCCCAGGCGACGAGAAAGGCATAAACCGCCCGGCTTTTCTGGTTGACGATAAACGCCCTTCTCTCGGGCGCGCGGCACACCGACACCTGGTGCAGGTCTTCCGACGGCTCGCTAGCGCAACGCGGTCTCGGAACGGCGCTGAGAGCCTTCTCACGCGCGGCGTTTTCATCGTTGCAGGTCGGGCAGAAGTATCCCACGTCCTCGAAAGCGCGGGCGTCGGAAGTGGCCGGCGCCGCGAGAACGCAAAAGGAGAGAAGCCATCGAAAAACCGGTCTCATTGCGTAAACCCCGTGGTCCATCGTTGATTCCAGACACAGGGCGTGGCGTCACTGTTCGCCGCAAGGCGCCCCCGACAAGCCAACGCCCCGGGGACAGCCTATCGAAATGGAATCCGGGGTCAAGGGCGACACCCGGGATCCGGGGCTTTTCTGCGGTTGGTGCCTTCGGTGGGGAGGTCCCGGCTCGGGGGCCGGGACGACAGTGTTGTTCGAATTGAGTGAGAGCCGGCCTGTAAGCCGGGTTTTGTCGGGGACAGTCATTCATCTGGGACGGCTGTCGCCAGCCGCCTCTAGCAGCCTACCCGGGTGCAGCGCGGGCCACGCCATTGCACCCCTATTTGGCCTTGCTTCGGGTGGGGTTTACCGTGCCGCGTCTGTTGCCAGCCGCGCGGTGCGCTCTTACCGCACCCTTTCACCCTTGCCTGTGCCCTGAACGGGCCATCGGCGGTTTGCTCTCTGTTGCACTTTCCGTCGGCCCTTGGCGGACCGCCCAGGCGTTACCTGGCACCCTGCCCTGCGAAGCCCGGACTTTCCTCCATGCCTTAAAAGGCACAGCGACTGTCTGGCCGGCTCTCATGCTTATTATGACACTGAAGTTAGGTTTCAGGTTTCAGAGAGTCAATTCCCCCGCTGCACCCGATCGAGGGTGAGGTTCTCGGCGCCGATGAGTTCGGAACGGAAGTCGCTGAGCGGGATGCCGCGAGTGTAGCGGTAGATGAAGTCGCGGCCGCGGTCGTCTTCGGCTTCGACGAGGTGGAGGCGTTCGATTTCTTCTTCGCGGCGGTAGCCGACCAGGTCGCTGAGGTCGACGAAGGCGCCGGGGCCGTGGAGTTCGTATTCCTGAACCAGGGACTCGACGTCGCCTTCGAAGCGCATGTTCTCGATGGGCCAGCGTACGACGTAGCGGTTGTCGGTGGTGGTCGCGACCGGCACGGCGCAGCCGTCGGGGTGGCCGCGGACTTCGCCGGCCTCGCCTTCGGGATTGTCGACCAGGAAGAGCAGGTAGCGCGGCATTTCGTTGAACAGCTCGACGTCGTCGAAATAGCACTTGCCTTCGCCGAAGCCTTCCTCGACCACCTTCATTCGCTCGACCGGCATGGGCACCTTGTAGGGCACAAGCACGTCGAACCAGGTGTCGCCCTCGACGGGGATGTCGCGGCGGGTCTCGTACTTGTAGATGTGGAGCTGGGCGAGCACGACGTAGTCGGACTCGGCCGCGCGTTGGGCCGGCGTGGTCAGCGGCTTGTCGTCAGCCGATTCGTCGGACGATTCGGACGCCTCCTGCGCCGCCAGCGGCAACGCGAGGAGAAGAAAAAGGCTAGCGATCAGTCTATTCATGGCTGCTTTGACGGGCATGGTCGCGGGTTAGTTCACCGCCATTGTGTCATCCGGGGCTCTGGAAGTGGGTTTCACGCGGAATCACGGGGTGGCGGATTCAAGGATCAAAATCAAAACCTTTGGAACGCAAAGACGCGAAGACGCAAAGACGCAAAGAAAAAAAATAAATAAATACAAATATAAAAATCAATGGATTGAGCGCTGATCCTGCAGGTGCTCGGGCGGCAGTTCAATCTGTTTTCTTTGCGTCTTGGCGTCTTTGCGTTTCACAGGTTTTCCGGAATGCACCGGAAGCCGCCTCAGGTCAGCGCCTGGCCCATGCGGACGCGGTCGCCGGGGTGGATGGCCGTGGTCCAGGCGGGGAAGTCCTTGGGCGTGAGGACGATGACGGTCGAGCCCCAGTGGAAGCGGCCCAGTTCGCCGCCGCGTGTCAGCGGGTGGCCATCGACGGCGCGGGTGCGCATTTGCGGGCCCGGGCGGCGGTCTTCGGGGCCGCCCCAGACGGTTTCGATGCCGGCCACCAGCATGGCGGCGACCATCACGACGGCGACGGGGCCGTGCTCGGTCTCGAGCATGGCCACCATGCGCTCGTTGCGCGCGAACAGCCTGGGCACGGCCAGCGTGGTGTTGGCCGAGACGCTGAACAGCTTGCCGGGCACGCGCACTTCCTCGACCACCTTGCCGGCGATTGGCGAGTGGACGCGGTGGTAGTCCTTCGGCGCCAGGTAGACGGTGACGAAATGACCGTCTTCGAAGGACGCGGCGCGCTCGGCCGAGCCGAGCAGCTCGGCGGCGGTGTAGTCGATGCCCTTGGCCTGCAGGATGGTGTCGCCGCGCAGGCGCCCAAGCTGGCTGACGGTACCGTCGGAGGGGCAGACCATGCGGTGGCGCTCGTCGGCAAGCGGGCGTGCGCCCTCGTCGAGGGCGCGGGTGAAGAAGTCGTTGAAGTTCTCGTACTCGGCCGGCGACTTGCGTCGGGCTTCGCCCAGGTCCACGCCGAAGAGCTTCGCGAAAACTCGGATGAAGGGCTGGTTGAACCAGCGCCAGCGGCAAGAGGACAGGCGCCAGGCGATGGCGGTGAGCGGCTTCTGCGGCAGGAGGTACTGCGGCCAGACCCGCAGCCGCACCGCGAGCGGGCCCTTCATCGCGCCAGCGCGAACAGGTCGGCGGCGATGGCCTGGCGATCCAGCGGCGGTCCGAAACGGCCGTAAAGCCGGCCTTGCGGGTCGACGATCAGGATCGAGGCGGAGTGGTCCACCGTGTAGAAGCCCGTTTCGGGATCGGGCTCGTCGAGGGCGAAGTAGATGCCGAGCTGCTTGGTGAGCGCGGCGAGCTGTTCCTCGCTGCCGGTGGCGCCGATGAAGGACTCGTCGAACCAGCGCACGTAGTCGCCCAGGGCCTCGGCGTCGTCGCGGCCGGG